>CAZWAS010000088.1:0-17393 GCA_964631915.1 uncultured Spirochaetales bacterium | reverse complement strand
TCTCCGGAAGCCAGGAAAGAGTTGGGTCAGTTCATCTACAAACTCAGGAACTCGCGCCCAATCTTCATAGCGGATTTCTGGAACGACGGTTTCCTGGTGAACGGATGCATGGCGGGTGCGAGACAGTATGTACACATCACCAACAAGGGCGATGTGGAACCTTGCGTGTTCTGCCATTTTTCGGTGGACAACATAAAGGAAAAATCCCTGCACGATGTTATCCGCTCGCCGTTCTTCATGGACATAAAGAGTAAGATCCCCTATGACGGCAATGTGCTCAGACCTTGTATGCTGATCGACCGACCCGAAGTGTTCCGCGAGCATTACAACAAACATCATCCGAAGGCGTCGCATCCCGGTGCCGAAACGCTTGTCACCGAATTTGCGAAGGGTCTGGATGAACGCTCCAAGGTGGTACAATCCATTCTGGACAAGGTGTGGAACGAGAAGGATTTCGCAGGCTTCTTCACCTTTGACGAACGGTGGTTCAATGCTTTGCCTCCTCGGGGTGCGAGGAAAGAGAAACAGGAAGTTCTGGAAAAAATCAGCTGATGTTCCTAATCAATCGCATACGGCTCTGCGGAACGACTATCGCTCCGCAGATTTTTTTTCGCCATGCGTATGTGGTGCACCTGTGTACACTGGGTAAAAACAGAGAGTTTTTACCCAGTGTCCTTGACAAACATATCCATTCTTGATACCGTGTTCGAACTATAATCAGTGCCCTTGTAGCTCAGTCGGTAGAGCACCTCCATGGTAAGGAGGGGGTCACCGGTTCAAATCCGGTCGAGGGCTCTCAGTGATGCCTCTGTGTTTCTTTCAGAGTTTGTAAGCGGATAGGGGTGCTGGAGCTCTGGAGGAGTTTTTTTGTTTGGTGCAAGAGGAGCGCTTCCATTGACAATGGAAAAAGATATTTGGTATAGTAAAAATTCAACTTATCAACAGGAGTCTATGGAAAATGGCTGGCGGAAAGAAAGGAAAAGTTGTTGAATTAATAGCGCTGGAATGTACAGAATGCAAGCGCAGAAATTATACAACAAAAAAGAACAAACGAAACACACAAGGAAAGCTCGAACTCAGCAAATACTGTAAGTTCGACAAGAAACACACGCTGCATAAAGAAACGAAAGTGAAATAAGCAACTAGGTCAGTAGCTCCAACGGCTAGAGCGCCGGTCTCCAAAACCGGATGTTGCAGGTTCGAATCCTGCCTGACCTGTTTTTATGAGGAGTTGCGGATGAAGAAGATCGTTCAGTTTTTTCAAGACAGCTTTGCAGAACTGAAGAAGGTCACATGGCCGAGCAGAGAAGAAGTTGTTTCCTCTACGAAGGTCGTCATTATTTCTACGATCGCCTTTGCAGTCGTGCTCGGAGTTGTCGATTTCCTGCTTTTGCTCGGAGTCGAATTGGTTTTTTAAGGTTTTACTATAGTAGTATAAGGAATGTAATGGCAAAAGGCTGGTATGTTCTCCATACGTATTCGGGATACGAAAACCGGGTCGAAAAGCATATACGCTTACTCATGAATGGGGGGCCCCTCGAGGGCTATGTTTTCGACATAAAAGTTCCTTCCGAAGAAGTTGTGGAAATAAAAGACGGAAAAAAGAAAATATCTTCGAAAAAATTTCTTCCCGGCTATATCCTGCTCGAAATGGACCTCCCCGACCGCGGGTGGAAAGCAATCTGCTCCACCATCAAGAAGATCCAAGGGGTAACTGGATTCGTGGGTTCCACAAGCGGCATAAAACCCCAGCCGATCTCTCAGGAAGAGGCGAGAGCCATACTTCAGAAAGCCGGAGAGATCAAATCCGAAAAAATTCTGCGTCCGAAACAGTCTTTTTCTGTCGGAGAGACGGTCCGTATCATTGAAGGACCGTTCGATTCGTTCACCGGATCGGTGGAAGAAGTGAACCTGGAGAAGGGGAAGCTCAGGGTCATGGTCGGCATATTCGGCCGAGCGACTCCTGTGGAAATCGACTTCCTTCAGGTCGAAAAGATATAACAACGTAAGGAAAGTTTTTCCTTTGTGGGAGCCCGACAAAGGCGATAGTACCAAATAGGAGAAAAAAATGGCAAAGAAAAAGGTCACTGCGATCATCAAACTGCAGGTGCCTGCCGGAAAAGCAACACCGGCGCCACCGGTAGGACCGGCGCTCGGACCTCATGGAGTGAGCGCCCCTCAGTTCGTACAACAATTCAATGACCGCACCAAGAACATGGAACCCGGCCTGGTTATACCGTGTGTCATCACAGTATATCAGGATAAGAGTTTCACATTCATCACGAAAACGCCGCCAGCTTCTGTTCTCATTAAAAAGGCATGCGGCATCGAGAAAGGATCTCCCGAATCGCACAAGACAAAGGTGGCGAAGATTTCGAAAGCGAAGCTTAAAGAAATCGCGGAATTGAAGCTTCCCGATTTGAACGCGAATGACGTGGATGCAGCCATGAAGATCATAGCAGGTACTGCCCGGAGCATGGGCGTAGAGGTGGAGGCATAACCATGAAACGCGGAAAGAAATATCTCGAAGCCCTTAAAAAGTACAACAAACAGGAACAGTATTCCTATGATAAGGCCGTCGAACTGGTGAAACAACTCGCTTATGCGAAATTCGACGAAACCGTCGAGGTTTCCGTGAATCTCAACATCAAAAAGGGCGGGACGGTTAGAGACACGGTGGTGCTTCCGCATCAATTTACGGAAGGGAAGAAGATCCTCGTATTCGCAAAGGGCGATAAGGTTCAGGAAGCGAAGGACGCAGGTGCTACCTATGTCGGAGACAATGACCTCATCGAGAAGATCAAGGAAGGGTGGCTCGATTTCGATATCGCCGTCGCTACACCTGACATGATGAAGGATGTTGGAAGGCTTGGCCAGATACTCGGAAGACGCGGACTCATGCCGAACCCCAAAACCCAGACCGTAACTTTCGATATCAAGGGGGCTCTCGCCGAGTTGCGCAAAGGCCGGATCGAATACCGCGCAGACAAGACCGGCGTCGTGCATCTGGCAGTGGGGAAAGTCTCCATGGAAGCCGAAAAACTCAAAGAGAACGTCAAGACGTTCATAACGGAACTCGAAAGGAAGCGACCTTCGGATGTGAAGGGCGATTTCATCAAGAGTGTGGCTATTTCCTCCACTATGGGACCTGGCATACGCATCTTAGCCAGAGAAAAAGAGTGAGACTGAGGGAGTTCGTTTATGGTAACTGAAAACAAGAAAATCCAGCCGTATAAACAGGATGCGGTGAAAAAAATCCGGGATGAGTTTCAACTGGCGAAAGATTTCATTTTCACCGATTATCGCGGTCTCACTGTGGAACAGATCACCGATGTGCGCAAGAAGCTCAGGGAACAGAAAGCGGCTTACCGAGTGGTGAAAAACAGATTCGCAAAGATTGCCTTGCGGGATCTCCAGTATCCGGAAGTGGCGGAATATTTGGTAGGACCGACTGCGATCGCCATAGCGAAGGAAGATTCCGCTCCTGTTGCGAAGCTGCTCCTCGAACTGAGCAAGGAATTGCCGCTCAAAGTCAAAGGCGGTCTGGTGGATAAGAATGTGTTCAACGACAAGCAGCTCGAGGCGTTCTCGAAGTTGCCGGGTAAAAAAGAGCTCATTGCAATGCTTATGTCCACGATGCAGGCGCCGCTGCAGAACTTCGTGTATGCGTTGAACGCGGTTCCGACAAAACTCGTAAGGACCCTTCAAGCGGTTGCGGACAAGAAAGCTGCGGAAAAGGGTGAATAACACAAAAACATTTAGCGTTAGCCTTCGTGCGCGTGTTGCATGCTATCGCTAATGAAATAAAACACAAGGAGAAGATAATATGGCAACACTGTCCAAGGAACAGATTTTGGAAGCAATTGCCGGAATGACGGTTCTAGAAGTATCCGAACTCGTCAAGGCAATGGAAGAAAAATTCGGAGTGACTGCTGCAGCTCCTGTAGCTGTTGCGGCAGTGGCAGCTCCTGGAGCGGCCGGCGGCGCGGCTCCGGCGGCGGAGGAGAAAACTGAGTTTGATGTGGTTCTGAAGAGTTTCAATGAAGGTCAGAAGATCGGAGTCATCAAGGAAGTCCGTGCAATAACCGGTCTCGGACTGAAAGAAGCGAAAGACCTGGTCGAAGCAGGCGGGAAAGCCGTAAAAGAAGGTGTATCCAAGGAAGAAGCGAATTCAATCAAGCAAAAGCTCGAGGCGGCTGGCGCAACAGTTGAAGTACGATAGCACACACTGTTCTCATACGTGTACAATCAAACTCGCGATACCACCGGAATGCGTAGTTCCGGTGGTATATTCATTTCATCCCGGCACACGCATATGGTTCGACCGGGATAGAGAAACCACCTGTTCGGCAGGTGGTTTTTGCTCTACGCATCAAACCTGAACGGACTGCCATGATCAGCCTGCGTTAGGAGGTAGTATGTTTGACAGGAACAGGTCCATAGAAAGAGTATACATAGGGAAGCAATACGACAATGTGATGGAGCTTCCCGATCTCATCGGTATTCAGCTGACATCGTATGAACGGTTTCTGCAGCGTGAGAGACTTCTGGCCGGCGAACCTTTGAAGAAGCAGGGATTGGAGGAAGTATTTCAGTCCGTATTTCCCATAGAAAGCCCCAACGGGGATATGCTCCTCGAATACGATCACTATACGCTCGACGAAAACAATATCAAACTCAGCGAGGCGGAATGCAAGCAAAAGGGGCTTACCTATGCCATGCCTATCAAGGCACGGATCAATCTTATTTTTCAGCAGACAGGCGAAATAAGGCAAAAGGATATCTACATGGGAGATATCCCTTTGATGACAGACCGGGGGACATTCATCATCAACGGAGCAGAACGAGTAGTGGTGAGCCAGATTCACCGCTCTCCAGGCGTCATTTTTTCCCATGAAAAGGGCATTTATTCGTCGCGGATCATTCCGTATCGAGGGTCGTGGCTCGAATTTGAAATAGACCAAAAACGCGAACTGATATATGCAAAGATCGACAGAAAAAAACGGATTCTGGGGACCCTTTTCCTCAGAGCCTTAGGCTATGATACGCGGGAAAAAATCATCGCTCTGTTCCACAAGACTCGGAAAATTGCCGTCTCGGACGCGCGCGAAGAAAAAGAGGACCTCATCGGAAAGGTGTTCGCAAAAGCCGTATATGTGGGCTCCGGAGAGGAGACGAAGAAGCTCTACCGGGCAGGCGAGAAGATTCATCCGCACGATGTGGATGAACTCCTGCATTCGGGCATTAAGGAAGTGGAGATCATCGATTTCGAGCACGACGATTCACTGCATTCGCAAATAATCCTGAACTGTTTCGAGCGCGAAGAAGTGAAGTATACGAAGGACGATCCGGAACGGGACGAACCGAGCAAGGAAGACGCACTTTCGAACGTATATGCCATTCTCATGCCAGGAGAACCTATCACGGTCGAAGCGGCGGAGAAAGATCTCAACACGATGTTTTTCACGACCCGCAGATACGATCTGGGCAAGGTCGGCCGCTACAAACTCAACAAGAAATTCGATTATGAGAATCCGGTGGAAGCCCATGTACTCGTGAAAGAGGATATCATAAATACGATGCAGTACCTCATCAAGGTATACATCGGAGAGGCGAATGTGGACGATATTGATCACCTCGGGAATAGGCGCATCCGGTCCGTTGGAGAGCTCCTTGCGAACCAGCTGAAAACCGCGTTTGCCCGCATGGAGCGCATAGCAAAGGAGCGGATGTCTTTGAAGGAGACTGAGACGATCAAACCGCAGGATCTGATATCGATAAAACCCATAGTCGCCGCGATCAAGGAGTTTTTCGGTTCGAGCCAACTTTCGCAGTTCATGGATCAAGTGAACCCTCTTTCCGAGCTCACTCACAAGCGAAGGTTGAACGCACTTGGTCCGGGCGGTCTTTCGAGGGATAGGGCGGGCTTCGAGGTCAGGGATGTGCATTACACGCATTACGGAAGAATGTGCCCCATCGAAACCCCTGAAGGTCCGAATATCGGTCTCATCGTTTCTCTGGCGAATTATACGACGGTGAACGAATACGGATTCCTCGAAACGCCGTACCGCAAAGTGAAGAACGGCAAGGTGACGAGGGAGATCGAATACCTGTCCGCCATGGACGAGGAGAAATATTTCATAGCGCAGGCGAATGCGCCGATCGACAAGCACGGCAAGTTTCTGTCGGATCAGATTCCTGTTCGCAAGGCGGGGGATTATACGACGAAAACGCCGGATGCCATCCACTATATGGATGTTTCCCCCAAGCAGATCATATCGGTTTCTGCGTCGCTCATACCGTTTCTCGAACACGACGACGCGAACCGGGCGCTCATGGGTTCGAACATGCAAAGGCAGGCCGTTCCTCTCGTGTTTCCTGAGCCGCCCCGCGTGGGAACGGGTATGGAAGGCAAATGCGCTTACGATTCCGGTGTCTTAGTGAAGGCCCGCAGGGCAGGAACCGTGGAATACGTTACCTCCCGCACTATTGTGGTCAAGCCGGATGAGCCGAAGAACAAGCACGATACGGATACATATCTTCTCATCAAATATCAGAGGACGAACCAGGATACCTGCTATAATCAGAAACCGATCGTGAAGAAAGCTCAGCATGTAGAAAAAGGTCAGGTGCTGGCGGACGGCCCTGCGACGTTCAAGGGAGAGCTCGCATTGGGCAGAAATGTTCTAGTAGGATTTCTCCCCTGGAACGGGTACAACTACGAAGACGCCATACTGATTTCCGAGAAGATCGTGAAGGAAGATATATTTACTTCCATACATATAAAAGAATTCACTACAGATGTGCGTGAAACCAAACTCGGCCCTGAAAAAATCACAAGGGACATACCTAATACGAACGAAAACGCTCTGGAACAACTCGACGAAGAAGGTATTGTCCGCATCGGGGCCAAGGTGAATGCAGGATACATCCTTGTCGGGAAAGTGACTCCGAAATCCGAGACGGAAACCACGCCGGAGTTCAAGCTCCTTAACTCCATATTCGGAGAGAAGGCGAAAGAAGTCAGAGATACCTCCCTGCGCGTGCCCCATGGCGTGGAAGGTACTGTCATAGATGTGCAGAGGCTCAAGCGTTCCGAAGGGGACGACCTCAACCCGGGAGTGGACGAGGTGGTGAAAGTGCTCATAGCCACCAAGCGGAAACTCCAGGAAGGCGACAAGATGGCCGGTCGCCACGGCAACAAAGGCGTCATAGCAAAGGTGCTTCCTGAAGAGGATATGCCTTTCATGGCGGACGGCACGCCGCTCGATCTCTGTCTCAATCCCCTGGGAGTTCCGTCCCGTATGAATCTCGGCCAGATCCTCGAAACGGAGCTCGGCTGGGCAGGCTCCGTTCTCGACGAATGGTATGCGACGCCCGTGTTTCAGTCCGCGACGAACGAGATGATCGGGGACAAGCTGGAAAAAGCGGGGCTGCCTGCGACGTCGAAGACAGTGCTTTACGATGGCAGAACGGGCAGACCCTTCGAAAACCCCGTCATGGTCGGAGTCATGTATATGCTCAAGCTCCATCACCTCGTCGATGACAAGATGCATGCCCGTTCCACGGGCCCGTATTCGTTGGTTACCCAGCAACCGCTTGGCGGCAAAGCGCAATTCGGTGGCCAACGCCTCGGCGAAATGGAAGTCTGGGCGCTGGAAGCATACGGTGCTGCGAACACCTTGCAGGAACTGCTTACCATCAAGTCCGATGATATGACAGGCCGGGCGAAAATATACGAAAGCATTGTAAAAGGAGAATCCACAACCTCTGCTGGTATCCCTGAGTCGTTCAACGTACTCGTCCAGGAACTGAGAGGACTCGCACTCGATCTCACCATCTATGATTCGAAGGGAAGGGTTGTACCTCTTACCGAACGGGATGAAGAGCTCGTGAACAAGCAGGGAAGCAATTCCTAGGAGGAAAGGGTGATGAGAGATATCCAGGATTTTGACAATATACAGGTCAAGCTCGCCTCGCCAGAGCAGATTCGCGCCTGGAGCTATGGCGAAGTAAAAAAGCCTGAGACGATAAATTACAGAACGCTCCGTCCGGAAAAAGACGGTCTTTTCTGCGAACGAATCTTCGGAACCACCAAAGAGTGGGAATGTTATTGCGGAAAGTTCAAGTCTATCCGGTACAAAGGGGTCATCTGCGACAGGTGCGGAGTGGAAGTGACCCACTTCAAGGTCCGTAGGGAACGCATGGGGCATATAGAGCTTGCATCCCCTGTTTCCCACATTTGGTATTATCGGTCGGTTCCGTCCCGCATGGGACTTCTGCTCGACCTTCCCATTGCCGCCTTGCGTTCCATCCTCTATTATGAGAAGTATATAGTCATAGATCCGGGCGATACGGATCTGAAACGGATGGATCTCCTCACCGAAGAGGAATACAACGATGCGCGCGAACGGTTTGGTATGTCGTTCACTGCAGGCATAGGCGCCGAAGCGATCCGTACCTTGCTCGAGAATTTGGATCTGGATGCGCTTTCCCAGGAACTCCGCACAAAAATGATAGAGAAGGGACCGCGCGCGGACAAGCGGCTTCTCAAGCGTATAGAAATCGTGGAAAACTTCAGAGATTCGGGGAACAAACCCGAATGGATGATACTCGATGTAATACCTGTTATTCCACCCGAGCTCAGGCCGATGGTTCAGTTGGATGGCGGCAGATTCGCTACTTCGGATCTCAACGATCTGTATAGACGCGTCATCAACAGGAATAACCGCCTCAAACGGCTCATGGCGCTGAATGCTCCTGATATCATCATCCGAAACGAAAAAAGAATGCTTCAGGAGGCTGTAGATGCGCTATTCGACAACTCCAAGAAGAAACGGGTCGTAAAGGGGGCCTCCAATAGACCGCTTAAGTCTCTGTCCGATATGCTCAAAGGAAAACAAGGTCGTTTCAGACAGAACTTGCTCGGAAAACGAGTCGATTATTCCGGCCGTTCCGTCATCGTCGTAGGGCCCGAGCTTCAGCTCCACCAATGTGGCCTTCCGACGAAAATGGCGCTCGAGCTGTACAAGCCCTTTATCATGAAGAAGCTTGTTGAAAAGGACGTGGTCTACAACATAAAGAAAGCGAAAACCCTGGTGGAACAGGAAACGCCGGAAGTATGGGCTGTGCTGGATGAAGTCGTGAAGGAGCATCCAGTGCTTCTAAACCGTGCACCTACGTTGCACAGGCTCGGTATACAGGCCTTCGAACCCGTTCTTGTGGGCGGCAAGGCGATTAAGCTGCATCCTCTGGTCTGCCATGCGTTCAATGCCGACTTCGACGGTGATCAGATGGCAGTGCACGTGCCGCTCACCCAGGCCGCCCAGATTGAGTGTTGGACCCTCATGCTTTCTGCAAACAACCTGCTGAACCCTGCGAACGGAAAACCCATTGTGTTTCCTTCCCAGGATATGGTACTGGGAATCAACTACCTCACCAGGGAGCGAAAGGGTGCAAAGGGCGAGGGGAAACGTTTTTCCTCTGTGGACGAGGTGTTCATGGCTCTTGACATGAAGGCAGTGGATTATGAGGCACTCATCAAAGTGCCGATGTTCGGTGAAATAAAGGAAACTACGCCTGGAAGGATCATTCTGAACGAAGAGCTTCCGCCGGAGATCGAATATATCAATTATCCCATGGGCGATAAGGAGCTCAGGGCCCTCATTTCCGATGTGTATACGAATAAAGGGCCATACGTGGCAGTCAGAATGCTCGATGCGATAAAAAATCTCGGTTTTAGGTTTGCCACTGTGTTCGGTGCCACCATCGGTATGGAAGATATCGTAGTGCCGGACGAGAAGAAGACCATGATCGACCAGGCGAACCAGCAAGTCGCAGCTATTCAGAACCAGTATCTCCAGGGACACATAACCCAGGAAGAGCGGTACAATCGCGTAGTCGAAGTGTGGAGCAAGACGAACGAAGACCTCACGAACGTGATGATGGAACGGCTGAAAAAGGACAAGGAAGGGTTCAACCCAGTGTACATGATGGCCAATTCCGGTGCCCGAGGAAGCAGAAACCAGATCCGCCAGCTTGCAGGCATGCGGGGGCTCATGGCGAAACCGTCCGGAGACATCATCGAGTTACCGATACGGTCGAACTTCAAGGAAGGTCTTTCGGTCATCGAGTTTTTCATTTCGACGAACGGAGCACGAAAAGGTCTTGCGGATACGGCTTTGAAAACAGCTGACGCAGGATACCTCACTCGGAGGCTTGTGGATATAGCGCAGGATGTGGTGATCAATGAGGAGGATTGCGGAACCATTAACGGTATCGAAATGCGGGCCCTCAAGGACGGCGAGGAAATCGTGGAGCCTCTCGCGGACAGGATCGTCGGCCGTTTCACCCTCGAACGGGTCAAGCACCCCATCACCGGAGAAGTGATCATCAATGTGAACGAAGAGATAACGGACGAAATAGCCCAGCTTCTTGAGGATGCGGGGGTGGAATCCGTTCGCATAAGGACAGTGCTCACCTGCGAGGCCAAACACGGTGTGTGCAGAAAATGCTACGGAAGAAACCTTGCGACGAACAGGACTGTGAACATAGGAGAAGCTGTAGGCATCATCGCCGCTCAGTCCATAGGCCAGCCCGGAACGCAGCTCACCATGCGAACCTTTCACATCGGCGGTGCTGCAACAAAAGTGAGCGAAGAAAACCGCACCTATCTGAAGTATCCGGTGCTGATCAAAGAGATAAAGGGTAACACGGTGGTTCTCGACGGAAACCACAGACTCTTCACCAGGAAGGGTTACCTCACGGTGAACAAGATCTTGAAGGTTTTCGAGCTTCAGAAAGGCGATAAGGTCCTCGTCAAAGAGGGGCAGAAGATACTCAAAGACGAACCGATCATAAAACGGGGAAAAGAAGAGCTCATTGCTTCAGAAATTGCCTTCACCCACATCAAGAGCGATAAAGTCCTGCTGATAGCACAGGATCAGAAGGTAGAGATCAGAAACGGAGCGGAGCTCCTCGTGAAAGCAGGCGATATAGTGGCTGCCGAAGAATCTATAGCGATCTTCGACCCTTTCAGCGAGCCAATCATCGCAGAGGCCGATGGCGTCGTCAGGTTTCAGGATATTATACTCGGAACTACGCTCAAAGAGGAAGTGAACGAAGATACGGGTAATATCGAAAAGAAAATCACCGAATTCTCCATCGAATCCCTGCAGCCGAGGATCATCATAGAGAACAAGCACGGGGAAGAGGTGGCATCGTATTATCTGCCGGGCTCCGCGTATCTGAACGTCGAGGACGGGGAAAAAATTAAAGCGGGGCGAACCCTCGCAAAACTGCTCAAGGAAAGTGTGAAGACCAGAGACATAACAGGCGGTCTTCCGAGAGTGGGCGAGCTATTCGAGGCGCGAAGACCGAAGAACGTGGCGGTACTCGCACGGATAAGCGGTACTGTACACTTCAGGGGTATCGTGAAGGGAAAGCGGCTCATCGTTATAGAAGATGCGTTCGGCAACGAGATAAAACACCTATTGCCCATGGGTAAACATCTTCTCGTGCGGGATGGCGATACTGTTCAGGCGGGAGAGGAACTCTGCGACGGCAACGTGGATCCGCACGATGTTCTCGATATTCTTGGAGAGAATGCTCTCCAAAGCTTCCTCATGAACGAAGTTCAGGAAGTGTACAGGCTTCAGGGTGTGAATATAAACGACAAACACATAGGCATCATCATCCGACAGATGATGAGAAAGGTCGAGATAGTGCAGGTCGGCGATACGCACTTCATATACGGCCAACATGTAGACAAATACAAGTTCCATCAGGAGAACGACAAAGTGCTCAGGGAAGGCGGACAACCGGCAATTGCGCGGCCGCTCCTCCTTGGAATAACCAGGGCATCCCTGAATATCGATTCGTTCTTCTCAGCAGCTTCCTTCCAGGAGACTACGAGGGTGCTCACGAATGCCGCTATTGCCGGCAGCGTGGATTACCTCCGTGGTCTTAAAGAAAACGTCATCATCGGACACCCCATCCCCGCTGGTACTGGAATGAAGCTCTACAGACATATAAAACTGTTCGACGAAAACCAAGAAGATTTGGATGCACACATGCAGCAGATACTCGAAGCGAAAGAACGGGAGAAGGAACAGAACAAGGAACGAGAAAAAGAACGAGAACTCGTGGAAAACGATGTGGAAGAATAGACGGGCGCGTGAAACAGACTTGGTGTACCCGAGTGGCCGCTTTTGCGGCCACTTTTTTTGTATCGTTACGGTTTCTGAATGTCTATTAAGTCGAGCCTGTACAATTTCCACGTGCCGACCGGCTCTGTGGTGGATGGCGTGAAAAGATTGCCAAGGTATCCTGCGCTCGGAGACCAGTAGTATTTGTCGTCCCACGTCGGGTAGTCCGACCAAATGGCATCGATTACCACAACATCCTTATAGCTCCCCGATGCGCTGTCGAAACTCTGATTCACGCCTTTGATGGTGTATTTCACTTTTCCGTTCGGGCTGTACCAATACGTGCCTTCCTGAACCGGCGTTTTTAGGTACGCACTATCTATGTCCTTGTCGAAATATTGGTCTGCGCTCCGTACGAGCATTCCGGAAGCGCTGTCTGCTATGATGTAGTATTTATCCCCATCGTCTTCCCGCATGGTGTATACGACTCGCGTTTCTTTTTTGTCGATTTCGTACACGGTGATGTGGTATGGATCCCCGGCACTAGATGTATTGTCCGTGAAGGTAACAGTTACCTTATATGTGAGCACAGTGTTTTGTTTGTAGGCAGGCAGCCAGCTTTGAATGTCCGTGGGATTCTGAAAAGAGCAACTGAGAACCAGAAGTACTGCAGGAAGCATGAAGATCAAAACAGAGTTCGCGAATCGATTTTTCATCTTGTACCTCCATTTTTCCCTTCAGTATAGCATGCATGGAGAAACAATTGGTTCTTTTTTTTCGATTCGAGAAAAAAAGTACGCGGATGTACCGCAGGCCATAGGTGCCACAGGCGACTGTAAGTACGAGTGCTGAGCGAAGCCGCAGACCGGGGGGGCCGAAGGTCATAACCGAAAGTACACGGATACTGATAGTCTGGCCGGATAGCGAAAAATCACATCTCGAACGGCATCGGACTCCTGTCCGTTAGGGTGCGAAATATCGATTTTTCGCTATCCTAGTACATACTGTACCATAAAATACCTACCGCATGTTCATGCACCTGTACTATCAGTGCCACTTTTTTCTTTTCAGTTCTTGATTGTTTTTTATATATTTGATACGCTCTTCCCTACGATGAAGAGATGACCCCGGGAAACCGGGATAATGCGAGAAACAATGAGTTTCCGCACAGAATGCCCCACGAGGGAAAGGGGATTGACTTTTTTTTTCTCTCTATGATATGTTCTCTTTTCGCAAGACAAGAGTATGATGAAGGAGTGAAGATAGAGCATGCCTACGATAAACCAGTTAGTCCGGAAAGGCAGGAAGTCCGTTAAAAATAGGACAAAGGCACCGGCGCTTCAGCAGAATCCGCAGAAACGCGGGGTATGTACAAGGGTTATGACAGTAACTCCGAAGAAACCGAACTCTGCTCTGCGGAAAGTCGCCCGTGTGCGTTTGGTGAACGGGATCGAAGTTACGGCATATATACCGGGTATTGGCCACAATTTGCAGGAGCACTCCGTAGTGCTTATCCGCGGCGGAAGGGTCAAGGACCTTCCGGGTGTCAGGTATCACATCATCCGGGGGGCGAAGGATACGCTCGGTGTTGAAGACAGAAAGAAAGGCAGATCGAAGTATGGTGCGAAGAGGCCCAAGGCATAAGTCGTCGGAGTACGGAGAAAAGGAATAGAGTATGCCAAGAAGAAAAACAGTAGGTTCGAGACCGGTAATAGCGGATGCAAAGTACAATTCGCCGGTATGCGCAAAGTTCATAAGCAGGATGATGCTTCAGGGCAAAAAATCCGTCAGTGCGCGTTCATTCTATGAGGCGCTAGATGTACTCGGGAAAAAAGCGGAAAAAGAGCCGCTCGAAGTTTTCCTTAAAGCCATGGAGAATGTCAAACCGGTGATCGAGGTTAAGTCGCGGCGTGTCGGCGGATCCACGTATCAGGTGCCGATAGAAATTCGCGAGAGCAGGCGAGAGGCTCTTGCCATGCGCTGGATCATCCACGCAGCCCGTGAACGGGCCGGAAAATCCATGAGCCAGAAATTGTCTGCAGAACTGTTCGATGCATACAATTCCACAGGCACTGCTTTCAAGAAGAAAGAAGACACCCATAAAATGGCTGAAGCCAATAAAGCATTCGCCCACTATCGTTGGTAATGTATGTATATACATGGAGGATGATTATCCGGTCGGCCGGATTCGAAATATAGGAATAATCGCGCATATAGACGCAGGGAAAACGACAGTCAGCGAACGGTTCCTGTACTATTCGGGTAAGATTCGGAAGATCGGAGAGGTCCATGACGGCCAGGCCGAAATGGACTGGATGGAACTTGAAAAAGAGCGGGGTATTACGATTACCGCCGCATCTACGGTTTTTTCCTGGCGGGATTCCAGGATAAACCTCATAGATACCCCTGGCCATGTGGATTTCACTGGCGAGGTGGAGCGTTCTTTGAGAATATTAGACGGAGCAATCGGGGTTTTTTGTGCTGTTGCAGGTGTTCAGTCTCAGAGCGAGGCTGTATGGCATCGGGCGGATCGGTTTCAAGTGCCGAGGCTTGTGTTCGTCAATAAGATGGATAGGAACGGAGCGTCGTTTGCCAGAACTATCGAAGAAGTGCGAACGCGACTGCATCCCGGGACAGTGCCTGTGCAGATGCCAATCGGAGAAGGGAAGGATTTTTGCGGGGTTGTGGATCTGATCCGGCAATGCGCATGGTATTGGGAAGGCGATTTCGGCGAACATGTTGTTCGCAGGGAAATTCCTCCATCCATGAAGGAACGGGCTCGCGAGGGGCGAGAAAACATTATCGAGGCCGTTTCGGAGGGTGATGCTGCAATACTCGAGCAGTTTGTGAATGAAATGCATATAGACGAGGATGTTCTGAGTCATGCTCTCCGCTGTGAAGTACTTGCAGGGCGGATCGTTCCTGCGCTGTGCGGAAGTGCTCTTCGGAACAAGGGGATTCAAACGCTTCTCGATGCGGTTGTCGCCTATCTGCCTTCGCCGCTCGACCGAAAACCCGTGGAGTATATCGATCTCAGAACCGGAAGGATGGAAACCCTTCAGCTTTCGGAACAAGAGATCAAAGAGCGGAAAGGACCACTGCGCGCACAAGTGTTCAAAATATCTGGGGATTCGTATACAGGGAAGCTTGCGTATGTTCGGATATATTCCGGGCATGTGAAAACGGGAGATCAGGTAGTATGCGGTTCCACGGGAAAGACCGAACGCGTTATGAAAATTGTCAGGATGCATGCAAATATAAAAGAAGAAATCGAAGAGGCAGGTCCCGGCGATATTGCGGCGCTTGCAGGTCTTAAGTATGCATTGACCGGCGAGACGTTGCACGAGAAGGGATATCCAGTGCTGTTCGAATCCATGGATTTCCCGACCCCGGTTGTTTCGGTCGCTTTAGAAGCGTATATGCGAAGCGACGAAAAGCGATTGCAGGAGGCTGCTTTGCGCTTGTCCGAAGAAGATCCAAGTTTCAGGCTGTCGCGAAATCCTGAAACGGGTCAATTGGTGTTGTCCGGCATGGGCGAGCTCCATCTCGAGATAATTACGCAGCGAATGCTGAGGGAGTACGGCGTACGGGTGAGAATCGGAAAGCCTGAAGTTGCCTTTAAGGAAACCATCCAATCGGTTGCTTTTGCTTCAGAGGAGTTCGACAGAGAATACAATGGCAAGAGGCAGAGAGCGGCGATACATGTGAGTCTATCCCCTCTTGAACGGGGAAGCGGATTCGCATATCGGAACGAGGTTTCTGAAAAAATATTGCCTCCCGAATTCGCCCGTGCTGCGGAGAAAGGCATTCGGGAGACCCTCGAATCGGGTGTGCTCAATGGGTATCCGGTGGTGGATATTCTTGCTGTCGTGAAACATGCAGAATGCTTCGAACAGGAATCGTCCGAATTCGCTTTTACGATTGCAGCTTCTTTAGCGACAAGAAAAGGGCTCATTGCAGCCAAACCAATCATCTTGGAACCGGTGATGAGAATGGAAGTGTTCGTTCCGGAAGAATACCTGGGCGAAGTCATTTCGAGCATTATCACCAAAGCTGGAAGGATCGAAAGTGTGGAAGACAGGCAAGGTGGTAAGGTGGTGCAAGCCTTCGTTTCATTACGAAATCTTTTTGGCTATACCACTCTGTTGCGTTCTCTTACAAAAGGACGCGCAACCAGTTCGATGCACTTTTCACATTACGAAAAACTTCCTAAAAACTCTCAAGATGAGCTGATAATGCACTCATAAAGCCTTGTATAGGCTTTAAAAAAATGATAGATTGTGCAGCGCTCTGTTGAATTTAAGTATTTCGCCAGGTGTGAGAAAAATTCAGGAGGATATTTACATGGCAAAGGAAAAGTTTGAAAGAACGAAGCCTCATATTAACGTAGGTACGATCGGTCACGTGGACCATGGTAAGACAACCCTTACAGCAGCTATCACCATGTATTGTGCGAAAAAATTCGGCGATAAGCTGATGAGGTATGAAGATATCGATAATGCTCCGGAGGAAAAAGCCAGAGGGATTACGATAAATACCAGACACGTCGAGTATCAGTCCGAGACTCGTCACTATGCGCACGTAGACTGCCCGGGGCATGCCGACTACATAAAAAACATGATCACCGGCGCCGCTCAGATGGACGGCGCAGTGCTCGTGGTTTCCGCACCCGACTCCGTCATGCCTCAGACGAGGGAGCACATCCTGCTCGCGCGCCAGGTAGGTGTTCCTGCAATCATCGTGTTCCTCAACAAGGTAGACCTCGTGGATGATCCAGAGCTCATAGAGCTTGTGGAAGAGGAAGTGAGGGAGGTGCTCAGGCAGTATCAGTTCCCCGGCGATGAAATACCCATTATCAAAGGTTCCGCTTTTGCCGCAATGCAGAATCCGGACGACAGCGAGGCGACGAAGTGCATTGTGGAACTGCTGAACGCGATGGACACGTATTTCCCGCTTCCTGAACGCGCGGTGGATAAGGCATTTCTTATGCCGATCGAAGATATTTTCTCGATCCAGGGCCGCGGTACTGTTGTAACCGGAAGAGTCGATCGCGGTATCGTGAAGGTCGGAGACGAAGTCGAAATCGTCGGTATTCACGAAACAAAGAAGACGACGGTAACTGGCGTGGAAATGTTCAATAAGATCCTCGATCAGGGCCAGGCCGGCGATAACGTCGGATGTTTGCTCCGAGGTATTGAAAAAAAGGAAGTCGAGCGTGGCCAGGTTCTTGCAAAACCAGGAAGCATT
>CAZWAS010000087.1:7230-17504 GCA_964631915.1 uncultured Spirochaetales bacterium | reverse complement strand
GTCCGGCCCCCTTCCCAGATCGATATCCATCAGTATGAGGTCCACACAGGATTCCCCGTTGAGCGCAATTTCGATGGCCTTTTCGCCGCTCAGAGCGAGGATGACATCATACCCTTCTTTTCGAAGGGAATGCGCTTCAGCCATTCCGATGACAGCCTCGTCCTCCACGAGTAACAACGTTTTCTGAACCGTAGCCATGACATGCTCCTGTACGGTTCTTTTCCCCCTCCCATATAGTCAATAATAGTTCCGAGGGGCGCCAAAATCAACAATAACGCGGCGATTTTTTCGTTTCGTTCACTTCTGTCTGGCCATTGTCAAAAATCGGAAATTGTTGGATAGTAACAAAAACGCTAGTGTGACATTCTCTACAAACACACATATGTTTAGTAGGTAGCGGGAATACAGCAACAAAACCGCGCCCTTTTTGCGCGGCAGGAGGAACACCATGGCAGATACAAATCGTACTGCGCCTTCAGGTGCGGAAAATAGAGAAACCGCACCGTCCGATTTCATTCGAGACATAATCGATGAACATAACAGGACGAACCGGTTTGGAGGCCGAGTCCATACCCGGTTTCCTCCCGAACCGAATGGTTACCTCCATATCGGACATGCCAAAGCGATCTGTATCGATTTCGGGATAGCAGCCCAATACGGAGGACTCTGCAATCTTCGCTTCGACGATACCAACCCCACAAAAGAGGAGCAGGAATACGTAGACGCCATCAAAGACGATGTGAAATGGCTCGGCTTCGACTGGGGAGACCGCGAATACTACGCCTCGGATTATTTCGAACAGATATATCAGTGGGCAGAAGATCTCATCAGAAAGGGGAAAGCATATGTATGCGACCTGAACGATCAGGAAATCCGTGAATACCGCGGAACCGATGTTGCGGATAAAGGGCCGATAACCAACACGCCTCCCGGCCGCGAAAGCCCTTACAGAAACCGCAGCGTTGAAGAGAATCTCGATCTGTTCCGCAGAATGCGTGCGGGAGAATTTCCTGACGGATCGAAGACGCTGCGCGCAAAAATCGATATGGCGCATCCGAATCTCCACATGCGCGATCCTGTGCTTTACCGCATCCGCCATGTGGCGCATCAGAGGACTGGCAATGCCTGGTGCATCTATCCGATGTACGACTTTGCGCATCCACTCTCGGATTCCATTGAGAAAATCACGCACTCCATCTGCACGTTGGAGTACGAAATCCATCGGCCGCTTTACGACTGGTTTCTCGACGAACTCGGAATCTTCCACAGTCAGCAGATAGAGTTCGCCAGGCTCAACATGACCCATACAGTGCTGTCGAAACGGTGGCTTCTCGAACTGGTCAAGGAAGGAAAAGTCAGCGGATGGGACGATCCAAGGATGCCTACAATAGCCGGCCTTCGCAGGCGCGGGTATACGCCTTCTGCAATACGAGACTTCGCATCTAGGATTGGGGTGGCAAAAAAGGACAGCTGTGTGGATATACAGCTCCTGGAACACTGCGTGAGAGAAGATCTGAATAAAAGCGCACCGCGAGTTATGGCTGTGCTTAGACCGATTAAGCTCGTGATTGAAAACTATCCGGAAGGAAAGGTCGAAGAACTCGACGCAGTGAACAATCCGGAAGACCCCGAAGCAGGAACGAGGAAAGTTCCTTTTTCAAATGTGCTCTATATCGAGCAGGACGACTTCCGCGAGGTTCCGCCTCCCAAATACTATCGCCTCTTCCCAGGCAACAGCGTCCGGCTCAGATACGCCTATATAGTGACCTGTACCGGCGTGATCAAAGATCCTCGGACCGGAATGGTGACAGAGATCCGTTGCACATACGATCCGGCCACGCGAGGAGGAAACGCCCCTGACAATAGAAAGGTAAAGGCCACGATCCATTGGGTATCCGCATCCGATGCAGTGGATGTGGAAGCGAGGCTCTACGATCATCTTTTTTCAACCGAGTTCCCTCAGGATGTACCCCCCGGAAAGGATTGGAAGGAGAATCTGAACCCCAATTCCCTGGAGATAGTGCAACACTGTAAGGCAGAACCGAGCCTGAAAAATGTTTCGGTCGGCGACAGGCTCCAGTTTGAACGGATAGGGTATTTCGTAGCCGATCCAGATTCGAAGCCAGGACGGCCTGTATTCAACAGGATTGTGACGCTCAAAGATACCTGGGCCAAAATAGAAAAGCGCGGGAATTGACCTGCCTATTTTATAAGGATAACCTGTACCCCTGTAAAATGGCATACTGAAGACGCTCGACGACTGAGGAGTGATAACGCCGAGCTTTTCGAGGAGCATCCGCGTCACCATGGCCAGAGAGAAAAGGAGCCCGCTTACCATAGTGCCTGTGCTTCTATGCCCGCGTCCTGTAGCGTACCATTACCGCCGCGGCACCTGCTTTCATTTCTTTGTGGGTAAGGCCGAAAAACAGGGGCGCTTTTACGCCGGCGGCTTCCACAAGCAGGTCTTTCATGGAAAAGCCAAGACAGAAGGTTTCCTTGAACCATTCCAGCACTGTGGCACTGTCGTCGTCGAAGGCGAAGTACCCGCGTCTTCCTTCCGATCGCCCGTGAGCCCAAACGCGAAAGAGTCGGAGAGAGTCATGAAGTACCGGGTTTCGTTCCAGACTTCGGACATAGTGCGACGAATCCAAGCGATGTTCGCGGCGGCAAAGCTACTGGAAGAAAACCCATGCCAGCGCAAAAACCGTTTTCATTCCATTCAGTGCCTTAAAGTAGCTGGTACCGAGATCAAGACCGAGAACGTGTTTCATAGAATCAGGCGATACCCATTTTATGTATACCATCGATGAGAAGAGCAGTCCTTTCGACCAGCAGCCGTCCACTTTCTGGCGCAAACAGGGCGTTTCCCACTTCGTATCCGCCTTCCGCCGCAGCCTCCGCCGTTACTATGTAGCCCTGCAGTTCACCATTTGCGAGACTGATGACGCCGGCGCAACCAGTGCGGCGCTTGAGTTCAAGCCCGTACTCGACGAACAGCTCGCCCGGCCACGCGGCGAACACCTTCCCCCCGACGGAGAACACCTGTATTTCCGCGGGCATACATGCTTTGTACGTCGCATCGAGCGAACCTTCCGCGGCGGCGACAGACAGGGCATACCTTTCCTCCGCGCCGAACCAGTCGCATTCGGCAGTCCGTGTTTCCACCACAGGGGCTTGCTCCGCCTTCAATCTACGAAACTTCGCCGATGCCTGCTCCATGTCAGCCTTCGCCGCAGCCACGCACGGAAACTTCTTGCGGGGCAGTTCAACGAAGGCAGAGCACGCAGCAAGCGGCACTGCCGCAGTATAGGAAATACCATCAAGGGACGAGAGAATCCGATCGCCCAGTATAGTTCCCAGCCGCTCCGCTTCAGCGAAGGTGTTTGCCCTGACCGAATGTCTGGGACTCTGATTGCCGGAAGGCCCAGTGTGGTAGACAACCGGCACGTCTTCGCCGAGTGCGTTCTTGATACGCCCCCGTACGGCGCCGGGGAAATCGGCACTTACGAGGGTCGAATCCTCGTGCAGCACAGTCGGGTGCATCGAGTACACTGCCATTATAGCGAGATAGTTGCCGCTATAAACGGCTCGTACGGAAGTGACCGGTACTGCAGGATCGGCCGGTCCCTGCGGATCCCTCCTGTTGGTACCGATGCCCACGCCATCCACAGTCGAGAAGCCAATTTCCGCGGGTTCCGCCCGCTCCACCGCACAGCAGCCGCTTTCGACGATCCCCCGTACTAAACGATCCAGGTATATCTCGTCCGGTTTCGGCACGATTGTATCGAACCGGTTGCTTGCGTATTCGACCACCGACGGTCCCGAATGAGTATGGGTGGCGGTAACCATGATCCGTTCCCCAGGAATTCCCGTTCGGGCGGTAATCGATGTACGCACTTTTACGGTGATATCTTTCGTTATAAAAATGATATCGTTGGCGATGAACAGAAGTTTTTCGCCACCGTACTCCAGATAGAGTGAACTTGCATATAAAGGATCGTGGATGCCTGTACTCCACCGTTCCACGTGGGGATATCCCCAGAGAAACTGGGAATCGTCCGGCGAAATGTCGACTTCAGCCGCTCCTGCGCGAAGAGTACCTCCTGCATTACCGGCATTTTGTGTTTTCTGCATCATCATCGGTTTCCCCAGCCCTTGTAATTTCCCCCTATCGGGATGCTACTGTTTTCGAAATAGTTGTCGGCGATAATCGAAGGCTTCGACACTTCTAAAAGCAGGGTCGGCTCGATGCCAGTAAAGGAATGGTAGGCCTCCGTTTCCACCCTCATGATATCCCCCCCTTCCATGATCCGTTCCACCCCGTCATACCACATGGATACTTTTCCCTTTACGATGAAAAAGGTTTCCAGTTTCGTCTTGTGCATGTGTTTCGGGCAGGTCTGTCCGGGAAACACGAACAGGAACTTGCCGCAGTAGCCGGCCTCGTTTTCGTTCGCTATCCAGAACTCTACCTCCCCGATTTCATCGAACCGTCCCAGGCCGAAATCGAGAACCAACGGTTCCACATCCGGAAGCTTCAGCCCCCAGGATGCGATCGTTTCCCGTACCCGCTGTGCCGCTTGCAATGCGAACTCCCCGTGCAAGGCGACGTCTAAACCTTTGTCGAGTTCATCCATTGTGATATACCTCTTCTATCAATTCCGCAATGTTAGGGCAGAAAGGAATGTCCCCCCAGAGGGGTCTGATCGGCTACTCCCCGTAAAAACGGCGTCCCTCTCTACACATCAAGCACATGACGCACATGGATTCCCATATCTTCCCAGGTATAGGGCGGCGAAAACATCGCGCCGGGTACACCTCTCTGCCCACATTTCCATCGTTTATGTAAACGGTGGTTTTTCAACCGGTGGCGAGGTGCATGATACGTTCCTGTGAAAATTCAGAACGCTTCAGTTCTCCTTTTATTTCGCCACCGTGCATTACCAGAATACGATCGCACATACCGAGAAGTTCAGGCATCTCGGAGGATATCATGAGTACGCCCTTACCTTCACGAACCATTGCAGTCAGCAGTTTGTATATTTCGTACTTGGCGCCTACATCGATACCCCTGGTCGGCTCGTCGAAAATGAGAATGTCGGCGTCCGCGTATAGCCACTTCGCCAATACTACTTTCTGCTGATTGCCCCCGCTTAAATTTTCCACGACCTGATCGATACCTGGCGTGACAATCTTCAGTTTTTCCACATAGGTACGGGTTACCGCTGCTTCCGTCTTTTTTTTCAGGAAAACCCCCACACATGCCTTGTCGATTCCAACCATGGTGATATTTTCTTTTACCGTCATGGGCAGCACCAAGCCCTGGATTTTCCGTTCCTCCGGAACCAGTGCGATGCCATTTCCGATGGCGTCGTTCACAGATTTTATGGAGCGTTCTTTTCCGGAAAGGTATATCGTTCCCCTGGCAACCGCGTCCGCTCCGAAAATGGCGCGCACTACTTCGGTCCTGCCAGCACCTACCAGTCCCGCTATGCCGAGAATTTCTCCCCGCCTGAGGGTAAACCGAATATTGCGAATTTTTGCGTTTTCCAGGGCTTCGACCCTCAACAGCTCCTGTCCGAGCGGCACGTGCTCTTTTGGATATTCTTCGCCCAGTTTCCGACCAACCATGGCGGAAACGAGGGCAGCGCGGTCCATCTCGGCGACAGGACAGGTTTTTACATGCGTACCGTCTCGCAATATGGTAACTACGTCTGCCAGCTGGAAAATTTCCTCGAGCCGGTGAGAAATGTATATTACCGTAACGCCTTCCTTTTTCAGACGAAAAAGAATTTCGAACAAAACGGCAAGCTCGTTTTCGGTGAGGGTCGCGGAAGGTTCGTCCATTATCATGAGATCGCAACGAAAAGAAATGGCGCGGGCGATTTCCACAATCTGCTTCTGTGCCACGCTCAGGCGTTCCGCTGGTGTTCGGGGATCGATATGAATCTTGAGCCGCCCGAGCAGCTCTGCGGCTTCCCGGTACATCCTCCTCCAGTCGATAAACTTCAAGCCGAGCCATTTCTTTTCGATCGGTTTACCCAGAAAAATATTTTCGCACACATCGAGGTTTCCGGCGAGGTTGAGTTCCTGATGTACGACACTTATACCTTTCCTCATAGCGTCCAGGGGATCGTGACACCGGTGCTCCTCGCCCTTGAATGTTACGATTCCCTCGTCAGCCTGATGAACTCCGGTGAGTATCTTTATGAGGGTTGATTTTCCCGCTCCGTTTTCCCCGACCAGAGCATGAATATCTCCACGTTGTACCGCGAAAGAGACACGGTCGAGGGCGATAACGCCGGGAAACCGCTTGCTTACGTTGTCCAAGGAAAGCAGGTATTCAGAGGAAGCCACAACCGTACCCTATTTCTTGTTCTTCGAAACATCGACCATCACCGCGAGGATAAGGACTATACCTTTAATCATCTGCTGGTAATAGGATGATACGTTCAGCAGCACCATGCCGTTAAGCAGTATGCCGATGAATATTGCCCCAAAAAACACGCCGATTATCGTGCCCTTCCCGCCATACAGGCTGGTACCACCCACCACCGCCGCGGTTATGGCTTCAAATTCATAACCTATGCCCGCGTTCGGCTGACCTGAGGCGAGACGAGAAACAAGGATAATACCGCTCAGCGCTGCGAGGAATCCGCCTGCCGCATAGGTGTAAAACCGGTACCGAGCCACCCGAATGCCGGACAGGTGGGCGGCGGTCTCGTTTCCGCCTATGGCGAACATGAACCGCCCCATCTTCGTGTTTTCCGACACGACGTAGGCAAGCGCAAACACGACAATCATGATGATGACTGGTACAGGAATTGGTCCTATATAGCCCCTGCCGATAAAATAAAACGAGTTGGGCAAACCTGCGACTGGGTAGGCGTTCGTCAGCACGTACGTAAGACCGCGGAACACACCCATGGTTCCAAGAGTCGCCACGAATGCGGGTACGTTCCGGCGAGTTATGAGGTAACCGTTTGTCGCTCCTGCGGCGAAACCGCAGGCAAGGCCCGCGATTATACCGAGCCACGCAGGCCAGTCGAATTCCGCCAGAAACTTAGCCGTGAGTATTCCCGAAAGCGCAGCGATGGAACCAACGGAAATATCAACCCCCGCGACGACGAGTACGAAGAAGCTACCTACAGCGATTATCGCGATCATCGAAACCTGGCGCAATACGTTTATCAGATTATTTACCGATAAAAAACTTTTCGAAAGAATACTCAACACGACGAGCAGTGCGATTACCGCATATATGATGAAATACCGGCGACTTATTTCCGAAAGTACAAAGAGAAAAGTTTTGTGTTCCTTCTTAGTTTGCATATGTGTTCCGTTTTTCTCCAGCTAGACAATCCGCCACCCAGGGACGACTGATTGTCTAGGTTGCCTTTCTACTTACGTTTTTCGACAATTTTTTCCCAGCCTATGCTGTTGACGTTTTCCGACGTAACCAGAATCGCATCCTGCAATATTTCTTTCGGCAGAGACTGGCCGTCGAGATGTTTCTTGATCGCCTCGACCGTATTCATACCCATTACGTAAGGATTCTGTACTGCAGACGCCTTTATATACTTGTCGTTGGCTTTGAACTTTTCGAACAGCTCTTTGCTCCAACCGACATCGACAAACACCATCTCGCTCCTACCCGCCGCTTCGCATGCCGCGACACCACCGAAAATCGTGTCGTCATTGATGCCGAACACCACATGGATCTCGGGATTGGCCGTAAGGATATTTTCCATTACCGCCATGGATTCCGTCCTGCTCGCCTTCCCGTCTTGCTGGGCGACGATTTTTACGTGCTTCATGGAAGCGATGGCGTCCTTAAAACCCTTCACTCGGTCGCCACACACGACGGCGGACTGGGGAAAATCGAGAATTACGACATTCGCCTTTCCGCCCAGTTTTTTTTCTATATAGTCTTTCGCCCAGTTGCCAGCCATGAGTCCTGCCTTGTAGTTGTTCATTCCTACGAAGGAAACCACCTTGCCACCGTTAACACTCCCATCGAAGGTGAAAACGGGAATGCTGGCTTTGTTCGCATGCTCCACCGCCGGGATGAGCCCATCGGGATCGGAACAGGAAAAGGCGATAACATTGACCTTGGATGCGACAAAATCCTCCAACTGCTGGGTCTGCCGGGCCGGATCGGCATCCGCGTCCTGCATGTTCATTTCAAACCCGTACTTTGCCGCTCCTTCGAGAATACCCGTTTCCAGGTCCTTGTAAAACTCATCCCTCCGGTAAAACAGCGAGACACCGATAACCGGTTTTTTAGAAACTTCCTTACCACCGGTGTTTTCCTTTTTCCCTCCCGCGAACGTGAACTCTGCGGCGAGGAAAAACGCGAGCAGGACGATCAGTGCGACGCGAACCGCTTTTTTCGACATTGCCATAAGGTCTCCTCCTGAAATATGATTCTGCTGAATCATACGAGGTGTACGAATGCACGTGAATAGATAAAAAAAGGAAAAGATATAAAAATCAACAATATGCCTGTTATTTCGAGTCCCTGAAAACAGAAGGCGACAGACCTGTGATCTTCTTGAAAACAGTACTGAAATAATATTGATCGTTGAACCCAACGGACGAGGCAACCTCCGAAACGAGCATGTTGGTTTCGGTAAGCAGCTTCTTCGCCTTCTCGACTTTTTCCTGATTTATGTATTCGCTGAGAGAAATACCCGTTTCCCGCTTGAACAAAAAACCAAGGTAATTAGGCGTATACCCAAAACGTACCGCAAGTTTTGCCTGTGACAAAGGCTCTTGCAGATGGGATAGGATGTATTCCTTCAATTCAGCAATGGTTTTCCCATACCGTGTCACCTTCGACTTTTCGATTCCGGCAGCGACCGCGTTTATGAGTCGGGAAAGCTGTGTCTTGACTTCAAAAAAAGATTTCAATTTTATAGAATCGAACACTGTTGCCAGGCTGGACGCAAGTTCGCCGCCGATGTTCAGCCCGAACCAGCGGCTATTGGCTGTAACGGCCTGTATGAACGGAAGAAACGCATCATAGGGTGTAGACTCTTCAGTATTCACAGTACCAGACAGAAGGCGGGCCGTTTCCTGCTCAAGTAAATCATTTACCTGCAAGGCGTCACCTCGTCCGAGCAGCGCGGTAATGTCGGGCTTGTCATCCTTCCCGGCAGGCATGGCTTCGTCACCATTCACATCAGTATAGGAAAAACAGAAATCGTCGGTAAACAGGTCGGTTCGCACAAGCACGTGGTTGGCCTGCAGATACGAACGAAAAATCTGCTCGGGGCCTCTCACCCACCCGCCGAAGGCAATCCGCGGAACCGGTATACCGTCCTTCTTGAATTCCCGCGTCGTCCTGTCTAGAACAAAGTACAGATCGTCGTCCCCGCATCCCGTCTCGGAACTGTCGAGAAGAACAAACGAGAAAGTACCAAATGAAAACAGAGTAGTACCTTTTTTTTCTTTTAACATATCTTCGATACGAATGTACGCGTGGCGAAGACGCGCCTGAAATTCACGCTCCTCTCCCTCCACACCGAATTGAATGATGGCGATACGGTAATACTCACCTTCCGTTTTAATATCCAGGAATTTACACTTGCTTTCGAATCCGGACTTTTCAATCTTTCCGGATACGAGATCCTGTATAAACCGTTCGCGTATGAGCGGTTTCCCCTCTTCCACTTCCCGTAACAGAACGGCATATCGTTCGTTCCATGCAAAGCGTTCTTCCATTTTGGAAAGAAGCCGTTCACCCAGCGCGGTGATTTTATCCGGCGTCAGTGGCTTGAGCACGTAGTCGCTTACCCCCTGCCGCAGCGCCTCCTGTACATAATCGAAAAGGTCATAACCGGTTATGATATATGTAACGATGCCGCTTTTCGTTCGTTCCGTCAATGAATCGAGGAACTCAAGCCCGCTTTGCCCGGGAAGCTGGATGTCAAGAAGAAGCCCGTGTATGGTTTCGCACCCGATAATGCGGCGCGCTTCCGCATCGTTTTCCGCATCGAATACGGTAAATTGTTCTATCTTCTCTAGATTTCGCCGGAAACCTTCCCGTATCGCCCGTTCGTCCTCGACGACCAGCACATTGAACTTCATTTCAGCTATTTCCTTTGACGTACGGGATTCTCACTTCCGCAATGGTGATCTCCCCGTTCTTTCTGAACGATAGCCCGAAAGCCTCTCCGAAGTGAAGCCGTATTCGTTCATGTACATTCCGTATGCCGATACCGAAGTCGGAGGATACGGATGAAGAGGCAAGATAGTCGTTGAGCTTCTCG
>CAZWAS010000087.1:0-7195 GCA_964631915.1 uncultured Spirochaetales bacterium | reverse complement strand
ATTGTCGCAAACTCGAAGCGTGACGACATCTCCGTCCCGCTCGCCTTCGATAATGATTAATCCTTGCTTGTCCTGCCTCGACTTGATACCGTGGTAGATCGAATTTTCCACGAGTGGCTGCAGGATAAGTTTGACGGTACTGCCGCCTTTTATCGAGTCGTCCAGATCGAAACGAACCCGGAACTGATTTGCATACCGAACTTTCTGGATTTCAAGGTATCTCTGCACATGCTTCAGCTCGTCCTCTATGGGTATTATTTCCCTTCCCTTGCTTATGCTAATTCTGAACATCTCGGAAAGAGATTCTGCCACGTGGATTACCGGCTCTTTTTCATTGTTATCCGTCAACCAGATGATTGTCGACATGGTATTGTACAGGAAATGGGGATTTATCTGGAACTCAAGCATCTTAAGTTCCGCTTTTCTTTTATCCGCTTCCATGCTGATGCTTTTCCGGAAGGATTCCTTCAGACTGCGGATCATCATGTCGAAACTTTTCTCGAGCCTGCCGACCTCTCCTTTGTGGAAGGATTCGAACGATACGTCCAAATCACCCGCTTGAGTCCGATCCATTATATCGACGAGCGCATTGATAGGTGAGATTATCCTTCTGGAAAAAAGAAAGGCTAAAAGAAAACAAATTCCGATGGATGCCGCCGATAGAAGTACGGTAACCACCTTGATGAACCGCGCACTCTTGGTTATCTGCTTCACAGGAACGATATTGACGAAACTCCAACCAGTGCGGTAATCGCTGACCTGGTTCAGGAGATAGTCGTTTCCGCGGTATAGAAAAAACCGAGGGCTTCCATCTGTGTTGCCCGAAGAAAGGTGCACTCCATATTTTTCAAAGAAACTGGCACCTATCACCGTTTTATCCGTACTGGAAATAACCGCTCCCCTCCCGTTCACGATGCAGAGGTACTCGCCGTCCGAATTGATGGCTCCGGAATACACCGCAGAAAGATAGGATTCGTGTATCTGGATCAGCAGGAAGCCCGCGATTTCCGTAGGGTTAATTTTTTGGATTACTCTCACATAGGGTATCACGATGCTACCGAAATCGTTGGTGGCGTCTCCCCACATATTGACGAGACCGTCCCTTACACCCTGAATAAACCAAGGCGCCGAGAGCAGTTCGGAATAGGACGGACATATGGCGGCATTGTTCGAGAAAGCCGTACAGTCCCTGCCGTACAATGTCAGACTGCGGGTTCCTATGAGATATTTATAATTCTGCAGGAGTTTCTGGAGTTGGAGAACCGCTCTTCGCTCCTCAACGTCGCTGCTGCCTTGAAAACCGGTTAAAATGTTCTGCACATTCCGGTCAAGGTAGAATTCTATGCCGACCCGCTGTTTTTCCTGTACCAGCTCGTATATGTCTTCCCTGATGGAATTGAGGTCTTTCGTACGGGATGATATTTCCAGATCGAGTACGGTCTTGGACGATATAATTGAGGACACGACACCCATTACCACCACGGGGATAAGGGAGATAGCGACAAACAAACTAAAGAGCGTATGCTTGAGGCTCATTAGTTACCCGGCGGAAATTATAGACAAATTCCGTATGGATTACAACATTTTCATGCGGTTATGTCACGACTTAATTAACGTGTCACCCTTTTGAACTCAGTAAAACTGTCACCCCTTTCGCCTGTTTCCTCTCATCCTGCACTCCTTTCAGCCAAGACTTCAGGATGATGTATCAGCTCATACTCTAGAACGGTATTTCCGTGTAGTACGGCTACCCTCCCGTCCAGGCGTTTTCGAACAATGACTTTCTGCTTCGACCGTGGAAGCACCCCTTTGCGATCCTTTATCTGCAGCACCAATCTCTCATACTGAACCGTGTAATCGTTCTGTACGACGCGGTTCGCTTCAAACCAAAAGATGTCTTCCAGCCTCGTATCGTGTGCGTACTGGACATGGACATCGTGGGGCTCTTCTGCCGCTACCCTTGCATGTTGGCACTCTTATATGGAGAAGTGTTGCTTTTTCGTCCGATTATTTGACAAGAGCAAAGGAAGCGGATAGACTCAGATTCCTATGAAGGTTGTTATACTCGGTGCAGGGGTTGTGGGAACCCAGCTCGCCAAACAGCTGATAGAAGAAAAAAAATCCGTTGTGGTAATCGAAAAAGACCCGGATAAGGTGAGACTCGCATCGAAAAACCTCGACTGCATGGTCATCCAAGATGAAGGAAACGACATAGAAGTACTCAGAAAGGCAGGCATCAAGGATGCGGATTATTTCATAGCGCTCACCGATTCTGACGAAGTGAACATGATCGCATGCAGGCTCGCTTCGAGCGAGTTTTCGGGGTTGCAGACCATCGCCCGGGTCAGAAATGACGTGTATACGCCGCTCATTCATTCCGAAAAGTCGATTCTCGGCATTGACCACATCATAAATCCCCAGATAGAAGCGGTGAAGACGATTATCCAAAACATCCATCACGGCGTCATAGGGAACACCATCTTCTTTGAAGAAGAGGATTTCCAGCTCAGAGTCATGTATATATCTGCCACATCTGCCGTCAACGGACTCACCGTAGAGGAGCTGAGAAAACGGTTTGCGAAGGATTTCATCGTAGTGGCGATTCTACGCGACAACTCCTATATCATTCCCACAGGGAGCACACAGATCGAACCGGACGACGATCTGTATTTGTTCGGTACCGAGCAGGATCTCGACGACATTTTTGCCTTTGAAGGTACGCACAAAGTCGTCATCCGTAAAATAGTGATTTCGGGTGGCGGATTCATAGGAACCTCAGTAGCCGAATACCTTCTGAACCGGCATACGAATACGAAACAGATTATGGGCAGGCTGTTCAAAGCATTTCCATCGAAAAATAAAAAGCAGGTAGTCATCATCGAAAAGTCCATAGATGTGTGTAAGCGTCTTTCGGAACAGTTTCCGGATGCCCTGATCATACATGCGGATATTTCCGACGAAGGCGTTATGGAAGAGGGGCAGCTTTCCGACTACGACCTCCTCATTGCGGTCGACGATAACCAGGAGCTCAATCTGGTGACAGCTATGTATGCGAAGGCGTTGGGCATCAAGAAAACAATCGCCCTCGTCATAAAGAACAACTATGTGAATATCGCTTCGAGCTTCGATATTGATGTGACCATCAGTCTGAAAAACAATATCGTGAATACTATTCTCAAACTCATCCGGAAAGGAACCATCAAAAGCATCCACAGCGTTCTGCAGGGGGAGCTCGAGGTGCTGGAGCTGGCGGTTGAAAAAGGAAGCAGAGCGGACGGAAGGAAAATAAAAGAGATCGGACTACCTAACCAGTGCCTCATAATGTTTTTAAGCCGCAATAAGCAGGGCATGATACCGGACGGGGAATGTGTCGTAATGGAAGGGGATCTCCTCGGCATAGTCACGGACAGCGAATCCATTCCGAAAATTGAAAAGATATTTTCCAATCAATCATGAAGTTGAAAATTGTACTTAAAGCCCTGTCCATTCTACTCCTCATCGTGTCATTTTTTATTTTCATCTCGTTCATAGTGGCCATAGGTTTCGATGAAGATTCCCTCGCCGTCAGTTTTCTTGTGCCAATAGGCATCAGCTTACTCTTTTTCTCGATCATGCAGATAGCATGCAGGGACGATAAGAGCAACAGTATGTCAACCAAGGGAGGGTTCCTCTTCGTCACGCTCAGCTGGATTTCCGCTTCGCTTATAGGATCCCTTCCCTTCTATATCTCAGGAGCGATTCCCCATTTCACAGATGCTGTGTTCGAAACTATGTCCGGCTTCACTACAACGGGGGCTTCCATACTTAAAGACATAGAGAGCCTTCCGAAAGCTCTTCTGTTCTGGCGCTCTCTCACCCACTGGCTCGGAGGCATGGGAATCGTAGTGCTGACCGTCGCCATTCTGCCGCTGCTGCGCGTAGAGGGATTTCAGTTGGTGAAAGCCGAAGCCCCGGGCCCTTCTCTGGACAGGGTGACTCCCAGGATCACGAACACTGCCAAAGCACTCTGGGGCATATACCTCTTCCTCACCATACTGCAGACGGTGCTTCTGTGGGCAGGCGGGATGACTCTGTTCGACTCTCTCACGCATACGTTCGGAACTCTGGCAACCGGCGGGTTTTCTCCGAAAAATTTGAGTGTCGGATTCTATCACTCCGCGTATGTGGAGATAGTAACAACAGTGTTCATGTTGCTCGCAGGTATCAATTTCACCTTATATTTCCGACTCATCACCGGCAGATTCACAACCGTATACCGAGATCCCGAGCTGCGCGCATACCTCGGTTTTTTTCTCGTTGCAACCATCGTCGTTGCATGGAATCTGTTCGGCAGAGCGTACGATTCGTTCGGTACCGCCGTACGGTATGCGGCCTTTCAGGTGGCTTCGATTCTCACGACTACCGGTTTCTCTTCGGCTGACTTTGAGGCATGGCCGGTGTTGTCGAAAGTCATATTGTTTCTTCTTATGTTCGTAGGCGGTTGTTCGGGTTCGACCGGCGGCGGAATAAAGGTTATTCGTATACTCACGCTCTTCAAACAAGGGTGGAACGAGATGCGCTATCTCATCCATCCCCGTGCCGTATTCGCGATCCGCATAGGGGGCAAATCCGTAAAAAAGGATATGGTCTATCACATATCCGGTTTTGTCTTCCTGTATGTGGCGTTTGTACTGTTGACGACTCTCGTCGTAGCAACGGGAGGATTCGATATCGAAACCTCTATCACTGCTGCGCTTGCCACTGTAGGCAATATAGGCCCGGGTTTCGGCCTGATCGGCCCCATGGATAATTACAGTTTTTTGCCAGCGTATATAAAGTGGTTTCTTTCCTTCGCCATGATGACGGGAAGGCTCGAGCTCTATACGGTTCTCGTGTTGTTCACCTCCACGTTCTGGAGACGCTGATGCCTGCAGCGGACGAGCCTATTTCTCTTTTTGTGGAAATCCGAAATAAAAAGATGTTTATTAGTAACCAATTGTAGTACACTTGAAACAAAGGATCTCTGGATCCAGGAGCAAAAGGAGGTTTCCTATGCTGCGTAAGACCGCACGATACTCGGTTTTGTTATTTCTGCTCGTTTCCGCATCGCTGTATGCGAATGGCGACGAAAATCCCATCGGGAAATACTGGTTCACCGAGGGATTATCCGTGTATCAGGATGACGTATCGCACTATTACGGTTATATAGATACTCGTGGCACTGTCGTCATAGAGGCGCAGTTCGTACAGGCATACGCTTTTTCCGAAGGCGTCGCTGTGGTGATGAACGACGACTATCTGTACGGCTATATCGACAAGAAGGGAAAGTGGGTCATAGAACCGGAGCTCGAGTTTGCAGGCGGATTTTATGAAGGTATGGCATGGTCGGGATCCCCTGATGATCAAGGTGTTTGGAAATACGGCTTCATCAATAAACAAGGCGATTTGGTCATCGAAAAAAAATATACCGCTACGACCGAATTCTCCCAAGGCCTTGCAGGAGTACAAGTGGATGGTTTGTGGGGGTACATTGACAAAACCGGCAAAATGGTGATCAAACCGCAATTTTCGAACGCATATACCTTTTCAAAAGACGGAGTTGCCGTTGTGAATTATTCTACTGATGAGAATCCTTCGTACGGATACATAGATAAGACCGGGAAACCGGTGATAAAGACACGGTACGCGGTGGCTTGGGACTTTGTGGACGGCCTCGCACTCGTGAAAATAAATCCAGGCGATGATACCTATGCCTTTATCGACAAAACGGGTAAACCGAAACTGACCGGTTATACACACGCCAGAAGTTTCAGCGAAGGTCTTGCCATCGTTTCGATTCCGAATGCGGACGGCGATCCCACTGTGGCCTTCATCGATAAAACCGGTAAAATCGTCAGCACCCCCGGCTCCACGCTTTCGATATACGATTACGGCGATTTCAAGAACGGATATGCGTGGGTCAGTATTCCTGACTACGAACATGAAGACGGAGCTACCACCTACGGATTCATGGACAAAAAAGGGAATATCGTATTCAAAGGGTTCGAAGATCTTACGGATTTCAACGAAGGCTTTGCTGCTGTTGTGAAAGACGGGCTCATCGGGTTCATCGATACGAAAGGAAATTGGGCCGTGGAACCCCGCTTCGCCTATCATTACCCGGATTACGGCGGCGAAGAGGAGTATGATGGCGACGGCGCGTACGAAGAAGACTACGAGTATGAGGAGGAGCCGTATTACGATGAAGGGAACGGCCCTTCTTCCTTCATCCTGGATCAGCTCATTCCTTCGGGAGAAAGCCTAAACCTCATACTCGTCAAAAAAGACAAGCGAGGATGGTATGTTCCGGCGAAAGCGGTTTTGGGAAGCGAGTTTGTTCTGTACAGAGACAAAGGGGAAGGGAGCATGCCGTATCTGTCTTCGGATTTTCTGCCCTCTGCTGCGATGATCATATACCGTGCGGAATTAGACGAAACGGGAGAACACATTTCCCTATATATCATGGATCCGGATACGGAAGAGACCGATGTCGTGGTCATGTCCCATGTGCCGGAGGACGAGCGTTTCATCTTGTTCACGTTTCCGAATCAGGAACCGCTCTATTATACTTCGGAGGAATTCGCCGATCAGTTCGAAAGGCGATGAGGAAAAAGGATGCGTAGGCTCAGGAAAAATTGACATGAAATGAAGATTAGTGTAGGATCATTTTGTGTGGGCAATTAGCTCAGTTGGATAGAGCGCCACCCTCCGGAGGTGGAAGTCGGGCGTTCGAGTCGCCCATTGCTCAGATAAATAATTCTTTATAATATAAAGAATAATACGGCTTGGGATGGAATATCTTAAGCCATTCTTTTTTTGCTACCGTCATTTTCAGAGATGCGTCTCTGAAAAAATATCGTTGGGAGGACGGCGGCCAGATGGGCAAAACGCCAAGCGGTCTTCCTCACCTACGATTCTGCGCAGGTGTAAAGAACAATTCTTTTTCGCATAACCCCCTTGGAATTCGATGAGCTGGTCCGAAAGGATTCCTTGAGAACGTCGAACCCGTGCTTGACGATGAGGAATATTTTCTCGATGATCCATCTTCACGTCAGTTTGATGCTTGCCGGTAAAATCGATATCGAGGAATCAGTTGTAGCATCTGAGTGAAAACCATGGCATGTGGTAGCGTACAATATCTTTCGCACATTTAAAGGTCATTGAAAGAGGCGTCCTC
>CAZWAS010000086.1:0-18122 GCA_964631915.1 uncultured Spirochaetales bacterium | reverse complement strand
TGGTTGTACTCATGGTGCAAAGCGTGTTCTCTGAGAAAATAAGCTCAAGGCATTCTGTAACCGCGTATCTTCAAACGGCTGCTCTTTATTACCATTCTCACCAAAACATTTTTATATCAGAGTCAATGGCGCATAAATGAAAAAACGATCCGCTCCCGTGATTGGTCATCATTTAGTCGATACACATGAGGACCTCATAACTCGAATAGCTTGGTTCTATTATAAAGAAAAGCTGACTCAGCAGCAGATTGCAGAACGTCTTTTGTTATCGCGACAAAAGGTACAACGGCTTCTGGAAAAGGCTCGTGATTTGGAAATTATTCAATTTAACCTTAAGCATCCATTCGCGAACCTCATGAGTGTGGAAACCGAGATCTGTAAGCGATACGGTTTGAAGGATGCCGTTGTGTGTCCGATCAGCACATCGGATAATGACATGCGATATCAGGCGTATGCAAAAGCAGGTGCAGCATATCTGGCACGTAAGCTCGCAGCAATGAATATTGGAACGTTAGGGATAGGTTGGGGAAACACGACTGCATCTGTGGCTAGCTATTTTGAGCCTCAGGGAGTCAATGGACATATAAAGATTGTCTCCTTAATGGGAAACCTTATGCTGAATGTTTCGATGAATCCCTATATAATGGGAGAGGATATAGCGAGGAAATTAGATGCCTCATGCTATAATATATGGGCTCCTGCTATTGCACAGACACGTGAGAGGGCCGAGGTTTTTAAGTCGGAACCATGGATCAAAGAAGTTTTGGATATTGGGTGCCGTGCGGATATTATTCTTATCTCCATTGGAGAGGCCTCAGAGTCTGCCAGTCTTTTCAAAATGGGATATCTCAATCAGGTAGAATTGAGGCGGCTAATCGGAAAAGGTGCAGTGGGAGATATTCTATGCCGGTATTTCAATGCGAAGGGTGAATTCATTGACGATGATGTTCATGATCGGGTAATCGGGATACCCGTTGAAGTATTTGGAGACGACAAAAAATTGATTATCGGTGTAGCCGGTGGCGCTGGAAAAGTAGTCGCAATACGGGCGGCTTTGCTGAAGAAGTATATCAATGTATTAATCACGGATGAAATTACGGCGGTTCAGCTTCTGCATCTTGAGAACCAGAACAAATAGGGGAACATATTCCTTGTTTTCCGATAAGTAGTATAATTAAGTAGACTTGATAATGCGAAAAGCGATATTGTTATAATAACACTTTCGCCGTGTTTTCAATGGTATATTTCGATTCCTTCCTCACCGCTATCCAGCGCTCTTCCTGTGCAGTAGAATTCCTTTGTGGCTTCTTAGTGTCAGGATGTGTACGTTTTTTCGCTCTTCAGCATCGACAGAAAAAGCCTTCTTGCAGTACACTACAAGAGGGAGGACAGGCGGAATAGCAAGGGGGGAAGCATGGAAAAGGCATATGCAATAGTCACTGCTGTCGGAAGCGACAGGATCGGTATTGTAGAAGATGTGTCCTGCATAGTGGCGGAACGGGGCTGCAACATCGAAGAGAGCAAGATGGCGGTCTTGGGCGGCGAGTTCGCCGTGATCATGCTGATCTCAGGTACCGCCGAGGAAATTTCGAGGGTGGAGCAGGAAATCGTCGGTTTCCATGAAGCTCTGAAGCTCCATGTGTTTTTCAAACAGACTCGGAAACCGGAACCCATTCCAGAGGAGCGGTCCTATTTTCTGAAAGCGGTGTCCGAAGATAATCCCGGTATCGTCTATGCGGTGACTTCGGTACTGAAAAAGCATAGTGCAAACATCGAGGACCTCGAGACGCTCATCGCTCCTGCTCCCTTGACCGGCATTCCCCTGTTTCAGATGAAGGCCCGCATCGTTTTGCCGTCCGCTCTTTCTACCTTTGCCCTGCGCCAGGACCTTATGGATCTCGAAGCACGACAAAAGCTCGAGATAGACTTAAAGCCGTTGCCTCCAGTTCTATCCGAATAGGGGTTTTGCCTCTAAAACGCCTGCACTGCCAATAAAAGCTGCCCTATTCCCATCGTTTTTTATGGAAAAATGTCGTATTCCTCTTGCAATAAAACTGAAATTATCCTATATTGAAAGCAAAAAGAAAGGAAAATGAAAGTTTATTTATGGTACAAATAAACCTTTCCGAAAGAGAACAGGAAATACTCAAGCTTCTCTCCCAGGAAAGTACCATATCCATAGCCGATATGAGCTCGGCGCTCAAGGTTTCCGCTGTCACTATACGCAACGATCTGAACAATCTCGCGGACAAGGGGTTCATCCTGCGAACGCGGGGAGGAGCCCTCCCGGCGTTTCATCCCAATCTTGTGGAACGGCAGCGTCTCATGCTGGAGGAAAAGAACAGCATAGCCAGGTTCGCTGCATCTCTCGTCAAAGAGGGGGATGCGATCATGATAGAAGCGGGCACCACTACAGCTCTCATAGTCAAATATCTGTTCGGCAAACGGGATGTCCATATAGTTACGAACTCTACGCTCATCATCCCATACGCCCGGGTAAATCCGGCGATCCGGCTCACCCTAGTCGGGGGGGATTTCAGACCCGAAACCGAGTCTATGGTTGGTCCTGTGGCTTTGAATCAGCTTGAGCGTTTCCATGTACGCGTGGCTTTTGTAGGCACGGATGGATTCAGCATCGAACGGGGGCTCACCACGCATCTCATCGAGGGGGCTGAGATCGTTAAAAAAATGGCTAAGCAAGCAAGTGAAACAGTGCTCGTGGCGGATTCGTCGAAATTCGGCAAGGCGGGCTTCGTGCATGTGCTTCCCATCACCGGCGTGAACAGGATCATCACGGACAAAGGATTGAAGCAGGAACATATCGATGTATTGGTAGACCAGGGTATAGACACCGTATCTGTCTGAGCGGTCTGGTATAGCACCGATGCAGCAATAATTTGTGGAGGAAACCATGGAAATTAAAGGAAAACTTCCGGAAAAAATTCTTTCCTGGCGGCTGAAAGGGGCAGGACTCGATAATTTCGGTACTGCCGGAAAACCCGATCTCGTACCGTTCCCGTCGTATACGGAAGACGACCTCATTGCGAGAATCGATGCATCCGGCATCTGCTTTTCGGACGTGAAACTCATAAGCGGAGGCAACGAGCATCCGCGCATAAAAGCCATGCATCGCGATTTGTCCAAGGAACCTACTGTGCCCGGCCACGAGATAAGCCTCACCATCGTGGGCGTGGGCGAGAGGAGGAAAGGACAGTTTAAGATCGGAGACAGGTACATCGTTCAGGCGGATGTGTTTTACAAAGGGGTGTCCATGGCATTCGGCTATGTTATTCCCGGCGGGTTCTCCGAATACGTGATCATAGGCAAAGAACTGCTCGACGGAGACGATGGGTGTTACCTCATTCCCGTGAAAAAGACGACAGGATATGCAGAGGCTGCACTGGTGGAACCCTGGACCTGTGTGGTCGCTTCCTATCAGATCAAGGCGAGAACTGAACCGAGGAATGGAGGATGCATGTATGTATATGGAGCTCCTGACCATCGGGTAGAGCTCGATTTCTCCGGTATAGAGAGTTCAAAACCCTGCTGCATCGTACACGAAGGGCTCGATGAGAAGAACCTTGCGAATTTGAAGAAATTTGCGAACTCCGCAGGCATACCGCTCAAAGGAGCAGACGTCCTGAAAAACGGAACGCGGCCCATTGATACGGTCATCACAGGTCTAGCGGACAACGAAACGCTGAAAAAAATCGTGGATCTCACAGATAACCACGGATACATCGGTATCCATACTGATGCGCCCTCCGTCATGGTGCCGATAGATGTGGGAAGCATCCATTACCGGAATCTCGGTATAACTGGTTCAACAGACGGAAAAGTCCTGAAAAGCTATTCCGCCAATACCAGGGAAACGCTCAAGCCGGGGGGGAATGCCTGGTTCGTAGGGGGTGCAGGACCCATGGGACAGATGCATATCATAAAGGCGATCCAGGATCCGCAGGGGCCGCAACGGCTTCTGATAAGCGATTTATCCGACGACAGAATGCAGTCCCTCAAGGAGAGGGTGAGCAGGTTGGGAGTACAACGGCCCTATGAAATCGAGTATATGAATCCGGGATCTATGAAACCGGGAGAGTTCGATGCGTATCTGAGGAAACACTCCGCTGGAGGGTTTGACGATGTTATCATTCTCGTTCCTGTGCCTGCTGTTATCACCCACGCATCGACGTTCGCTGCGGAAAACGGGGTGGTGAACGTATTCGCGGGCGTGAAAGTCGGCACCATAGCGGATCTGCCGCTTGATTTTTTCACGGTGCGGCGCGTGCGCGTTGTTGGCTCATCGGGCTCTCCCCTGGATGCCATGATCCGCACGCTCGAGCTTACGGAAGCGGGAAAACTTTCGACCAATATTTCTCTTTCGGCGGTTGCCGATATGGATTCCGTTTCCAAGGGAGTGAAGGCGGTCATGGACGGCGTGTACACGGGAAAGGTCGTTGTGTTCCCCGGAGCGAGGGGATTCGGGATAAAATCGGTGGAAGAACTCGCAGAGGAAGTTCCGGAGATCAAGAAACATCTCGTGGACGGCAAGTATTGGTCCAACGAGGCGGAAGCGGTTTTTATGCAGAGCGATTATTTCAAGAGGAGTTGAGTATGGCGACCCAGGTTCTCATGCCCAGGCAGGGCAATACTGTGGAAAGCTGCATTATCCTTTCCTGGAAGAAAAAGGAAGGAGATGCGGTCACGGAAGGGGATATTCTCTGCGAGGTGGAGACCGACAAGGCTACATTCGAGGTGGAGGCGAACGCTTCCGGAACCCTTCTTAAGATTTTGTATAAAGCGACGGACGATGTTCCTGTATTGACTCCTATCGCGATCATCGGAACACCGGGAGAAGATATAGCCAGCCTGCTGGTGTCGCAGCAGAGTAGGGGCGGTGTTGGGGATGCCGACCGCAAGGAGGGAAGGCAAGAAGTCGGTTCCGCTCAGCAAGGGTCGGAATCCGATCTCAAAAAAACCGGCTCCCAGCAAACGGAACCAGAAGCGGCTCGAACTGAGGACAGGCAAAGCCTCGGCATATCTCCGAGAGCCAGACGTCTTGCAGAAGCAAATGGTCTTACTGTTTCCGGAATAGCCGGAAGCGGGCCGGGCGGCCGCATCATAGAACGCGACGTGAAACAGGTTCTCGCTTCGCAGGCGCCGCTGAGTCCAGCTGCGATAGAAGCCAGGGGTGCGGGCAAAGGGACCGCTCCGCTTTCAGGATCGGGTATCGGGGGAAGGGTTTTAGCTGCGGATCTATTGGCTGCTTCCTCACCTGCCGCATCTTCGGTCAAATCGACGCAAGGTGACTTTCCTGGACCAGTGGAAGAGGTACAGGTGAAAGGTATACGGAAGCTCATCGCGGACAGGATGAAGGCGTCCCTCGCAACAACCGCACAGCTTCAACGCGTCTGCGGATGCGGTCAAGCTTCTCGGATACAGAAAGCGCCTCAAGGAGAGCCCCGAATCGCTCGGGCTTTCTAAGATAACCATCAACGATCTCGTGCTCTATTCAGTTGCAAGGACGCTTCCGAAGCATCCTACGCTCAACGCAACATTCTCGGGCGATACACTCAGGCGGTACGCTCGTGTGCATCTCGCTTTTGCCGTCGATACGCCGAAAGGACTCATGGTGCCTGTGATCAGAAATGCGGATTCGCTCAGCCTCAGAGACATAGCTCTAGAATCCGGTAGACTCATCAAAGGATGCCTGGAAGGAGGTATAAGGCCGGACGACTTATCAGGCGGTACGTTCACCGTGACGAATCTGGGAGCCCTGGGTATAGAAAGCTTTACGCCTGTGCTGAACGCACCTCAAGTTGCGATTCTCGGCGTATGCACTATAGAGGCGAAGCCGGTCATGAAGGGCGATGCGGGAGACGTGAGCTTCATCCCGCACCTCGGGCTGTCCCTCACCATAGATCATCAGATCGTGGACGGAGCTCCGGGGGCGAGGTTCTTGGAAGAGCTCAAAACCGCGATCGCGAATATCGATGTGCTCGTTGCAGGTTGAGGTGTGCAATATGTACGATATTATCATTATAGGTTCCGGTCCGGGCGGATATGTCGCGGCAGAGCGGGCCGGTGCACGGGGCAAGAAAGTGCTGCTCATAGAAAAGTCGCATTTCGGCGGGGTGTGCCTCAATGAGGGCTGCATCCCGACGAAAACTCTGCTCAATGCTGCGAAGCTGTTCGTGCACGGAAAAGAATCAGGACAATTCGGTGTGCATTTCGATAATCCCGTGTTCAATCTCGGCGAGGCTATGGCCTGGAAAGAGAAGGTCATCGATACGCAGCGGAAAGGCATAGCCTTTCTCATGAAGAAATACAAAGTCGATGTGATGAACGGCAGTGCGGAATTCGTCGGCAAAAACACCGTGAAAGCTGGCGATTCATCGTACCAGGCGGAGCATATCATCATTGCCACGGGTTCGAGCGCAGTGATCCCTCCTATTCCAGGTGCGACGCTTCCCCATGTGAAAACGAACAGGGAGATCCTGAGCATCAACGAGCTTCCGAAAAAGCTCGCGGTGATCGGCGGCGGCGTCATAGGCATGGAATTCGCTTCGTTTTTTTCGAGTGTAGGTGTGGAAGTGCACGTCATAGAGATGATGGAGGAGATCATTCCGAATTTCGATGCAGACATAGCGGCCGCACTCAGAAAGGCGATGAAGCGGATTTCCTTCCATCTTGGAGCTCGAGTCGAAGCAGTGGAACCTGCTGCCGTTACATTCTCCGTCTCGGGAAAAACTGAAACGGTGGAGGCGGATATGGTGCTCATGTCCACAGGAAGGAGTCCGAATGTACAGGGGCTTGGGCTCGAAGCGATAGGCCTCGATTTCGACAGAAAGGGTATCCGGGTGAACGAAAAAATGCAGACGAATGTCCCCGGAGTGTATGCAATTGGCGATGTGACAGGAACATCACTCCTCGCACATTCCGCATCCAGGATGGCTGAAGTCGCTGTGAATACGATATGCGGCGACTCTGACCGCATGCGCTACAGCGCCATTCCATGGGTCGTATACACGCTCCCCGAAGTGGCGGGTTGTGGACTTACGGAAGCAGCATGTAGAAAAGAAGGCCGAAAGGTGAAGACCGCAGTAGCTCAGATGCGCATAAACGGCAGATTCCTCGCGGAAAACGGCATGGGCGCTTCCGGTTACTGCAAGGTGATAGCAGACGAACAGAGCGACGCCATAGTCGGCGTGCATATGATCGGAGGCGGATGTTCGGAGATTATCTATGGTGCAGCGCTCATGATCGAAGCCGAGCTTCGCGTTAAAGACATAAAGCAGATCGTATTTCCCCATCCAACAGTAGGGGAAATAATCAAAGATACAGTATGGGAAATTGTATAAATTGCAGAGGAGAGAAGCATCATGCCAAAATCATTAGTAGTCGACCCCAAAGAAATGCGGAAATCCGGGGTGCTGAAAATCAAGGATATTCCCCTCAACGCGTACAAGAACGATCCTGAAAAGGAATTGAAAAAATACGGCAAGGAGGGGCTCAAAAGGATATATTACGCGATGCTAACGGTCCGCGAGTTCGAGACGATGCTGAACAGCATCAAGACGCAAGGGGCATACCAGGGAATCGAATACAACCACAAAGGACCTGCGCACCTCGGCATCGGGCAAGAAGCGGCGTACGTGGGCCAGTGCGTACATCTCGGCATAGACGACTTCATTTTCGGGTCGCACAGGAGCCATGGCGAAATACTGTCGAAATGTTATTCCGCTGTGGATAAACTTTCGGATGAACAGCTTCTCGAGGTCATGAAGACCTATATGGGCGGAGCTGCACTCAAGGTGGTGGAGAAAGGGCATACCGGATCGGTGAAAGAGCTTGCGGAAGATTATGTGCTCTATGGAACATTGGCCGAGATTTTCGCCAAAGAGAACGGTTTCAATAAGGGACTGGGCGGTTCCATGCACGCGTTTTTTGCTCCTTTCGGAAGCATGCCGAACAACGCCATTGTCGGCGGATCGGGGGATATCTGCGTGGGAGCAGCGCTGTTCAAACGAGTGAATAGGAAGCCCGGCATAGTCATCGGCAATATCGGCGATGCTTCTTCAGGCTGCGGCCCTGTATGGGAAGGCATCATGTTCGCTGCAATGGACCAGTATCGGAACCTCTGGCCGAAGGATATAGGAGGTGCTCCTCCTGTTATGTTCAATTTTTTCAACAACTTTTACGGCATGGGTGGTCAAACGGTCGGCGAAACTATGGGGTATCAGATTCTCGCCCGGATCGGCGCGGGAGTGAATCCTGAAAACATGCATTCCGAACGGGTCGATGGGTATAATCCTCTCGCAGTGGCCGATGCTGTGGAACGGAAGAAAAAAATCCTCCTGGAAGGAAAAGGCCCGGTGCTTCTCGACACGGTGACGTACCGGCTTTCGGGGCACTCGCCTTCGGACGCCTCCTCCTACAGAACCAAGGAAGAGCTCGAACTCTGGCAGCAAGTCGATTGCATCAAAGAATACGGAGCCTATCTCATAGCGAATAACGTGATGAGCGATGCCGAAGCGAGAAACCTCCAAGAACTGGTTTCGGCGAAGATTAAAAAGGCATGCGAACGTGCAGTATCCATGGAACTGTCGCCTCGAGTTGAAGGAGAATACATAGACCGTGTCATGTTTTCCAATCAGAAGATAGACAGATTTGACGACCGAAGGCCGGAAGTGCTGCTTCCGAAAGAAGAGAATCCGAGGGTCCAGCAGCTCGCAAAGAAGGAGCGGTTTGCTCTCGATGCGGAAGGGAAACCCCTGCCGAAAACCAAGGTCTATGCATACCGATGGACTCTTCGAAGCCATGCTTCACCGGTTTTACGAAGATCCGACCATGGTCGCATACGGGGAAGAAAACCGCGACTGGGGCGGAGCATTTGCAGTGTATCGAGGCCTCACCGAAGCGCTTCCGTACCATAGGTTGTTCAACTCTCCGATCTCGGAAGGCGCAATAGTCGGAACAGGAGTGGGGTATGCGCTCTGCGGCGGCAGAGCCGTTGTCGAGCTTATGTACTGCGACTTCATGGGCAGGGCAGGTGATGAGCTGTTCAATCAGGTTTCCAAGTGGCAATCCATGTCCGCAGGGGTCTTGAAAATGCCTCTGGTCGTCCGGGTTTCCGTAGGCGCTAAATACGGTGCCCAGCACTCCCAGGACTGGAGCGCTATGGTTGCCCATATACCGGGGCTCAAGGTGATGTTTCCTGCCACTCCGTATGATGCAAAAGGCATGCTCAATCTTGCGCTCCGTGGCAGCGATCCGGTGGTGTTTTTCGAAAGCCAGCGGCTCTACGATATGGGCGAGCTATTCGAACGGGTTCCCGAAGGATACTACGAAGTGCCGGAAGGGGAACCTGCGGTCAGGAAAACCGGCAAAGACCTTACCATCATCACGATAGGAGCAACTCTCTACGTGGCGCTCGAAGCTGCAACCATTCTCGAGAAGCAGTACGGCCTTTCAGTGGAAATCATCGATGCCCGTTTCATCAACCCGCTCAACTACGACAAGATCATCGAATCCGTCAAGAAAACCGGAAAAGTAGTGTTGTCTTCGGATGCCTGCGACAGAGGGTCGTTCCTCCACACCATGGCCTCGCAGATAACGCAGCTCGCCTTCGATTCCCTAGACGGTCCTCCTATTGTAGTCGGTTCGAGAAACTGGATAACCCCTGCTGCGGAAATGGAGACATCGTTCTTCCCGCAAAAGGAGTGGATCATTGACGCGATACATGAACGATTGCTTCCGCTTCCCGGCCACAAGGTGAGCACTAATCAAACAGCCGGCGAGATGCTCAGGAGGAACAGAAAGGGAACCTGATGCGGATGATTCTTGGGAGCGTTGCGGATCAATGGAGGGATAAGTTAAACTGTTGGCGGACACATCAACAGCGAAATTACGTCCAATAAAGCATATAAAAGCATCGCCTATCAGGGTCGATTCCTGATAGGCGGTTTACGGTACAAACGAAAGACGCGATACGTTCAACGAGAAATCTGATGCTACAGGTGTGATACTCGCCGTATGGTTTGTATGGGACTTCCAGTTCCTCCGGCGTCGATAATGTGGGGAATTGATACAGGCGACTTTGTATCAAAAAATTCTTTGACAAATTTGCATTGTGATGCTACGCTAATTCCAAGAGTAAACGTTTAAGTAAAACGTTTACTCTTCATTGCGAAGGGGAATGCATGGCTGTGACGATCAAGGATGTGGCACGGGTTTGTAACGTATCCATCGCCACGGTTTCTCGAGTCATAAACGAGAAAACCGAAGGAATAAGCGATAAGACCAGAGAGCTCATCAAAAAGACGATAAAAGAGCTGAACTATCAGCCCAACGGGCTTGCCCGAAGCATGATTACGAAAAAGACGAAAACTATCGGACTCGTAATACCGGATGTGCGCAACCCTTTCTTTTCCGAGCTCGCACGGGGTGTTGAGGATGTGTGCAACAGAAACGGATACGGATTTTTCCTCTGCAACACGGATGGTCATTTCAAGAAAGAAGCGGAATACATCCTCCTCCTGAAAGAACGGCTCGCTGACGGCATACTGTTCACCACGCAGAACGATATCGAGTATAACGACGCATTCAAGCGTTTTCAACAGGAAAGGTTTCCGTTTTTATTCATCGAACGCTATGTGGATTCTTTGCACGAGGTTCCCGGAGTGTTTGTGGATAATTTTAAGGCTGCTTTCGATATCACGGAATTCATTATCAACCACGGTCATAGAGAGATCGCCTTCATTTCCGGACCTTTAAGCACGAAAAATGCTCAGCTCCGCAAAGAAGGGTATGCTGCTGCTCTTGCAAACCATGGTATCCCTTTGAAAAAAGGTCTCATCGCCGAAGGCAACTACAAAGATAGCGGAGGCTACAAGGCGATTCAGACACTCTGTAAAAAAGGCACTATCCCTTTCAGTGCTCTTTTTGCGGCAAACGACCTTATGGCATTCGGAGCGTATCAGGCTTTGGAAGAGCGAGGAGTGTCTATTCCGGAGGATGTCTCCATTGCGGGGTTTGACAATACACCGTTCCCCGAAGTATTTCGGCCGAAACTGACGACTATGGAAATCCCGGCCTATAAAATGGGAGAAACCTCGGCGGAGATGCTGCTTACGCTTTTAAAAGGAAATACTTTGAAGAAAACCAGGATCGTATATTCCCTCGAACTTGTCGATAAGGGGAGCGTTAGGCGGATATAGATTTTTTTGATTTCAACTGAGAAAACGTTTAACTAAAACGTTTTCTTCTATTCGATTTGAGCAAGGAAGGAACTATGAATACCGTGTTTACGGGCAGAAACGGCCGTGAAAGGAAGATTCATTCGATATCGCGGCTTTTTAGCGTCAGAGAGATCGGAGTGCTGATAGCGCTGATTCTCATGTTCTTATTTTTTTCAATCGCTTCGCCGCATTTCTTCAATGCAAATAATATCGTAAACATTATCAGACAGATATCTCTCCTGGGCATAATGGCTATGGGAATGACGATGGTCATAGTATGCGGAGAGATCGATCTTTCTGTGGGTTCCATTTACGGAGCTTCCGCCATTCTCACCGGAGTATTGATGACGAATGGCGTTCCTATCGCGGCAGCCGTGCTTCTTGGGCTTGGGGCGGGAATCGTTATGGGGGTCCTGAACGGCCTGTTGGTCACCTATGCGCGTATTCCGGCACTCATAGTGACCTTGGGCATGATGAATGTGGCTAGAGGGCTTGCGCTCATTATAAGCGAGGGGAGGGTGGTAAACCTTACGCAGCGTACCGTAAAAACCGGAGGCCTGGATTCCTTTCTTTTTCTCGGTCAGGGAAAGATTTTGGAACTACCGATCATGAGCATCGTTTTCATCGGAGTAGTTGTCGTTTCGTATCTGGTGTACAGCCACACCCTGTTGGGTTTTAGAATGCGCGCTGTAGGGGGAAGCCAGGCTGCTGCGCGAGCTTCGGGTATAAACGAACGTGTGGTGAAGATAGCGGCATTCGGCATTACCGGTTTTTTCTGCGCTCTTGCTGGGTTGCTGAATATCTCGTTTCTTGCGAATGTGCAGGGCACAACTGGAAGAGGCATAGAGATGGATGTTATAGCCGCCGTTATCATCGGCGGAACATCTCTGAAAGGCGGAGAAGGCACCATAGTCGGCACTCTTATCGGCGTTCTGATCATGGGAGTATTGAATAACGGCATTATTCTTCTCGGTGTTTCTCCGTTCTGGCAGATGACCATAGTCGGGGTGGTTATCGTGGTGGCCGTGGCGATAGACACGTGGACAAAAAAAAGTGGTTCCTGAAGGAAGGAGGATATACCCTGCCATGAAATCCATTATCGAGTTCAAAAACATTTCCAAACAATTTCCCGGAGTCATGGCGCTTAGAAATGTGAGTTTTTCCATACGTAGTGGAGAGGTACACGCTTTAGTCGGAGAAAACGGCGCAGGGAAATCCACGCTCATGCATATTCTCGGAGGGCACTATCAACCTGATGAAGGCTGCATAGTGTACAAGGGAGAGGAAGTGGTGATTTCGAATCAGCATGCCGCTCTTTCTCTCGGCATAGGCATGGTGTATCAGGAATTGAAACTCTGTCCAAATCTTACCGTCACAGAGAACATTTTTCTCGGCAGAGAGCGGGAAGCAGGAAAGGGGAGGGTGAATTGGAAACTGATGCGCGAGGAAACTTCGCATCTCCTTCGATCGCTCGGCTCGTCGATTGACCCGAATGCGTATGTACGTACGCTGAGCATAGCGGATCAGCAGCTCGTGGAAATAGCGAAGAGCATCAGCAAGAAGGCTGACATCATCGTTATGGACGAACCTACTTCCGCTCTTACCTTGGCGGAGACGGATAGCCTGTTCCGTAATATCAGGATGCTTAAAGGAAAAGGAGTCACGATTATCTATATCTCCCACAGAATGGAAGAAATATTCGAAATATCGGACAGAATTTCGGTTCTCCGTGACGGGCAGTACTTGGGAACTTTCGTAACTGCGGAAACTTCCATCGGCGAGATCGTGACGCTCATTGCTGGCAAGGAGCTGATCACGGAATTGAGCCAGAGCGAGAAGCTTGCGAGTGAAAACAAAGCTGTGGCATTGGAGGTCGAAGATCTGAACAGATCCGGCAAATTTTCTCACGTGTCCTTCAGACTTTATGAGAAGGAGATTCTCGGGATTTACGGGCTTCAGGGATCGGGAAGAACCGAGGTGCTGGAAACCCTCTTCGGCCTGGCTTCGGATTGGTCGGGGAATATCTCCGTGTTCGGTGCGAAGGCGGACATCGCCAGCCCTTGGTCTGCCATAAAGATCGGCATAGCCATGATCCCCGAGGATCGCAGACGGGCGGGTATTTTCGCGGATATGGATGTGGAGGAGAATATCAACATTGCGAATCCGGCCGATATGAGCGGATTCCTGGGGTTCCTCAAGCGGAAAACCATGCACGCAATTGCCGCATCGTTCATCGATAAGCTCGGCATCAAGGCCAAAAGAAAACGACAACTTCTTCGCAATTTGAGCGGAGGAAATCAGCAAAAGGTCGTCATATCCAAATGGCTCGCCACGAAACCGAGGATACTACTCGTGGACGAACTGACGAGAGGTATCGATGTGGGGGCAAAGGCGGATATCTACAAAATACTGCATAAACTCCGCGATGAAGGGTTATCAGTTCTGCTGGTGTCTTCGGAGCTTCCCGAAGTACTTTCCGTGAGCGACCGCGTACTCGTAATGCGCAAAGGTTCTTTGGTCGCAGAGTTGAGCGGCCCCGCACTATCGAAGGAGAACATCGTTCAATACGCTTTGCAAGGTTGAGGCTGCACGAAGGAGGAAAAAGACAGCGTCGGCTTTGAGAAAGTTCATATGAGCTTTTTAACAACACTATTATTTGCAAGGGGGAAAAGTATGGCAAAGAGAATGATGTGGATTGCGTTATTGTTCGCAGTCGCAGTCGGGTTCGCATTCGCCGGAGGAGCGAAAGAAGCCTCCAAAGGCGATTCGGCGAAGAAAAAGGAAATCCGTATCGAGGTCATCTATCATGATACGGGCATAGAGTTCGGTCAGGTGATCAAAGCCGGAGTCGAGGCTGCTGCGAAGGAATTCGGGATAAAAGCCGATTTTCTCGGGCCTATCGGCATCGATGTGGATAAGCAGGTGAGCTTTGTTGAGAATGCCATCACGAAAAAGGTGGACGGCATTGCCGTATCAAACGTCAATGCAGAGGCACTGAACCCCGTCATCAATAAAGCGGTTGATGCAGGGATACCGGTGGTCACCTTCAACAGCGAAGCTCCGGGTTCCAAGCGGATGGCATTCTACGGTCAGAACCTCGTCGAATCCGGAAGAGTGCAGGGCGATATCCTCGTCGAGTACATGGGCAAAAAAGGCAAGGTACTCATTGTGACAGGGGAAGCAGCTGCTTCATGGTCGCAGGACAGGGAAAAAGGCGTACGGGAAGCACTCGCAAAATATCCGGACGTTCAGATTGTGAACATCATCAGCACCGGATGGGAGGAACAGCAGCAGTATGCAGCCATCGAAAACGCTCTTCTCGCGAATCCCGATCTTACGGGAATCGCTTCGCTCGACGCGGCTACTACTCCTGCAGTGGGCAGAGCACTCATCCGAAACAAGAAAACCGGTATTTTTCATGTGGGCCACGATCTCGTGCCTGAAACACTGCAGAACATAAAAGCGGGGGCCACCAAGGCTTCCCTGAGCCAGGACCCGTACAAACAAGGATATCTCCCGGTAAAAGCGCTTTATGAATATCTCACATCGAAGAAAAAGCTCGAGAGTGTGGACACCGGCATCCTGAGAGTCGATTCGAAGAATGTCGAAGAATACCTGCAGAAGCTCGAAAAGGGCGAACCTATAGGTTGACAACATCGGTTGAAAATCCTGTGAGTCGGATACCGCCCCTTGCTTAGGGGCGGTATTCTCAGGGAGTAATGATGCATAGAGAAAAACCACTAATAACAGTCATAGGGAGCTATGCCGTAGGCATGACCATGTCGGCGAGCCGGTTCCCCCTGCCGGGAGAAACGGTTCTGGGCAGAGGATTTCAGCAACTCCACGGCGGGAAGGGATCGAACCAAGCAATAGCAGTAGCGAGGATGGGGGGCAATCCACTTTTCGTGAGTGGTGTAGGAGCCGACGGTTTCGGCGCAGCCGCTCTTGCGATGCTGCAACATGAGAAGGTTGATACTACCTTTGTCAAACAGGTACGGGACTTTCCCACCGGCGTCGGGTTCGTCATTGTCGATGATGCGACCGGCAATAACGAGATAGTTATAGACTTCGGAGCGAATAACGCCGTGTTCCCTGAGGACATTGAGGAGCTCGAGCACATAATCGCGAAAAGCGAGATTGTACTCCTGCAGTTGGAGATAAACCGTTTTGCAGTCGAGCGCGCTATCGATGTGGCTTCGGAACTCAGAAAGACCATCATTCTCAATCCGGCTCCTTATCAGGCTCTTCCCGAATCTATCCTCAAAAAGGTCACCTACCTCATTCCGAATGAGACGGAAGCTTCGATGATTCTGAATACGAAACCAGGGAAAGAAAACGGAAAGTCTCTCGCAGCCATGCTCCGCGAACGGTTCGGTCTTTCCGCTATTGTTACGCTTGGAGAGAACGGTGCCTTCTTGTGCACAGATACCTGCGAGGCGCATATCCCCGGCATACCGGTGAAGGCGATAGACACAACAGGAGCTGGCGACACCTTTTGCGGCGCCTTTGCGGTCTCCCTGTCGGAGGGAAAACCTCTTTGGGATGCGGTGGCTTTCGCGAATAGGGCTGCCGCCTTATCTGTTACCAAGGCAGGGGTCGTCCCTTCAATACCGTACCGGCACGAAGTGGAGCAGTTTCAAGGAGAACCATACGATGAAAAAAAGCAGAATACTGAATAAATTCCTCAATAACGCCATTGCTGACATGGGGCATGGAGATTTTCTGGTCATATCGGATGCCGGGTTTCCTATTCCGGACGATGCCAAACGGATCGACCTCGCGCTCGAACAGGACGAACCTGGAATCATCAAGGTGCTGGAACTCATACTGAGCGATTTTATCTACGAACGGTGCATAGTCACCGAGGAACAGAAAAAGTTCAACCCTCCGCATTTTGAAAGAATACGCAAGCTCTGCGATCGCTGCGAAGTGGAAACCATACCGCACGATGAGTTCATGCGGACAATGCCTCAGAAGGCTAAATATATCGTGCGGACAGGAGCATTCGAACCCTGGGGGAATATAGCGCTCTGCTCCGGCGTGGATGCACCCGTGTGGTTCCGAAAACCGGGGGTGATAACACCGGACTATTATGCGAAGCGAGCATCGTATAAAGAGAGACAATCATGATAGCGCCGCGCGAAAGGGTTCTGAGTTCGCTTGCCCATGAACAGCCTGACCGGGTTCCGGTCGATTTTCTCGCCACCCCCGAGATATGGGAAAAACTCAGGCAACATTTCGGTCTGGATACGGTACCGCTGTCGGACGACATGTACTCGGATCCTGTATGGGAGAATATTCTCCACCTTCTGGAAGTTGATTGCCGAGTCATTTCATACGATCAGTTCTGTTCACCTCCGGACAGTATCCTGAAAAAAGGTGCGAAGCAGGAATGGTGGAACGTGAAGGGGCGGTCAACGCCTGCGCGTATGTGGCGTCAGAAACTCACCGACGGTACCTCGTACGACATATTCGGCAGATGTTTCAGGGAAGAGGCGAATAAAACGGGTTCCTACGAAGTAAATATTCCAGTTATTAAAGATGAAGCTACTGTTTCCGAGCTAGCTTCATATCCCTGGCCCGATCCCGACTGGTGGGATTTTTCCGGTATCCGCGGATTGATAGCACGCATCAATACAGATACGCAGTATCACATCAGGTTCCGGCTCGGGGCAGTTTTCGAAGTTGCCTGGCAATTGCGAGGATTGGATTCGTTCCTTATGGATTTAGCCCTATCTCCGGCTGTTCCCAGGTACATGATGGAACGGCTGACCGATATTTATGTGGAGAATCTGGAACGGGTCTTTGCGCTTGCAGGCGATACAATCGATATGGTGTATTTTTATGACGATGTGGCAACCCAGAATGCCCTCATGCTGTCGAAACCGATGTGGGAAGAGTTCATAAAGCCCCATCATCAGAAGATCATCGATGCCATCAAAAAGCACCGCAAAACGGTTATCTACCATTGCGACGGGGCAGTATACGATTTGCTGGCCGATTTGGTCGCCATGGGCGTCGAAGTATTGAACCCCATTCAGGCGGATGCCCCCGGTATGGACCCTCTCAGGCTGAAAAAGAATTTCGGAGATGTGCTTTCTTTTCACGGCGGCATAGACATCATCAAGACCTTGCCCATGGGAAGCGTAGACGATGTACGCAACGAAGTGAGGGAGCGAATCGCGGTGCTCGGAAAGAATGGCGGCTATATTATGGCGAGCTCCCACCACATACAGTCGGATACGCCGCTGGAAAACGTGCTCGCGATGTATGATGTAGCATTGCGGTGAGATGCACGGCGTACGGGTTCATGAGCATGGCCTCAGCTCTGCAGCGTATGCCGCTTCTTTTTTATGAGGAGCATCATCACTATGGAGGCCGCAACGAGCACGAGATTCAGCATGAAGAACGCGATGAAACCGCGCTCTATGCCCAGACGGTCGGAGATGAAGGCGATGATGAAAGGGAAAGAGAACGAGCCGACCCCCCCTCCGGTTGCAACGAAACCGAACGCTATGCCGTCTTTGTAGAAGTCCCCTACCAGAGACATGACAATAGGATACACAGCGGAAAAACCGAGACCGATGAAAAACACGCAGGCGCCGAATAACAGAAGGGGAGTCGGGATGAGTATGAGACCGAGGAACAGGAAACTCATTGAAGTCAGAATGAGCACCATATACTGCTGAATCGCTTTGAATTTGAAGACCGAAAGCCCTATGCGTCCGACGATCAGGCCGATCCACAGTATAGAGACCATGAAAGCGCCTGTTTCCATCGGCGTATTTTTCGTTTTCACGGTGAATTCCGATATCCAGTTGGATACGCCGAGCTCCGTACCCACGTAGATGAGAGCGATGAGGAAGAAGAGGAGGAGGAGCGGTT
>CAZWAS010000085.1:17582-18205 GCA_964631915.1 uncultured Spirochaetales bacterium | reverse complement strand
TGACGGGGAGCGATGTCTTAAAAAGGCGCTTCACGTACTCCTTGTGAAAGCTGAAAAGTCCCTTGACCCGGGCGGCAGGCGGATTCCTGCCTCGATACACATAGAGCATGAGTATGACGATCTCGACGAGCCGCGCTATGGCTGTGGCGAGTGCTGCACCTGCAACGCCGAGCTTCGGGAACCCGAGGCTGCCGAAGATGAACAAGTAATTGAACAGTGTGTTGGCCCCGAGGGACACGGCAGTGATGACGAGAGGGACGTTCACGATTTCTATGGTTCTGAGTACCATGGCATAGCTGTAGCTCACGGCGGTGAACAGATAGCTTATGCCCACTATACGGAGGTATGTCGCTCCATCGCGCACGACCGCCGCATCCGTGGTATAGAGGCCGAGCAGGGTTTCTGGAACGAGGAGAACCGCAAGGGTGAAACAGAGCGCCACGATACTCGAAAGAAAGAGGCAGAACCCGAGCGCCTTACGAATTCCGTGCAGATCTTTTTGCCCCCAGTATTGGGCGGTGAACACACCGGTTCCGCTGGATACGCCGAAGAGGACCAGCATGAGGAGAAAGAAAATCTGATTCGCCAAAGCAACTGCAGCGAGAGCCGTTTCTCCGAGTTGG
>CAZWAS010000085.1:0-17572 GCA_964631915.1 uncultured Spirochaetales bacterium | reverse complement strand
TCATGAGCGTATCCACCATGTTGAGACCGGATGTGAGGAGATTCTGAAGCGCTATGGGAAGGGCGATCTTGAACATGGTGCGGAAGAATTCCCTGTCTTTGACGAGAGTCGAAACAAAACTGGTATGCGTGCTCATATCGTAATTCCTCGAATTTTTACCGGTGGGTCCGGAGCGAGGGCAGGAAGATGATAAAGGAACCGATAGCATTCGTCAACAAGGTCGGACAAGCGCCGATTTGTACACAACGCTTTTTCCGGGGGCGCTACACTGTGCGAAAGCGCTCATGCGGCCTCCTGCGCGGCCGGGAAATTTGACCTTTTCCGAATTACTCTGTATGCTCCTGATATGAGCGGTTTTTCCCCTGCTGCAGTACGCGAATTTCACAGAGGCGGCGAATTTCATTACAACACGAAGTCCCCAATCCGATGGGTGCTCTCCCACATGCTTCGCTATCCACTGTTCCCGCTCCTCGTAGTGATCGCATCGGTGGTGAACAATTTCGCATATTCCAGCATACAAGTGTCCATAGGTCGCGGGTTTGATAGCATCATGAAAGGAACAGGGGCCCTTGTTCCCTTTGCCATTGCAATCGCAGCAGCAGCGCTCGTTCAGGGAATCACCGGGCTGGCGAGAAATTTCAGCATCGAGTTCCTGGCGCAGAGGATAGAACGGGACAGCCGCGAAGAGCACTATGCCGATCTTTTGGGCAAGGATCAGACGTTTCACGGCAGAAACCGCGTGGGAGACCTGATGGCCCGCTCGACCTACGACATCAGGATGCTCAATTTCATGTTTTCGCCTGGACTCCTGCTCATAACGGATTCCTTTTTTGCGTATCTCGTTCCACTCATCATGATAGGCATCATACATCCCGCTTTGCTCATAACGCCTTCGGTATTCACCGCGCTCCTCGTATTCACCGTATTCGATTACAACCGCAGGCTCGATCCGGTGACGGCGAAGCAGCAGGAGCAATTCGGCGTCATTTCCGCGGAACTCGAGGAGGCCATGTCCGGCATAGTGGCGGTGAAAGCCAATGCGAGGGAATCCTACGAGTGGGACAAGTTCACGGGGAACGCGAGGCTTTTTCGGAATTATTTCGTGGAGCAGGGCCTCATCCAGGCGAAATACTGGCCGATGCTGGTTTTCGCGGTGTGCTGGGGGCTCGCGTTTCTGCACGGGCTCTTTCTCTGGCGCACCGGGGTCATAAGCTTAGGAGATGCGATCGGATTCCTCGGTCTGTTCGGCACGTTCCGGTTCGTGACGTTCATTTCGCTTTTCTCTTTCAATCTCGTACAGCGGGGCATGGCAGGAGCGGAGCGCATCTTTTCGATCCTGAAGACGAAAACTGATCTCGATCAGAACACGGCTGGAACGAAGAAAAATATAGAAGGGAGCGTGGAGTTCAGGAATGTGAGCTTCGGGTACGGGGAAACCCCTGCTGTCACACGCGTGAGTTTCAGGGTGGAGCCGGGGGAAACGGTCGCCATTGTGGGACAGACAGGGTCGGGCAAGACCACGATGACCAGGCTTATAAACCGCATATTCGATCCTGACGAAGGAACCGTCCTCATAGACGGCATAGATGCGAAAACATGGAACCTCGAAAGCCTGCGCTCCCAGGTTTCCGCCATAGAACAGGATGTGTTTCTGTTTTCCCGCAGCATACGGGAGAATATCGCGTTCGGAAAAAGCGATGCGGACATGGAACAGATCGTGGAAGCGGCAAAACAGGCCCAGGCGCACGATTTCATCATAGGCTTCAAGGACGGCTACGATACGGTAGTCGGAGAGCGCGGCGTTATGCTTTCCGGGGGTCAGAAGCAGCGCATCGCCATAGCGCGTGCGTTTCTCGCGAATCCACGCATTCTCATACTCGACGATTCCACGAGCGCCATAGACAGCAGGACGGAAGACGAGATTCAGAAAGCTATGCGAAGCATAAGCAGGCACCGTACGACATTTATCATCACACACAGACTGAGCCAGATCCGTTGGGCGGACAGGATTCTCGTTCTGAAGCGGGGCGAACTAGCAGCTCAGGGACGACACGAACAGCTGCTCGAAACCTGCACGGATTACCGCAGGATCTTCACAGGGCTATAGGAGACAGCATGGGTTTCATACTCGACGGGCTTGAGACGGAAAACTATGACCGCACCTACTCGGACAGAATGCTCGTGCGCCGTGTCCTTACGTATTTCAGGCCTCATCGGAAAAAGATCGCGATCGTCGCGCTTTCGCTCTTCCTGAGCTCCGCTGCGAACGCCGCAGGTCCGATCCTTATTTCCCGTGTGATCGATATGATTTCCGGCTCTCCGAAAACGGAGCTCATCCTCGTATCAGCGTTAGCCGTCATTGCGTTCGGGGGGTTCGGCTGGCTCTGCAATTATATCCACGAACGGCTTCTCAGCGAAGCGGTAGGGGATGTAGTGCTCGAAGTAAGGAGCGATGCGTTTAAGAAGACTGTCGGTCATGATCTGTCCTTTTTCGACGAGAACGCTTCGGGAAAGATCGTAAGCAGAATCGCGTCGGACACGCAGGACTTCGCGAGCCTCGTGAGCCTGGTAACGGATTTTTCCGGCCAATTCCTCCTCGTTGCGATCATGACGGTGTGGCTTTTTTTCATTGATTACAGGCTGACGCTCCTTCTCCTCGCCATGACCCCGCTGGCAGCGGGCATTGCGCTTTCGTTCAGGAGAATAGCGCGAAAGGTAAGCCTCAATTCCAAACAGGCCAACGCCGAAATAAACTCGCACATCCAGGAATCCATTTCCGGCATCATGATAGCGAAAACTTTCAGGAAAGAATCGAACCTGTTCGAGATGTTCGAGAAGAACAACAGGCTTGCGTACCGCGTCGGCCTGCGCAAGGGCATTATCCTGAACACCATTTTCCCGGTCATGGGCATAGCGTCAGGCTGTTCCACGGCGCTCCTCGCGTTCGTGGGGGGCCTTGCCACGACGAAAGGCCATATGTCCCCCGGCCAGTGGTACCTGTTCATGCAGGCGGTCGGTTTTTTCTGGTGGCCTCTGCTGAACATCGCCTCATTCTGGAGCCAGTTCCAAGACGGGCTCTCCGCAGCGGAACGGGTGTTTTCGCTGGTGGACGCGGAACCGAAGGTGAAGCAGTGCGCAGAAGCAAGAGGTGCGGCAAACACCCTGCACGCCGGCGCTTCCACAGATTTCGGAGCTTCCGTAACGGCGGCAGACGACCCGCACGCCATTGCAGGTACCGCAGGCGCTGGTACGGAGAAAGGCGCCGGCCGTCCTGAGGCGGCTGACTCAGATGCTCTGGATTCCGCCGGTTGCCCATATCCCATATCGTCAGTGCTCGGCAGCTCGAAGCGGACATCGGTGGAGTTCCGAAACCTCAGTTTTTCCTATAACGATAAGGAGCATGTGCTTGACAGGTTCAATCTGTACATACAGCCCGGCGAAACCCTTGCCATCGTTGGTCCCACCGGGGCGGGAAAATCCAGCATAGCGAAGCTGATAGCGCGCTTCTACGAGTTCCAATCCGGGGACTTACTCATAAACGGTACGGACATTCGATCGCTCGAGCTCGACGAGTACCGGAGGCGCATCGGGTATGTGCCGCAGGACCCCTTCCTGTTCACCGGTACTGTAGCGGAGAACATCCGCTACGGAAGGCCCGAAGCCACTGACGAAGAGGTGGCATTCGCTGCATCACACCTCGGCAGGGGGGACTGGCTCGACGATCTTCCGAACGGGCTTTCCACCTCCGTGGGAGAACGCGGATCGAGCATATCCTTCGGGCAGAGGCAGCTTATAGCGCTCGCCCGCGTGCTTTTGAAGGATCCCGATCTGTTCATTCTCGACGAAGCCACTGCCAGCGTGGATCCGTTCACCGAGGCACAGATACAAGAGGGCCTCGATGCAGTCATGAACGGCCGCACTGCGGTGGTCATAGCGCACCGGCTTTCCACGGTGAAGCGGGTGCACAGGATCATCGTGCTCGACAAAGGCGTCATACAGGAAGAAGGGACACATGAAAGCCTTTTGAAGTCTGGAGGACGTTATGCTGATCTGTATAACACCTTCTTTCGGCATCAATCGCTTGAGTATGTAGAACAATCGGGGAAATCATGATTTTTTTCGCATATAGATTTTTTCAGACAGAGCTCGCAGCGCTCGTCGCTGCACTGCTGACAGCAGTAGCAATCCTTGCATGCGTGTTTTTTCTCGCTGATTTCCTCAGGAACATAGATGAGTCCCGGGATGTCTTTCGATTCGACGAACGGCATAGTATGACTCAAATATACTGCGAAAATCGGGTGTAGGCTACGGCAAAAAAGGCTCTACTATCCACGATAGGCGGAAGAGATTCCGTCTCGACACATTCCGCTTTTTCGCTTACGATACTCATATGCGCAGAAAAGACCGTGAAATTGCAGATCCTGAAAAAATCGACGCCATCATACGGCAGGGCCAGATTTGCCATATAGGTATAGCGGATACAGATATACCGTATGTGGTTCCTCTGAATTACGGATACGACACACTGCAAAAATGCTTCTACTTTCATTCGGCCAAAGAAGGGAGAAAAGTCGAATTGCTCAGGAAAGGAGGGGCTGCCGCCTCAGGCTGCCCTTGTGCGTTCGAGATTACGGCGGTCTGCACCATTATCCACGGCGGCCAGCGCGCGTGCGCCTGGGGCACGGTGTTCAGCAGCGTTATGGGAAAAGGGAGAATAATGTTCGTCTCTGACGCAGGAGAAAAGCGTAAGGGGCTTGATTGCATTATGGCTCAGTATTCTGAGCAAAGTGGGTGGATCTATTCCGAGGACGAGCTTTCGAAAGTTCTGGTACTCCGGATGGATATCGAAACGATGAGCGCAAAACAGTCGAAAGGATGAAGCGTGAAATCTTTCCTGATTATCGCCGTCAGTATTCTGGCTGCCGTACCGCTTTTTGCCGATGAACAGAAAGCGGCTATTGTTGCGCCTGCGGAAGAGTTTCCGAACGCTATCGGCGTTTTCGGATCGTCGGCTCCTTCTGGAGTGTTTTCCGGCGGAATTTCATACCAACGCTGGTTTGGTACTTTCGGCTTCGCGGTCACAGCAGGCGGAATGGCGTTGCCCGTAGCAAAGGCTACAGGCAATGTAAGTTTTTTCGAACCAGGGATCCCCTATTTCATGACGTGGAGCTACAATGCGGAAGTGGATCTCTTGCTCAAATTGTATCCGTCGAACTTCTGGGACTGGCTTTCTGGAGACCTCTATCTGTACGGGGCGCTCGCTCACCGGGGTTCAGTTGATCGGGTGTATGTTTCCGACCCGAACGGCGATCAGGATCTTTCCGATTCATACCAAGAAGCAGGGGCTTTCCGTCCGGTTTTTTCCGTAGGGCTCGGCATAGGCTATGAAATTACCCTTTTCCGTCATTTCGCTTTTCAGGCCCAGTTCGGGTATGCGGTGGAAATCCCGTTGTGCGTGGGTTTCGTCTTCTCGGGCGGTATCCGCTACCGTTTTTGAAAGGTGCTTATTGATCTCGGTACCCGCCTCATTGTATAAATAGCCAAATCTCATTTTTACGAGGATACGCTATGGTCAAGGTAGGTTTTGTAGGTTGGAGAGGTATGGTGGGATCCGTGCTCATGGAACGGATGCTGGCTGAAAAAGATTTTATCGGATTCAAACCCGTCTTTTTCACGACTTCGAACGTAGGGGGCAAAGGGCCGGATGTGGGAATCGATTCCGGAATTCTTCTCGATGCATTCGACACTTCGAAACTCGCTGAACAGGATATCATTGTCACTTGTCAAGGAGGCGATTACACGACAAAAATCTACAAAGACCTGCGGACTACAGGCTGGAAAGGGTATTGGATCGATGCTGCTTCCACGCTGCGCATGGAAAAAGACGCGATCATTGTGCTCGATCCAGTGAACCGGAATGTGATAGACGCGGGGCTTAAAAGCGGCGTTAAGAACTATATCGGGGGAAACTGTACCGTGAGCCTCATGCTGATGGCTGTTGCAGGACTGTTCAGGGAGAACCTTATCGAATGGATTTCCACCATGACATACCAGGCCGCTTCCGGTGCGGGCGCTAAGAACATGCGGGAGCTGATAAGCCAGATGGGAGTCATCCACGGTTCGGTCTCGAAGTTGCTCGCGGATGCCGATTCGGCGATTCTCGATATAGATCGCGACGTCACCTCTACGCTGCGCAGTTCGAACATGCCGGTCGAAAATTTTGGGGCACCGCTTGCAGGAAGCCTCATCCCCTGGATCGACAAACAGGTGGACGACGGACAGACCAAGGAAGAGTGGAAAGGGTTCGCGGAGACTAACAAGATTCTCGGAACGAAAAACCCCATACCTGTCGACGGCATCTGCGTACGCGTGGGTGCCATGCGGTGTCATAGTCAGGGGCTTACGATAAAACTCAAGAAGAACATATCCGTGGAAGAAGCGACCGAGCTTATCGCAGGATCCAACGAATGGGTAAAAGTCGTTCCTAATAACAAAGAAGACACCCTGAAGTATCTCACGCCCGCTGCGGTCTCCGGTACGCTCACCGTGCCCATAGGGCGCATCCATAAAATGAAGATGGGTCCCGAATTTCTGACCGCTTTCACAGTAGGAGATCAACTCCTCTGGGGCGCTGCTGAGCCGATACGCCGCATATTGAAGATAGTGCTGGAGTTCGAAAAGAAGGGAGCCTGATTTTCTGGCCTTTCCCCGGCTTTCGGTCTTTTTGATGACCGCAAGGCCGGGGTGCAGGTCAGAACCGGACGTTCGCTATGGGCATGAAGCCTGCCGCTTCCCCATATTTTACTATGTTAACCAGACCGAGCTGAAAACCTTTCAGCAGGCCGGCGATATTGACGAGCCCGATTTGGACGCCGATGCATTTTTCCGCGAGATTGACCAGGCCGGTCTGCATTCCTGCTACGGATTCCGCGCGGTTGAGAATGGGATTCGCCTGCAGGACATACACGGTCTCGGCAAATCCTATGATCCCGGCCTGTATGCCTATGACGGTCCCCGCAAAATTGAGAACGCCTGCCTGGACGCCTACCATCTTTTTCTCTACGGAATTGATGAGCCCGGTATCCAGCCCGTACACGTTCATATTGTCGGCGAACACGATGCCGACCCGGAGGCCGAAAACGGATGCGGCTTTCGGCATGAGCTGCAAAGGAGCCCAGATCGAAAACTGGAAGGGAGTCCAAAGCGGCGCTGTGCTCGGAATTATCTCCACAGGAGCCGACTCTTCCGCCGTAGCCGGGCCGGATGCTTCGTCGGATCCGGACCGAGGCTGTTTTGATACGGTCGTTGTGCCTTTTTTCGCCTGTCGGGGTGCGACCGAGCTCAAGAGTTTTTCCGCAATGTCGTCCGTGTCCTTAAACAGGTCGTCCAGATCCTTATACACTTCATCGGAACTTCCTAGTACGCGACCTGTGGACGTTTCCACAACGCGGAGGGTAACAACGAGCTTCTCGCCGTATCTGCCGAACGAACCGGTCACAATGAGAGTAGCTGCCAGCTGACGGCCTATGGATATCTGAGCCTTCTCATCCGCAGCTATACTCGTGGAAAACTCGATTTCCTTGAGTGCTTCGTTTCTCCGCCCTGCGTCTACCACGGTGACTCTTCCTGTTCTGAACAAGGCGCCGGAAAGGGCATCTATGTATTGGAGCATGGTTTCGTTTTCCACATCCTTCGTCCTGAGCTCGAACACCGCCACTACCGGAGGTTCATCTGCAACAGCGGGCAGGGCCGCGGATATGAAAAGAATTGCCGTAATCACTAGCGGTGGGATTTTGAATTGCATTCTTCATGATAGGAGAAGCAGTGTAACGAGTCAAGCATTTTTTTGCTTGTGGATTTCGGGAAGACTGTTTACCGTTGTACAATAAGCGCGGTATAATCGGCTGCTGTGATGCTTTGTCGGCAAGACGGTGCGGAACTCAGAAGCGTAAAAACATGATCATACGACGATACGAACCAAAAGACTACGAAAGCATGATGGATCTACACAGAAAGGCACTGATGAAGGAACATGCTTACAGAGGCGACGGAATCTGGGAACAGGATTTGCGCGATATCGAGCATGCATATTTCGCGAACGGAGGCGATTTTCTCGTGGGCGAGGACAGTGGATCCATTATCGCGATGGGTGCTTTGCGGCGGATCGATCAGCACACGGCCGAAATAACCCGAATGCGCGTTGCACCCGAACATCAGGGCAAAGGGTTTGGAAAGCTCATGCTGAGAGAGCTGGAAAAACGCGCCCAGGATATGAATTACACATGCCTCGTGCTGGAAACGGATGAACGGCTTGTAGCAGCCAGGGCTCTGTATACGAAAAGCGGGTACGTCAGATGGAAAGATGAGATTCTGGACGGCTATCCCTGCATGTGGTACAAAAAAACATTTTAATCGGTTGCGCATGTTGTGCAACCGATTAGCAAGATCCGAAGACAGGACTTTTGAAGTGTCGGTACGGGGAATTCCCTTAAGGAACTCCCCGTGCGGATTTTAATATCTGTAGTTGTTTCTTCTTTCTCTGTTGTTATTGTCTCTCGGCTTGTTTTCAGCGATATTCACACGAAGGTTCCTTCCGTTGAATTCGCGGCCATTGAGCGCTTCGATGGCTGCAGTCGCTGAATTTGGGCTATCCATTTCCACGAAGCCGAAACCCTTGGACTGATCGGTAAATCTGTCCTTTATGATGTTTGCGGATACCACGGTTCCGAACTGGGAAAAAAGTTCGGTAAGGGACTCTTCGGTGGTTGCGTAGCTCATGTTGCCGACATAAAGTTTATTAGACATCTGTGATCCTCTCGCTGTCTTCTTCAAAGGCAGCAATTTAAAATATTCCGCCATTCTATGATGGCGGCGTACGTTCTTTTCGATCATCTTGAGTGATTTGCCAGGGAAAAATAGCGAAGATCCTTAGAAATATGAAGGCAGGTAAAATCTCATCGATAAAACAAGACCAAGACACATTCAAGAACACGCTTCTGTTTTTCATAGGCAAACAGAAGATAACATAAGAAAGAACGAATTACAGAATAAAAGTAGTATAAATATCATGTTAAGTCAAGGGCATCTCAAAATAAACAATAGCACAAGCGCGTACCGCGCATGAATAGCCGAAAAAATTATTTACCTGGAGGAGAGCAGCAGCTCCGCCTCGATGTCTTAGACGAGCACGAGTTCCGGATGAATTTATCAAACTATCCTTGTCTAGGCCGCTCAATGCGGGTCAGCCCGGCAGTGATCCGGTTGGTGATGGTGAAAACAGGCTTGAAGTGCTTGGTCATTTCTTTTTTCGCCTATCCTTTACCCTGATGCATCCAGTATCCATAGTTATCTATCGACCAGGCCACTGGACGTTCCAGTGATGAACCGGGCGCCCATGCAAGAGCACCTTTCTGTGAAAGGCCGTCCGGCTCCCAGCCGACGAGATACTCTTTTATACCGTCCATGCCGTCGATGTCAGAGTTGTCGTTTCCCAGTGCATGCCCCCACACGATATCGCTCTCTATTTGGGGATGCTCCCTGTCAAGACGAACTTGTTTTCCGAAGACGGACACGTCAACGGATACCTCTTGCCACTCCACTCGCTGTATTTTCCCGAGACCATATCTAGTGTCGCCTCCGACAAAGAGGGTGCCGATAGTGTCCAGCTGTCTTCGGAAGCCGTTGTTTCGCAGAAATATGTACCCTAAAAGAAACAAGACATTCGCTTCCTTCTGACAATCCGAGTAACGCCAACAGGTATTGATGCACTCCGTCTCCCGTAGTGTGCCTTCAGATGCTGAGTCCGATTCGGGCGCGATTGCGGTACCGTGACGTGAGTCCAGTAAGCGACGTCTGAAGTCGCGGTCCGATTCGTCTGCTTTCCCGTCGACTCGATGCCATCGCAGCCCTGTTTTGTGAGCAGCATTTCTGTTCTGTACATACTTCGGCAACCATGGCAGAAAGTTATTTTTACATTTTTCGGCCGGGTACAGATACGTGAAGCGGCAGTTCTCGCCGACTTCTTTTCCGAATTTACCGTAGTCGGGGAATTGGGCTTTTTCATCGCCATTCATCCTCGCCAATTCGGCCGTGACCGCCCCGTGCATGGCCCGGGCCGGCACATACAGACGGCAACGGTTCAAGGAACCCGCCGGAGGCATGCCGATGAATAGCGGCGCTTCCAGCCGCCAGACCCATCGAAATAGTGTCCAGGTCATGTTCGCTCCTCGGTTTCTTGTACGATTCGCGCGTGATAGCGGGCGTAAATGAGCGATTGTCTCACAAGATCACGGGCCAGTAGGAGCTTGTCGAGGTCTTTAGCCATCTGCTGAAGCGAAGAAAAGATATCGTTGTTGCTAGAAAGACGATGATCTTGTTGTAGTGTTGTTTTCAGAAAATTTCCTAGGACATCGGTGATACCTTTTGCAATTTCTTTGTTTTTTCCGGTCTGCGCCTTTAGGAATAGGAAAAGTGCATAGATCCCTTGCTCTTCCAAAACAGCGAGAGAACTCGTAATGAGCTTCTCAAGCTCCTTTGACGGATTTGCCGCAATGGTTTTTCCCCGCATGGCGCACGCGAGGTCCAGGTTTTCGAAGGCCGAAGCGTCCATTACCGGACCTCCTTCTCTTGTAGCACGCGGAGCCGTCCCATGCCCCGGCTTCCCATACCGCCGATGCCGAGATGTTCCAGATAAGAATTGGCATCGGAAATGACATCTTTAACGCGCTCCGGTGAGTTGACCGCCTTCACGTCATCTTGATTGATCTTGAAGTGTTTTGGATTCCGGCAGGTTACCTCCCAGAAAAACACCGTGCTCCGGGGCAGGGCTTCATAGGTGAAGAGCGCCCCCTCCTCGGCCGCTCCACTGGCCGGATCGATGGCGACCGAGGTCCGTACTTCGAGGTTGCTGTTTACGATATGGGCGAAGAGCTTGTCAGAGACAAGGCCCACGCGGTTCGTGATGTAATCCGGGATATTCAGTTCTTTGGTTTTTTGAGCAATCTGGTTCAGCGACTGCCAATCCGTTTTGACCGGCAGAAGAAGCCATCCGAGATTCAAAAAGGTTGGCTGATCGTTCCCGCCCGCCTTGCGGTAAACGGCCTGCTGTTCGGGCGGATCGCCCAATTCCGAATAAGTAAACAGATTGGTTTGCAATAATGTCATGGGGCTCGTGATCCATTGCGGCCCCGCTTGCGACGCCACTGGAAAGAGCAGCACCTGCATGTCGCTGAAGGCGGCCAGCCCCGCGAAACCACCGCTTGTGCCTATGCCTTTGGCAAAACCGAACACGGTGCAGACGGGACAATCAGCCTTTCCGCAATGACCTCCCGTACCGTCGTCGCCTGGTTGGCCGAGCCCGGCGCAGTCGGGATATTTCCCCTTTGCCATAGCCGTGTAGGCTCGCATGACTCCCGCGAGGCTCGACCCAGGAATTTTCGGTATCCGGGTGACTGGATCTCGCACTATACTGTTGTCCACCCGACCCAGTCGAGTTCCGCCGGTACCCACATGGATGGGATCGAGCGCCATACCGACGAATGGGAATGTTCCAAAACTTTGATTGTTTGTCGTCATTGGTCACCTCCGGATACGTGTTTTTTTAGTACGCTCATGTGCCATTCCAGGCTCCACTCCAAGAGCCCCTCGCCGGCTGCCTGCACTAATGTCTCAAGGCAGGCGCCTCGAAGGCCAAGGCGTTCATGAAAGAGCGCGCGGGCGAGATCGAGCCAGGCTGTCATTCCTCCCTCAAGCCATGTCCCGTCCGGCCCCTGCCAGGCAAAACGCCGTTCCATGAGTTCCGACCATACTCCTCGGAGTGCAGTCTGGCTTGGGATATGCTTCTCAATGAGGTTCCAGAGATCGCGCATCCGCGTCCATTCAGAAAGCGGTTGTAGATTGATCGGTTCAAACCGCACTGCCGTATTGTCCATGAACAGAGTGGCGACAAGAGAGGGATAAACGAGGACCCTGTCACCGTTCCGCAGATCTTTCGCGTGGCTGAAGATCTGGCCTTCGGGATGTCGGAAATCCAAAGGGGAACGGACTTCTTTGTTTTCCACGGCGAGGTAGGGATAGAATACATCTTCCCGTCCATCGGGGAGGCTTATTGGCACGGTATGGAGAGTTTCATGTTTATGATCAAGAGACGTGAGCCTGAGGTTGGTGATGCCCTCTCGTGTCTCGCATCCCTTAACCTGCCACACCTCAGGTTTATTACGCTCGTCGAGATCGTCTTCAATGTTGCGGGTCGTTTCAATAACTGCTTGAAATGGCGTCATCCTGGGAAAGGCCGCGACGCCGACCTTAAGCGGCAGCCTGTCCCAGACGCGGGCGAACTGCTCCTTCCATCTTGCTATCGCCAGGTCCACGCACGCGGAGGCGGCTTCGAGGGGCAGAATAACCCTACAACGAAGCGGGGAAATTTCGAGGGGGATCAAGGGGTGATAACAGCACAGGTTATCGGGCGCTTCCTCTACCGATTGTACCGTAAGATCATCAACGGGTTCGTTGTCATCATTTTTTAACGTAATTGTTTTGTTTTTAAGTACATCTTTGAGCTGTGTAGACTCCAATATCCTAGAGAGATTGAAGATGGTTATGAAATCGCCTTTCTCCTGGCGATAGAGCAGGTCGAACGGCTTGCCGTCGCAGCGGCCGCTGTACGGTTCCCCGTTACGCCAGCTGCTGGACGTGGCGGTGGGTTTCAGCAGCAAACGGCGGGTACGCCAGTGGTTCTGGTCCACGGCCGCCGCCTCGTGGAACTCGGCAAGCAGGTTTTTGAAGAACTCCTCCGTCTGGCGCCAAAAGCGATAAACGCGGCCCGGCGAGGCGAGCTTGCAAAAGAGTTGGTGCGTAAGCCATGCGGCGCGTTTATCATCGTCGAGTTCATTCCACTCAGGCGCATCGGCCCGATCCTCGACGATTTTGGAGAAGAACGACGGCCAATCCTTCTCATGCTGGTATCCCTCCTGAAGGCTGCACAGCACGGGGTCCTTTTTGTCAAAGGACGGGAGTTTTCCTTTTAAGTATTGTAAAATGCTGCTGTAGCAGGTAGAGGGATCGCTTGGGTTCGGTTTGGAGTCTAAAACAGAATTGAATTCCTGCCATTCCGGAATAGCCTGGGTTCTGAGCGAATCCAGTCTCTTTCCGTCAAGCCAGGGCTCGATATCCAGGCTCATCGTGACGAGGGCCGCGCGATCATTCGCGTCGGCTACCTCGCTGATCCAGATGGTATCCGAGTTTTGCTTCGCATCGAGCCACATTCCCAGACGGTGAGTACGACGATTAGAACAATATTTGCAAGGCTTTTGCTTGTCTGTCTTTGAGCCGTTTTTACGCACAAGGCATACCGGGCAGACATGGCCATACGAGGAATCATCCCCAGGAATCTGCCAATTGCGATGCAGCGGTACAGCCATCGTCTCCCGCGCCTTCCGTATTTCCGCCGTCATTGTGACAAGAGAGCGGGAAGGTTCACTGATGCTGCAATAGGGGGGCGTCTCGATCCCGGCGGCACGAGCATAGCCGTCGATCTGCTCTGTCAGCCAGCTTTGCCACTGCCCGATTTGTAAATCGCCGCCTTGGTACTTTTGATTGCCATAGTTAAACCGCTCTCCTGGGAACGAAAAAACGCAGGTCACGCCGTCCCTGTAAAGCAGGGAGCCCGCCGCCAGATCGACCTCGACGAGGCTGCAGACTGTGGTGAAAAACTCGTCAATCGCCAGGCGCGACCCGGTCCAGTCGCCGATCTTCACCGCCCGGGACTCGTAGTGGTCTGCTCCTATTCCGACGGTAAGAAGCCGCCAACGAGTTTCCTGTTTGAGTTTTATGTTAGACCAGGGGAAGGGGAACGAAGCGCCTTCTAAAACCACCCCGGCCGCGGCGCTTTTGAATAAGGCGGCCGCGACATAGGACTGATCGAAGAGCGTGACATCGTTGTTCGGTAATCTAGTTTCGGCCAGGGTGCTCGTAAAGGCCGTGCGCAGCCAGCCATCGGGCCCCACGGCCTCATCGCGCCAGCGTCGCCAGCCATCGATGTCGTTTGATGAACTGTTGCTGCCAAGCCGCTTCAATTCGACAAGGAGGTCATTGATTTTCGTAAGTAAGTCTTTCCAGCCTGTATCGGTGAGTAAGTCGGGCGGGTTGGCCAATAGATTGCGGACCGGGTGGCCGAAGGCCGTGGACAACCACATGTGCGTGATAGCCTGGCCAAGATACTGGGAAGTGTCATTCGGCAGATTCTTCTCGATGCCTGAAGCCATGGCGTGGCCGGCTTGGAGTAAGCCAACAAGGTTCTGTTTTGATTGGCCTTCTGCATGCTCACTGATAAAAGCTGTCAGCGTTGTAGGCCATTCGATGTTGCTGGACGAGCTCTTCTGGTAGTTATTTTTAACCCACTGCAGTAGGTCATCCCAGGGGAAGGGCGGGTTCTCGTTCTTATGCCATTGCTTGTAGTCATAGGTGTTCTTTTGACCGCCGTGCCCCTGCAGGAAATCCTTTTTGGCCTTGCCCGTCATGTGAAGCCAGCCGATCGCTTCACAGGCCAGAAGCAGGGGGCGAAAATCCCTCAATGTATCAGGTGCCTGGAATTCGTTCATCGGTCGCCTTCCTTTTGGGTAAGTCGGCCTTTTAATTTATTCAAGAATTCCTCAAAAGTTATTATTTTTGTTTTGATCGACGGCGTATAATCCTGGTTTGTCTTCAGGCTCCTTTTGTATGATTTGCCGTTTTTTTCGTACCAAATTTTGAAACCCTCAAACTCGTTGTTTGTACACGGCTTCCCGCCTTCGACCTTTTTAAATTGTGTCTTACTTAGTAATTCCCCCTTTTCATCGAGAAGAATGCTTATCGGATCACCATCCTCGTTGATCAGTTTCTTGAACTCCTCCGGTAAAGGCTCAGTTAGTTCGTCCTTTATGCCCCCGCCGACAAGCTCGTCTAGCCAGCTAGTTTCTACAAACCAAAGCTTTGATTCTTTATTATCTATGCTTGCAGTGCCCCATCCAGCCGTGCGCTTGGCGGAGATGCCATAGGTTTCAAGGAGCGTTTTTATGCTTTCGATTAAGTTTTTGATGAAGTCGGCGGGGTTGTCTTTTTCGATGTGCCCCGGCAGAGGCGCATAGAGCAGCCGCAGTTTGCCTTTTGCCCCGGCCGGGACGACCTCATAGTAAATAGGCTGAGTCCCAGCACGGCGGGCGCGGCTATGGGGGTTGATCACCTCAAACCCAATTTTGTTAAACCAGGTAGGATAGAAAACCAGCGCGCTGGCCTGGAATTCATTCTGTTCACCTTTTTCATTACCGAAAAGATGAACGATCCAGGACGGGTCCTTCCAGCCGATCATTTTCATGTCGTGCTGGTCTAAATATTCGCGCAAGCCTGCCTGCATCCTACAGGCCCAGCGAAGAAGTCCCTTCCAGGAGGCTGCGGACATGTACGGTACTCCGAATACTCTGTCCTTGCGCACGGGGTTGTCCAGCACGTGAAAAAGGCGGTCGTCCTTCGAGTACCAGGCTGATGCCAGGGTGAATGAAACGTCGATGCCGAACCAGGTTGAGTGCAGTAGGGGAACATGGTCCGGCTCAAGGTTTAGCTCCGGAGGGAGCTTGAGCTGCGGTTCAGCCGATTGTTTCATATAGTATATGTAGTATATGCGAGCTTCGTTTTTTGGGTCAGGTGCTTTTTTATCTTGCGGTTTATCCCGGCAGGACCAGACTGTGCATCCATCCACAAATCCGGAAGCGAGACCGGCCTCGTTCATTCCTTTCGGGCATGATGTGTTTTCGGCCAGGAAGGCGTAATAATCGAAGCTCATGAGCTTTCCTCCTTGCCTGAGAATAGCTGATCGATGATTTTGTCTCCGGTGAGAAAACTCCAGTCGTTCTGTCCCCAAACCTTTATCAGACGTTGCTTCATGGCGTTGAAATCGATCAGTCCGGGTTTCACAAAGCCGAAGGTTCTTGCGTGATTCTTGAAACTAAAGACTTTTTTACTTTCCTGCTGAGAACCGGCAAGCCATCTTGAGGCTTTGTCATTCGAATTGACCAGTTCTTCACTTTCGCGCCTTGGGTGGCGCTTTGTTGTCAGGCACTTTTGGGGTGGATCATGAACTTGTCCGCAATCAACACATGCCTTGCTCTCTTTTCTACCAAGCACTTTGTTAAATGTACTGGAACTGGTGCTATCGCGGCTTAGAGTTTTATTATCAACAAACCAAAAGTGCTCGAGTGATGCCCAACTGAAATCTTCTTTTTTGTCGTTTTGGAACTCCAGTTTCCTCCATCGTTTCTCACATATGTACTTTTTTACTTCTGTAACGTTCGGACGTATTATTAATAGCGGATCGACATTTTCAATTTTCACAATGCCATAATCTTGATGATGTGTTTCTCCTATCCGATCTGCTTCGTCTGTCGGTTTGAACACCGTCTTGCCGCCGAGGGCTCCGTAGTCGGAAATGAGGCGCATAGTTGCGTCCAGGAGGGCAAACTCTTCATCGCGGATCGGACGGAGGGGCGTAAAACGGAGTATAAAAGTTTGGTCTTTTTTAATCTGATCTTTCTTGGTATTGCCCCCCTTATCTAAAACTTCAAACCTGAACTTCCGCGCCCAGCCGGTGCAGCCGAAAAGTTCGCAGACCACGCAATGATTTTGATCTTCACATTTCGTTTCGCTGGGATCGCAGGCACAGCCGCCTAAGCCCCGCACCAGCACCTCGAACCACCAGCGGATGGAACCGAGCAGGCCGGTAGTGATAAGATGGTCAGGCTTTCCATTGAGGTCGCCGGTCCACACGTCCGTCAACGCTTTGAATTGATAGGTTCGTTCACCATTCGTACTAGTCATGGTGCACCTCCTTTGTCATTCCTCTGCCGTCCATTCGATGTTTGCCTCGTCGAGCGGTTCGTCCACGGCATTGCGCAGCCAGGATGGATCGAAGCCCGCGGACGATGAGGCCTCGATGCGGATTCGCACCCTGGCTCCGTCGGATTTGTCTGCCAGGTTCGCGATGGCTGGGAATGCCTTGAAGACCTGTTCTCTGGTGGCTTCGAATATCAGTACGACCTGCTTCTTCCGACCGAAAACATCCGTCTCCGTAGTCACTGGTCCAGTACCGGTTTCCACCCCAATTCCGGCTTGGCCCTCTTGGACGCTCGGTGGGGGGACTGCGCCTGTATCGACGGGGAAGGCACCAGCAGGTTGGGCCACCGGCGCTTTCGGGATCGCTTGTGGCAGCATCAGGAAGCCGGAATCGAAATCGATCTCGTCATCAGCAATTGAGCGGTAGAGAATCACCTTGTCTTGGTTCACCTGGTATTTCCCCTCAGAGCCGAGAACGGGCGATTCATGAATCGCCCCTGCTGAAAGATATGCAAAGACGCCTTCGGCGACACCGCGAGCAATACCTTTGCGTAGAACCGATGCGGATTCCAATCGGGGAGGAGCAATATCCCGGAAAAAGGACTCCAGCACATCGGACGTCTTGATGCCCAGGAGCGGCGGCTCCCCTTCGCCCAGGGATTCGCCGAGCCGCACTCGCTCGGCGATTTTCCGCGGCGTCACCGATCCGTGA
>CAZWAS010000084.1:16820-18255 GCA_964631915.1 uncultured Spirochaetales bacterium | reverse complement strand
AGCCGCGACCTCTTAGGCCAGCTCTACGATATAGAAAAACGCTGGAATTGACTCTTTCGGCATTCTCTGGTACATGAAACGGATGAGCAATGCGGTCCCTTCCGTGTCCTCCGCAGATGGTCGGTATCTGCGTTTTTCGGTGAGTTCCCGTGCCGGTTCGCCTGTTGCATACATGTCCTTGCGGGATGCAGGCGATATGGGCAAGGGAGCGGGCCTACATAACAGCAACCGCTGTCGGTTTTTCAGCGAACTCGGCGTGGTATCCGCCCGGGTAAAGATGCTCAATCAGGTGCATTCCCGTATCGTGTACAGCGCGGATATCGATATGGAGCTGAGCCATTGCGAAGGGGATGGGCTCGTGAGCTGCGATAAGGGAGTGCTGCTTGCAGTGACGGTGGCCGACTGCATGCCCATTCTTTTGTTTGACGAAAAGACAGGCTGTTTCGGCATACTGCATTCCGGGTGGAAAGGGACAGGCATACTCGAAGATGCGCTTGTCCTCATGCAAAGGAGGCACGGCAGCGACCCGAAAAACCTGCGCGTTGTGCTCGGACCTTGCATAGGCTCCTGCTGTTATGCTGTAGATGAGCACAGGGCAAAACTTTTCAGAGAACGCTGGGGCGATAAGGCAGTGCGTACAGACGGAGCAAGCATGTTCATCGATATGAAAGCCGCCAACAAAGCGATTCTCGCGAAACAGGGCGTTTTGTTTTCGGATATAAACGTGTGTACCTGCTGCGATCCCCGGTTCGGATCCTACAGGCGGGAAGGGAGCGGGGCGTTTACCAGAATGCTCGTATTGTTCGGTTATATGAAGGAGCACGAAGGAGACTAGTATGAATAAGGCAAAGCTGAGCTGGAAACAATTGGTGTGCAACGCGCTTACTCGGTTGCTCTGCGAGAACGATCTCAGGGTGAATGCATTAAATATTGATGATATTATTATGGAGACGCCTCCCAAGCCGGAGCTGGGCGATATCGCTTTCCCCATGTTCCCCTATGCGAAGATCTTGAAACTTCCTCCTCCGGAAATCGCAAAACGGACGAAGGCGATTGTCGAAAAGACGGCTCAACCTTTCCCGGGCGAGATTTTACTCCAGGGGGCGTATCTGAATGTCAGGCTCGACAAGGCGAAGATCATAGCTTCTGTGCTCGAATCCGCTGGGCTCCGTGCCGGCGCTCCACGCACACATGAAGGACAAAAGATCATGGTGGAATTCTCCTGTCCGAACACGAATAAACCCCTGCACCTTGGGCACCTCCGAAACGACGCTCTAGGCGAAAGCGTTTCGCGCATACTCAAGGCGTGTGGAGCCGATGTAAAAAAAGTAAACCTGATAAACGACAGAGGCATTCATATCTGCAAATCCATGCTCGCTTATCTGAAGTTCGGCGGAGGCAGGACACCGGAACAGGAGGGAATAAAGAGCGATCA
>CAZWAS010000084.1:13725-16789 GCA_964631915.1 uncultured Spirochaetales bacterium | reverse complement strand
TAGAGGAGCAGGCACGGGATATGCTCCGGAAATGGGAGCTGGGCGACAAGGAAACCACGGACCTTTGGAAGCTCATGAATACATGGGCAATTGAAGGCATAAAGGAAACGTATCGGAATACGGGCATTTCCTTCGATGCGTATTATTTCGAAAGCGAGACTTATCTCAGAGGTCGGGAAGAGGTGCTGAAGGGCCTCGAACAAGGGGTTTTCTACAAGGAAACGGACGGCTCCGTGTGGATCGACTGTTCCGAAGTGAACCTCGACAAGAAGGTACTTCTGCGCAGCGACGGAACTTCCTTATACCTGACTCAGGATATAGGCACAGCAATAGCGCGGCATAAGGACTGGCCCTTCGAAAAACTGATCTATGTGGTGGCTTCGGAGCAACAGTACCATTTCAAGGTGCTGTTTTATGTGCTCGGCAAGCTCGGTTTCTCCTGGGCGGAGAACCTTTTCCATCTCTCCTACGGCATGGTGAACCTCCCTGAAGGAAAGATGAAATCCAGGGAAGGAACTGTGGTGGATGCTGATGATCTTCTTGCTGAATTGTCCGAAATGGCCAAACAGGAGATCAGGGATAAGGGAAGGGAAGGGGAAATTGAGGACATAGAGGGAACTGCGAAAAAAATCGCGCTCGCTGCGTTGAATTATTTCCTTCTCCAGGTTTCGCCGTATAAAGACATGATCTTTAACCCTCGGGAGTCCCTCTCGTTCACAGGCAATACGGGTCCCTATCTCCAATACATGGGAGCCCGCATAGCGAGTATGCTCAGAAAGTACGATGAACGGAAAGGAGAGTATGCAACCGGAAAATTCACCCCTGAGAAACTTACGGTTCCGGAAGAATGGGAAATCGTGAAACTCATGGCTGCGTTTCCCGAATCGGTGGCACTAGCTGCAAAGGAATTGAACCCTTCCGTCATTGCGAATTATCTCTACGAACTCGCAAAGGTGTTCTCCAGGTACTATCACGACAATCCGATCCTTCAAAACCCCGATCCTGATATCGTTGTGACGCGGATAGCTCTGGTTCGCGCGGTGCTCGACGTCTTGAAACAAGCGTTCGACCTCATCGGCATTCCGTATCTAGATACCATGTGATCCGAGATCGCCTACCGAAATGTAGGGTCTATCGCCGTTTTCCCTACATATAGGTAGGTTTCATATTTATGCATTTTTTCTGTATAAATATAAACTCTTGTCCTACAATAACATATTTCTGCATTGTTTATTGGCACGCTTATTGCTAGATAATGTTTCCATACTCCACATGAATAGCGAGGACTCGAAAGCGTATGATGGAAAAACACGGACTCTACGATCCCCAGTATGAACACGATTCATGCGGGGTAGGCTTTGTCGTTCAGATAAACGGCGAGTCTTCACATGCCATAGTCGAAGAAGGGATGCAGATTCTCCGCAATCTCGAACATAGAGGTGCTGTAGGCGGGGATATGAAAACAGGCGACGGCGCAGGCATGCTCTTGCAGGTGCCCCACCGTTTTTTCAAAAAAACGCTTCCCTTCGCACTTCCCGAGCCCGGTTCGTACGGAGTCGGTTTCTTTTTCCTCCCGCAGGATGAAAAAGAAGCGGAGAAAACCAGAAAGCTTTCCGACGAGACGATCGGCCGGGAAGGCGGCATAGTACTCGGGTGGAGGAGGGTTCCCACCGATCCGGCCTGCCTCGGAGAGCTTGCAAAGGCAACCATCCCTTCTTTTTGGCAGGCCTTCATCCGATTCGAAGGGCTTTCCGGCGATCCGCTCGAACGTAAGCTGTACGTAGTGCGCAAATGCCTGGAGAATAACCTGAAAAAACTCGGCTATTCGCTCAAGGAATATTATATTCCCTCCATGTCGTCGAGGACCATTGTGTACAAAGGTATGTTTGTGGCTCCGCAGTTCGGAACGTTTTATCCGGATCTCAACGACGGGGATTTTACGAGCGTGTTCAGCCTGGTACACCAGCGTTACAGCACCAACACCATGCCTTCCTGGCCGCTCGCACAGCCGTTCAGATTCATTGCGCATAATGGAGAAATCAACACGATCCGCAGAAATATCAACAATATGAAGGCCAGGGAATCGAACCTGTCGTCCGAGCTGTTCGGCGATGATGTGCAGAAACTTATTCCTGTGGTCAACCCGTCGCTCAGCGATTCCGCAATCTTCGATAATGTGTACGAGCTGCTCGTGCAGGGCGGGAGAACGCCCGAACATTCCGCAGTGATGATGATTCCAGAAGCATTTGGGACGAAATATCACATAAGCCAGGACAAGCGGGCATTCTTCGAGTATCACGCAGCCATTATGGAACCCTGGGATGGGCCCGCAGCCGTAGCGTTCACGGACGGCATAAAAATCGGCGCCATTCTCGATAGGAACGGCCTCAGACCGATCCGTTATGTTATCACGAAAAGCGGGAAAATGGTGCTCGCCTCCGAAGTGGGAGTGCTCGATATCGATCCCGAAGATGTTCTCGAAAAGGGCAGGCTCGCTCCGGGAAAGATGATTCTGGTGGATACGCAGGCACATCGCGTGGTCAAGGACAACGAGATCAAATCCGTAGTTTCGCGGAGCAAACCGTACAGGCGCTGGCTCGAGGAGAACAGGATAGAACTCAAGGGGTTGTTTCAGGTACCGGGGCCCGTGGGAGTGGATAAAGAGAGCCTTTCGTTGCGGCAGAGGGCGTTCGGCTATACGCTCGAAGACCTCAAGGTGATACTGACGCCCATGGTTCAAGATTCACAGGAACCTCTTGGTTCCATGGGAAACGACGCTTCCCTGGCGGTGCTTTCCGAAGAACCGCAACTTCTCTACAACTATTTTCGTCAGCTTTTTGCGCAGGTGACCAATCCTCCCATAGATCCGTACAGGGAAAGCCTTGTCATGTCCTTGATGAGCTTTGTCGGCACAGAGCGGAATCTGCTCGCTGAAACCCCCGAACACTGCCGCCAGCTCAAACTTTCGCATCCGATTCTCACCAACGACGATCTTGAATGGCTCCGGAACTCCGATGTACCGGGATACAAAGTCGCGACGGTTCCCATGGTGTTCCCTGCGGAC
>CAZWAS010000084.1:0-13715 GCA_964631915.1 uncultured Spirochaetales bacterium | reverse complement strand
GTCCCGGAGCTCTGGAGCAGGCGCTCTCCGTCATGTGTTCCGAGATCGAAAAACGGGTCGATGAGGGTTTTTCATTGGTCATTCTGAGCGATAAACAGATGTGCAGGGAACTGGCTGCTATCCCTTCCCTTCTCGCCATAGGGGCGGCGCATCACCACCTTGTCCGCAAAGGCAAACGCCACCGCACAGGTCTCATTCTCGAAACCGGAGAAGCGAGGGAGGTACACCATTTCGCCACTCTCGTCGGCTACGGCGCTTCAGGCATAAATCCCTACCTCGCTTTCGAAACCATCGTCGATCTCCGTAACAGGAACTACATACCGCAGGATATGTCCGTGCATACTGCCATAGAGCATTACATAAGCGCGGTAAAGAAAGGGCTCCTGAAAGTCATGTCCAAGATGGGAGTATCCACCATACGGAGCTACAGAGGCTCCCAGATTTATGAAGCCGTAGGCCTGCATGAGGAGTTTGTGGAAAAGTATTTTTCGGGCACATCTTCGCATATAGGCGGCGTGGGCATTGAGGTGATCGAAAAAGAGGCTCTCGACAGGCACGCTGCCGCTTTCGCATACGAAGAGCGTAACACCGATGCTCTTCCGTCTGGAGGGCAGTATCAGTTCAAACGCAATTCCGAAAAACATTTGTTTTCGCCAGAAGCCGTGGTTCTTCTGCAAAAAGCGGTCAGGGAAGGGGATTATGCGGTCTTCAAGCAGTATAGTGCCCAGATCAACGACTTGAGCAAAAACCTTTGCACGCTGCGCGGCCTTTTTACACTGAAAAAAGGAAATCCCGTACCTCTCGAGGAAGTCGAATCCGAAGAGTCCATAGTGAAGCGTTTTGTCACAGGCGCCATGTCGTTCGGGTCCCTGAGTAAGGAGGCGCATGAAACCATAGCTCTGGCCATGAACCGACTGGGAGCGAGGAGCAATTCAGGAGAAGGAGGAGAGGACGAAGAACGGTATAAGCCTCTTCCTTCGGGGGATTCGAAGAACAGCATGATAAAACAAGTTGCATCGGGTCGCTTTGGGGTCACCATACACTATCTCGTGAGCGCGAAAGAACTGCAGATAAAAATCGCCCAGGGAGCGAAACCGGGGGAAGGCGGACAGCTGCCGGGGCATAAGGTCAATGCCGTCATAGCAAAAGTGAGGAATTCCACAGTCGGTGTGGGGCTCATATCGCCTCCTCCCCATCACGATATCTATTCGATCGAAGATCTCGCTCAACTTATCTTCGATTTGAAAAACGCCAATCCCGAAGCGCGGGTTTCTGTGAAGCTGGTTTCCGAAGTCGGCGTCGGCACTGTGGCCGCAGGCGTTGCCAAGGGCAAAGCGGACATGGTACTCATAAGCGGAGCCGATGGAGGCACGGGCTCATCGCCGCTTTCCTCCATCAAATACGCAGGCTCATGGTGGGAAATCGGGCTTGCGGAGACGCAGCAGGTTCTCGTTATGAACAAGCTTAGGGATAGAATCAGAGTGCAGGTCGACGGCCAGCTGAAAACTGGTCGAGATGTGATAATAGGCGCTCTCTTGGGTGCCGAAGAGTTCGGTTTCGCCTCTGCCGCCCTGGTGAGCCTCGGCTGCGTCGTTATGCGCAAATGCCACCTCAACAGTTGTCCTGTGGGTATTGCGACGCAGAATCCGGAGTTGCGGAAACGGTTCAACGGAAAACCGGAACACCTCATGAACTTCATGCGTTTCGTTGCGAGGGAAGTACGGGAATACATGGCGGAACTCGGATTCAGAACCTTCGACGACATGGTAGGCAGAGTCGATATGCTCGACACGAACAAGGCTGTCGAACATTACAAGGCTGTGCATCTCGATTTCACGAAAATTTTTACGCCGCCTGCTGCATCCCCTGGCATGCCTTTGCGGTGCATAAGGGCGCAGGAGCACGATTTTTCGAAGTGCATAGACGGAGAGCTTATCGAGCTCTCCGCGAAAGCCATAGAGACATTCGAACCGGTTTCCCTATCGAAAACCATACGGAACTGCAACAGGACGGTAGGCGCTACCCTGAGTTCCGTCATAGCGAAAAGATATGGATCGAAGGGGTTGCCAGAAAACACGATCAATGTGAAATTCTCGGGTTCTGCCGGCCAGAGTTTCGGCGCTTTCCTTGCTCCCGGAGTCACGTTCACGTTGGAAGGAGATGCGAACGACTATTTCGGGAAAGGGCTTTCGGGAGGGAAACTCATCATCTATCCGCCCAGGACCTCGACGTTCATACCACAGAGAAACAGCATAACAGGGAACGTGAACCTCTTCGGTGCCACGAGCGGAGAAGTGTTCATAAACGGTATGGCGGGAGAACGTTTCGCGGTGAGGAACTCAGGAGCCATAGCGGTTGTCGAAGGTGTGGGAGACCACGGATGCGAATACATGACAGGCGGCAGAGTTATCGTGCTGGGAGAGACCGGAGTCAACTTCGCCGCAGGAATGAGCGGGGGCATAGCGTATGTGCTCGATGAAAATCAGCTCTTCGACACCCGTTGCAATTTGGAGATGGTGGACATCGAACCTGTGCTCGAGGAGGAAGACAAGGCCTTTCTCGTTGTGTACATGAGAAAGCACGCAGAGCTTACAGGAAGCAGGCTCGCTGCCCAGATTCTCGAACGACTCGATGAGATGCTTCCGTTGTTCGTAAAAGTCATGCCCCTGGATTATCGGATGGCGCTGAAACGCATGAAGGAACAGGAATGGCAGGAATCTGAGGTCGTAGAAATGCACGAGGAGGTATATGCGTAATGGGTAAGCCCACCGGATTTCTCGAATACCAACGTATAACTGCTGCAACGCGACCGGTGTATGAGCGTGTGAAGGATTACAAGGAAGTCTATCTCAGGCTCAAGGATGAGGACCTCAAAGAACAGGCTGCACGGTGTATGGATTGCGGTATTCCGTTCTGCCATGCCCTCGGCTGTCCAGTCACCAACCTCATACCCGAATGGAACGATGCTGTGTACAAGGATCAGTGGAAAGAGGCGTTGGAGCGGCTCGATTTGACCAATAATTTCCCTGAGATCACCGGCAGAGTTTGCCCTGCTCCCTGCGAGGCTTCCTGCACACTTTCGATAAACTCGAGCCCTGTTACCATCAAACAGATCGAGTTTGCCATCATAGAGCACGCGTTCGAACAGGGATGGGTAAAGCCTTTGCCTCCGCGGCGGACCACGGGAAAACGCATAGCGGTTATCGGTTCGGGCCCTGCCGGGTTGGCGGCTGCACAGGAGCTCAGGAGGGCAGGGCATTCCGTGACGATATTCGAACGCGCCGGTAAGCTCGGAGGGATTCTTCGGTACGGCATACCGGACTTCAAGCTCGAAAAATGGGTGCTCGACAGAAGACTCGCGCTCATGGCCGAAGAAGGAATCGTATATGAGACAGGGGTAATAGCAGGCGAAGATATTTCAGCGGCGTATATGCGAAGGAAATACGATGTTATTCTTATCACCACAGGATGCGGAGTTCCCAGGGATCTGCCTGTGCAGGGGAGAGGATTCGAGGGCATACACTTCGCAATGGAATACCTCACGGGATCCAACAGATTCGTTGCAGGCGAATTGAGAGAACAAGACATCATTTCTGCAAGAAACAAGAATGTCATAGTCATCGGAGGAGGGGATACGGGGTCTGATTGCATAGGTACTGCAAAGCGGCAAGGTGCGAAGCGGATTATCCAGTTCGAAATCATGCCGAAACCTCTCGAGTGGAAGGCCCCTTCGAATCCTTCCTGGCCTGCATGGCCCAACATACTCCGCAGTTCCTCATCGCACGAGGAGGGCTGCGAACGGGATTGGTCTATAGAGACGCTCAGGTTTTCGGGCAGGGGGGTGCATGTGGAGGAAGGACATTTTCAGCGCGTCGAGTGGGAAGTTTCGGGAGACGGAAAGCCGCTGAAAATGAAACCTATTCCGGGTTCCGAATTCTCCGTGAAAGTCGACCTCGTGCTCCTCGCCATGGGATTCGTCAACGTGGAGCACGGTGCCCTAATAAAGGACCTGAAGCTGAACCTCGACAGTAGGGGCAACATAGCCGTGAACGCGGCATATATGACGAGCGCTCCCGCTGTGTTCGCTGCTGGGGACGCCGTTACCGGTGCTTCCCTCGTAGTTCGCTCTATTTTCCATGGGAGACAGGCTGCGAAGTCGATACATGCGTATCTCGCCCCATAGTGAATTGTCGGGAAGGCGTTGCATAGGGCTGGAACCCGGCTACTTGACCGATCGCGAAGTATTATGCTATACCCATAAGACATTAACATTGGCAATAGGGGATATTGATGTACGCATTGGTTGTAATAAAGGGAAAGCAGTACAAGGCTTCGAAAGGCGATGTGCTCAGAGTGGATAAAATAGATAAGGAGAAGGGCGAAGCCGTGGAATGGAATTCGGTCGTCATGCTCCGTGGGGACAACGAAGTGAAGATCGGTACGCCGTATGTTTCAGGAAGCACTGTAAAGGCCAGGGTGGAAGACCACATAAAAGACAAAAAGGTCATCATTTTCAAATATAAACGAAGAAAGAATTATCGAAGAAAAAGAGGCCACAGGCAGCAGTACACGTTGGTAAAGATCGAGGATATCACAGGAGCGTAAAGTTTTTTTGATACAGATCAGTCTGGAACTGTACAGGGACAGATGCCTGAGACAGATCCTCGTTCAGGGACATGCCTCAGGCGAGAAAGCGGGATACAATGTGCCCTGTGCTGCGGTGACGGCCCTCGTTAGAACGGCGGCATGCACGCTTGGTTCTGCAGAAGGATTATCGTTGGAAGTACAGGCGGATAACCCCGGTTTCCTGCAGATCGTCCTTGGACCGGTTATGCAGGAGAAGCGGGATTGGGTACGCGGAATAACGGAATATCTGACCTACGGTCTTTTAGACGTGGTTTCGGAATATCCTGAAGACGTTCGGATCGATTTGCATGATTACAATGAGGAGTGATACCAATGGCACATAAGAAAGGCGGAGGAAGTTCAAGAAACGGTAGGGATTCGGCAGGACAGAGGCTTGGCGTGAAACGCTCAGGCGGCCAATTCGTCAATGCTGGAGAAATCATCGTGCGGCAACATGGAACGAAATTTCATCCCGGCGAATTCGTGGGAATAGGCAAAGACGATACTCTCTTCGCGTGTGCGACCGGAACGGTGAAATTCCACGACCACAAAGGGAGAAAGCTCGTCAGCATAGAACCAATATCGGAGTCCTGATTAGTGCAAGGCTTCGTAGACGAAACTATCATCGAAGTTGAATCCGGGAAAGGGGGCAACGGAGCGGTTTCGTTTCGACGAGAGAAGTATGTGCCGAAAGGCGGCCCCGACGGAGGAGATGGTGGTCGAGGCGGCGATGTTATCTTTGTCGTAAAAAAAAATCTGAAAACGCTTTATCATCTGAAAGCAAAACGCGTGTTTAAGGCGCAGAACGGACAGCCCGGTAGGGGCGCGCGCATGCACGGCGCAGATGGCGCTTCGGTCGAGATCGAGGTTCCGCCCGGAACACTGCTCAAGCACGCGGATTCCGGAGAGCTCATACAGGATTTATCGGGAAACGTTGAACGGTGGGTCTTCCTCAGAGGCGGCAAGGGAGGTAAAGGCAACTGGCATTTCCGAACCGCTACACGACAGACGCCGAGGTTCGCTCAGCCGGGACTCCCTGGGGAATCCGCAACGCTCAGAGTCGAACTGAACATCATAGCGGACATCGGCCTCGTGGGCTTTCCCAATGCAGGTAAGTCGACGCTTTTGTCCTTGTTCACCAATGCGCATCCGAAGATTGCAAGTTATCCTTTCACGACGAAAATCCCCAACCTCGGAGTTATGTACGCTGGAGACAGGGATATCATTCTGGCGGATATTCCCGGCATTATCGAAGGTGCATCCCTCGGTGCTGGGCTCGGCATTCAGTTTCTAAAGCACATCGCCCGTACAAAGGGGCTCGCGTTCATCATAGACCTGGGCGATCCGGATTACCTCACTTCGTTTGAGATTCTCAGGAAAGAACTCTCATCGTACTCCGAAGAGCTTGCAAATCGAAAACGGATTCTCGTAGGCTCAAAGCTCGATCTGGATGAGGCGCCTCAGCATCTCGATGAGCTGAAAAAACGCTATCCGCGTGAATGCATTTACGGCATTTCCGCCTTTTCACGCTCAGGGCTTCAGGAACTCGAGGCCGCTTTCCGGACAATGGTCAGCTAAGTATGCGGCTTCTCATCATGGGCGGCACATTCAATCCTCCCCACATCGGGCACCTGTTCCTCGCCGAAGAAATCGTCGACGCTTTCGGCTATGAGGTAGTGTTGTTCGTTCCTTCGCATGTACCTGCGCACAAAGATATGGATCTGCGCATAGATCCCAGACACCGGCTCAATATGCTCGAACAAGCAGTACAGGGACGTTCGCAGTTCAGGGTGGACGATTGCGAAATCCGCAGAGGGGGCATTTCCTACAGCATCGAAACCGTAGCGGATGTAAAAGAGCGTTATAGATTGCATGAGAAGCCCGGTTTCGTCATTGGGGACGATCTCCTCGCCGGTTTCTCTTCATGGAAGCGGGCGGAAGCGCTCTCTTGCGAAGTCGATCTCATTGTCGCGCATAGGAGCAACTCCGAGGAAATTCGTTTTGAATATCCCCATCGGTATATCGATAACCTCATACTGCCCATTTCCTCAACGGATATCCGCAGGAGGGTCAGGGAGGGAAAACCATACAGGTATCTTGTTCCCGAAGGAGTATACGAGTATATTCGAACACACAAGGTGTATGTGACGGAATCATGAAAGAATTCACCCGATATCTCGAAAAACACATGAGTAGGAGGAGGCTGAATCATTCCAAAGAAACAGCGCTGTATGCGGAAAAACTCTGCAGACGCTTCGGCCTGGATGTGGGGAAAGGTTATGTGGCGGGCCTGCTCCATGACGTCGCCAGAGAGTTTTCTCCTGCGAGACTGATAAAACTCGCAGGGTTGGATGGTTTGGCTGTGGAGCACTGGCAGCTCGAGCATCCAAAGCTTCTCCATGCACGTGCTGGTGCCGTATTCCTCGAGCGAGAATTCGGCATCAAGGATCCGGAAATACTCGATGCAGTCCGCTGCCATACCTTCGGCGATCCGTATATGGGAGATCTTGCAAAAGCCGTGTACATAGCGGATTATGTAGAGCCAAGCCGTACGCATATCGACGATGGGTTCAGGGCGGATATAGATTCGTGTTCGCTCGATGGTATGGTGCTGCGAATTCTCGAGCACACGTTTGCGCATCTTAAATCCCAGAATAAGTACATTGCTGAACCTTCCCGTGCGTTGTATACTCGATTGAAAAAAAAGGTGAGTTACTGTGAAGCGGTCTAAGGTATTCGACAAAAGCATCATTTTCATAGCAATTATAGCGCTTATCATCGGCGCAACGGTGGGAGCCATCTATTTTCAGATGCGTACGGACCGAATCAGCGAACTCCTGTCAAAAGGGGAGGAACTGAGAACGCTGTTCATCGTGCATGAAGGCGGAAAGCCTGTGCTCACTGAAGTTTTTTTCTACAACCCCAAAACGCACAAGGGCTCCATCCTCGATATCCCTGGCGATGTGGGTTCTATCATCGAATCTCTGAAACGGGTCGATAGGATAGATGTGCTGTTCAAAGAGTCGAATGTAGCCCCCTACCTCAGAATCATTGAAAAACTCATCGGTATCGAAATTCCGTTCTATGTCGAGATGAGCCTGGACAATACAGGAAACATAATCGATCTGGTGGAAGGCGTAGAAGTTTTCATAGCCAATCCAGTGGAAACGATCATTCAAGAGAAGAGGCTCTTACTTCCTTCAGGGAGCGTTCTTCTGGACGGAAGCAAAGTGAAGACTTTTCTCACATATGCGCTGCCGGAGGAATCCGAGTTGGATAAAATCTCCAGACAGCAAAAATTCATGCAATCGCTTTTGAAGACGTTGGGAGAGCACAGTACCATACTGCTTAACGACAAGGTATATCCCTTCCTGCACGGCAACATACGGACTAATCTCGACAGGCGGGCGTTTGCCGCATTTCTCAAGGAAATGAGCAAATTGGATGTGGAGCGTATCGTTTTTCAGCGGGTGCTCGGGGTGAAGCGTTCCGTCGATAATCAGAATTTGCTGTTTCCTCATTACGACGGAGAACTTTTGAAGCAGACAGTGCAGCAGACCAGGGAAACCATGGCGAAAGCGGATACCATGGGCGAAGAGGAGATGAATATCACTATCGAGCTCCTGAATGGTACTCCGGTGACCGGCCTTGCGACGAGGACCATGCAGCTTTTCCAGAGTTTTGGTTTTGAGATTCTCGTGGTGAAAAATGCATCAAAGAACGATTATGCGAATACGGTGGTGATAGATAGAAAAGGGAACAAAGTGCTCGCTGAGCGGGTTGCAGAAGTCATCCGATGCAAGCGGGTATTGTCCGAGCTCGATGCCGGGGTAGATCCGCAAATACAAGTTACAGTTATTTTGGGAAAGGATTTTGATGGACGGTACTGCAAATAGGAAACAACTGGCTGAAGAAATCGCTCATATGCTGGAAGAGCATAAGGGGCAGGAAACGATTGTCCTCGATATTTCAGAACAGAGTAGCTTTGCGGATTTTTTTATCATTTCCACGTTTTCCAGCCAAGGACATCTGAAGGGATTGTTGAAACATCTTCTCATGTTATTATCTGAGCGTGGTATTGAACCACGCCAGAAACAAAAAAACCTTGAAGAAGATGGGTGGGTTCTTCTCGATTGCTCGGACATCATCATTCATCTCATGAGCGTCGCTATGCGGGATTTTTATGAATTAGAGCGACTATGGTACTCCGCGAAAACGGTATTTCACTCGTCGAAATCATCGTAGTCGAGGTCGTCATTGTATTCATAGTCATCGTCGTCTTCGTAATCTTCTTCTTCGTCTAATTCGTCGTCGAAATCCTCGTCTTCATCCATATCGTCGTCTTCGAAATCTTCGTCTTCGTCTATATCCTCGTCGAAATCGTCGTCGAAGTCATTCTCGTAGTCATCGAAGCTGTCGTCGTAATAATCGTCTTCCTGATCCATATCGTCATCGAAGTCGTCATCTTCGTCCGACATGTAGAAAGTTGGGATTTCTTCCTCTATCAGCGTATTTGTCTCTGAGAACATACTCCTCTCCCTTTTTTAGAGTTCTTGGCTTTGCCCACCTGAAAATCTAAGTTGAACGAGAAGAGAGTGTCAACTGTTTTATTTGCTATTTTTCAAATTTTTTATGCCTATGAATAGGTTAAAATCGCCGAACGGGCTCTTCACCAGTGTGGACGAAGAGTCCACAAGATTCAACACATCCGTAAAAACCGCTGTGCCTGTCACAATGGTAGGCGGTGTGATATTGCAGTCATACCCCGAGTCCGAGAGCAACATCATGGCTCTCCCGCAGATTTGGTTCGTTATCTCGCTCAAGGCGGCTTTGTGGTATTCCCCGAATTTCCTTTCGGTTTTCTCCATACCCATAGAGTCGTTTATGTGCGCGACGAACTCTTCTGCACAGGGGAAATCGGTTTTCAACATCACGTACCCCTGAATATCGCCGGTCAATCCCACGGTCGATACGATTTGATACTCCTTTCCGTTGGAATCGGCTGCAGCCAATTCGATATTCGGGATACCGATTTCCTTGAAAATTTCCCCTAGCGCAGAGGTAAATGCTGATATATAGTTGTTTCCCACGTACCCAGTATAGAGGAGAGCGGGGCCGGTGTCAAATGGGAACAAACCATTCGGCTGAAGGATTTGCTTGAATACAATGAAGCATTAGCGTATGATCGCAGGTATGAAGCAATCCGCTTTTCAAACTCTTCTCTCCCTCGCGTTTCAGGAAGATCTGAATGAAGCGGGGGATGTCACATCCCGAGCCATTTTCGCAGACGAGCTCTGTACCGCCGAACTTCTGAGCAAGGACAACGGAGTGCTCTGCGGTACTGCTTGTTTCAAGGATGCGTTTCTGTTTCTGGACAGCTCCATCGAAGTGACGTTTTTCAAACAGGACGGAGACAGGCTCTGCCCTGGCGATCTCGTGGCGCGCGTGGCAGGAAAAACTCTGCAGATTCTTTCCTGCGAGCGGATAGCGATCAATTTCATCGCATTTCTTTCGGGAATAGCCACTGCCACGCGGTCCTTCGTGGAGGCCGCGCAGTCCGCAGGTAAAACAGTGATACTTGATACCCGTAAAACGCTTCCTGGGTACAGGGAACTTTCCAAGTATGCCGTGGTTACCGGTGGAGGGAAAAACCACAGGATGGGGTTGTACGATATGGTGCTGATAAAGGACAACCACATAGATGCAGCAGGTTCAATACGCAATGCAGTAAGAAAAGTGCGGGAGAAGTGGCAGGATCGCTTCAGCATAGAAGTTGAGTGCAGGACGATTTCGGAAGTCGAAGAGGCTGTTGCGGAAGCAGTGGATATCATCATGCTCGATAATATGGATACGGATACCATGGCCCAATCGGTGGAATTGGGACGGGGAAAGGTGCTTTTCGAAGCATCGGGGAACATGAGCATAGAAAAGGTAAAGAAGTTCGGTTCGCTCGGATTGGACTTCCTATCTGTCGGAAGCCTTACGCATTCTGTAAAGGCGTTTGATTATTCTTTGAAGATCAAAAAGGAATGATTCTATGGACTCTTCGCGTTTTTTCGATGTACTCATTATAGGCTCCGGGTTGGCAGGTCTGTCCGCAGCGCTCGCGTCTGCGGACAAAGGGCTCGAAGTGGCGGTTCTCACCAAGGAACGCGACATGCGGGAAACGAATTCCTGGTATGCTCAAGGCGGTATAGTCGCGAGCGGAGACGAGGATACGCCCGATCTCCTTGCGGAAGACATAATCAAGGCGGGAGATTATCTGAACTGCAGGGATGCGGTCGAATTGATAGCAAAAGAAGGTCCCTCCATAGTGGAAGAATACCTTATAAAACGGGCGAAAATCCCCTTTTGCCGGCTCGACGACGGAAGCCTCGACAAAACACGGGAAGCTGCCCATTCGGTGCGAAGGATTCTTCATGTGAAGGATCATACAGGGGAATCGATTGAAAAAGGACTTCTGGAATACGTATCCACATACGACAACATCCATTTTTTCCCGGGTTTTTCCGCAGTAGAGATCATCACGAACAGTCACAATTCCACGGATTATCAGGAACGCTATAAGACGACCACTGCGATCGGTATTTACGCACTGGATGAACGTCAAGGCGAAGTAGTCGCCTTCTTCGGATCTGCGATCGTTATAGCTGCAGGAGGGGTGGGAAATCTGTTTTTCCATACTTCGAATCCGCCGGGAGCCACAGGAGACGGTATAGCCATGGCCTCCCGCGCAGGTGCCGAGATCATCAATGCAGAGTACGTGCAGTTCCATCCGACAGTACTGTTCCACAGGGACGTGAATCGTTTCCTCATCACCGAATCCATGCGCGGAGAGGGCGCTCGGCTTATGAATCATCGCGGCGAATACTTCATGGAACGGTACAACCCTCAGCTCAAGGACCTCGCACCGAGAGATGAAGTGGCGCGCGCTATCTATCGGGAAATGGATTCTTCGGGTTCCAAATACGTGTTTCTCGACGCACGAGGCATAACCGGCTTGCAGGTGGAGGACAGATTTCCAGGGATATTCCAAAAGTGCATGAGCGTAGGGATCGATATCAGGAAAGAACCCATTCCCGTGGTCCCTGCCGCTCACTATTTCTGCGGAGGCATCAAGGTGAATCTCTCTGGCCAGACAAACATCGCAGGGCTATACGCTGTTGGCGAAGCGAGTTGTACAGGAGTGCATGGGGCGAATAGGCTCGCATCCGTCTCTCTTCTGGAAGCGCTTGTGTTCGGCATAAAAGCCGGTCAGCATATAGCAGGCCATTGTGTGCCGCCGTCGAAAGGGCTCATGAAGAGCATTCCGGACTGGGTATATCCGAAGAGCGAAGAAGATATCGATCCGGTGCTCATACACCAGGATCTTTTGAACATTCAGATGACCATGTGGAACTATGCAGGGATTAGTAGAACACCGAAACGGCTGCTCAGAGCCTTGTCGGACTTGAATTATATGAGCCACCGTATTGAGCGGTTCTACAAGCAGGCGAAAATAACTCGCGAGCTCATCGAATTGCGGAACGCAGTGCTCACTGCTACGCTCATAGCCCGAGCCGCATATGCAAATACCAAGTCGCTCGGCTGCCATTATATAGAGACATAGTCGGTTCAGCTGGGGTACAGTAATCAGCCGTTGGGCTCGCCAGGTAGAGAAGTGCAGGGCAGGTTTTTCCCTATTTGACAGTTCTCTGTTTATTTGTATAATAGGGCAGTATTATGGGGAAAGAGGTGATTATCAAGTCACCTGCGAAAATCAACATCCATCTGGATGTGAAAGGCAGGCGTGATGACGGGTATCACGACTTGATTTCCCTGTTTCAGATGATTTCGATTCAGGATGAAATACGCCTGCGTTCTTTGAAAGATTTTGATGTGTGCGTAATCGAAGGGGATTTTGATTTTCCTGCAAATCAAAATACGATGTACAAAGCAGTAGAATTATTCCGATATGCGACCGGAATCCGGACAGGAGTGCTCATAACCTGTACGAAGCGTATTCCCGAAGGATCCGGGCTGGGCGGCGGATCGAGCAATGCCGCGGCGGTTCTACGCGCTCTGGATGTGCTATTCGAGACCGGTCTTACGGCACAGTCGTTGCGTTTTCTCGGCGAGCGGATAGGGAGCGATGTTCCCTTTTTCTGCTCAGGACCGGCTGCCCTCGTAAAAGGCAGGGGAGAACTGATACGGCGTATAAAACCGAGAATCGATTTCACAGGCCTTGCCGTGTTTCCGGAATTCAGGGTCAGCACGAAGGAAGCGTATCAATGGTTGGATGAGTCCGCACGGACTATCCCTAGTGACGTTGCAGTTTCCGAAAGTCAGGTAATCAGGATGTATCAATGTATTGAGCCTGCGGCATGGATCTTCACTAACTCGTTTACCCGTGTGTTGGAACAACGTTTCCCGGTGTATAAAGAGTTGTTTATGCTGTTCAAGGATCTGGGAGCCGATTTTTCACTGATATCAGGAAGTGGTTCGTCGTTTTACGGCATCTTTTGTGACCGCGAAGCTGCTCTCGAGGCAGAACGGATCGTAAAGAAGGATTACCCAAGCGCTGCCGTTTTTGCTCCGCTTGATAAAATACCAACTGTCATAGTACAATAAACAACTTTCGGCATTGAAGGAGGATCTTCATGAAGATCACTGACATCCGGGTAAGAAAGGTCTCATCGGAAGGCAAACTCAAAGCCTATGTGACAATCACCTTTGATGATTGCTTTGTCGTGCACAACGTCAAAATCATTGAGGGGAAGAGCGGAACCTTTATTGCAATGCCCAGCCGCAAGACGAAAAACGGCGAATATAAAGATGTCGCACATCCGATAAACTCTGATTTCAGGGGTGAATTGCAGCGCCGAATTCTGGAAGCATATGAGACTGCTGGACCGGAAGAAAGCGGAGATCATCTGGACTAATCCTCACATACAGAACGGTTTTATGACACAATGGGACGTCGGCAAGCGGTAAGCCTCCGGATTTTGGTTCCGGCATTTCGCAGGTTCGAATCCTGCCGTCCCAGAATTGATACTAATTATAGAAGGGTGAGTTTTAATACTGAAGGAGTACTCGATGGATCAAAAAAC
>CAZWAS010000083.1:9997-18323 GCA_964631915.1 uncultured Spirochaetales bacterium | reverse complement strand
ATCCCATCGCTTTCCTCTATCAGGCCTTCGGACTGCAGCCTCCATTCTTCGATTATTTCCGCATGCTGTACTGCGAGAAGGCTCAAGGGTATGACGCGTTTCGGCCCCAAAATTATACGCCTGTCTGCGGCAAAGCGCACTTCGCTGTCTCCCCCTAATCCGAATGTATGAATCGAAACCGCTTCGACCATAGTGCGAAATCCGCCCACCACTGCACCTTCAGTATTGAGCACGGGCTTTCCATCTTTGAGAAGGGAAATGTCGGTAGTGGTTCCGCCCATATCGGATACGAATGTATCCTTCTCTTTCGAAAGAAACGTAGCTCCTACCACGCTCGCCGCAGGGCCGGACAGGATGGTTTCCACGGGCCGTTTCAGAGCGAATTCGGCCTTCACGAGAGAACCGTCCCCCTTCACTACCATGAGCGGCACCTTATAGCCTTTTTCGCTCAGCATATGCTGGACGGCATGGATCAGCTCCTGAAGCAGGGGAATAAGGCGCGCATTGAACGCAGCGGTAAGGGCCCTTCTCGCTGCATGAAGATTGCTCGTGAGCTCGTGGCCGCAGGTGACCGGCAACCCTGTGAGTTCCAAAACGAGGTCCCGGACAGCGAGCTCATGCTCCGGATTTCTGACCCCGAAGTAGCCGGAAACAGCGAAAGCAGCGACGGATGGCGCTAGGCGGACAATCTCCTTTTTCGCAGTCTCAGCATCCAACGGCTCTTTTTCTTCTCCGGTAACCGTATGACCACCGGAAATGAAAACCACCGGATCTTTTCCCAAGGCTTCCCTAAGCCCTGCCTGATCGAGTGCGTCTTCAGGATACCCTATGAGTATAAGGCAGTTCGGGCTTCCGTAGCCTTCCACAATCGCATTCGTCGCGAGCGTCGTAGAGATCGAGACCATACGAATATCCGGTCTTGAATCGCCGATGACAGCTTCGAATGCGTTGCGTATTCCCACGGAAAGATCGTCTTTGGTGGTGAGCGCCTTTGCGGATGCGAGAACACCTTTCTCCTCGTCGAAAAGCACGGCATCGGTGTAAGTGCCGCCTGTATCTATGCCGAACAGAAGAGCCATGATTCCTCCAGTACAGGTTCATACTAACCGGTTTACATCCGACCTTCAATCATCACAGAGAAAAATTCATATATTCGGAAAAATACATTTTCTCTCTCTGTACTTCTAAGCATCAAGTTCGGGAAAGGGATTTCTCCACTGCCAGCCGGTTTTTCCCGTTGTGCGATATCGTTCGAGCCTGCGGATTGAAAGCTCTGCGAACACAGGATCCATGTCGCAGGTGAACACCCTCCTTCCGAGCCGTTCTCCTGCAAGCAGGGTGGTACCCGAGTGCGCGAACAGGTCCGCAACTAGAGCTTTTTCGTCGGATGAAGAAGCGAGTATCCGTTCTATCGCCTTGAGCGGTTTCTGCGCATAGCAGCCCGGTACGTTTTCCTCCATCCTATAGAAAACCTGCTGTATATCGAACCATACGTTGCCCGGCCGTAAAGTTTCGGATCTGCTCCTCTCTATGTTTTCGGTTTTTTTTCCTCTGATGTATTTGTAATATCCCCGTACGACTTTGGGGATATCGGAATATACGACTTTGAACTCAGGGTTCCCTTTTATGTAATAGAGAAGCTCCTGCCTCACCCACATCCAGTTTTTCTGCGTACCATATCCTCGCTGATTCCTCATGGTAATGTAATTCCTCGGCACAAGATCGGGGAATTCTCTGAGAAGCAGCATGAAATCTGGAAGGGGCTGAAAATTGTCCTTATAATCTGCTCCGATCCACACATAAAAGTGGGCGTCTTCTTTCAAGAAACGCACCGCATTAGATACCCATCGTCGCGAGAATTCGAGGTATTCCTCCAGGTTCCTTTTGGAAAGCGCTTTCGTGTTTCCTTTTCCCACAATTACATTGTATGGCGGATCGTTCACCATACATCCGCACGTTTCTTCTCCGAAAAGTTTTTTCAACTCTTCACCGTTTCGGGCATCCAGAACTCCAACTCTATGACCTGCAACGGCGTCTTCCCAGACGTCGCCGGGTCGCAGCCTGCAATATGGCAGAATTCGATCGCGTACCAGGCCCGAGAGATCAATCCTTTCGAGTTCTTCTTGCATACTTTTTCCCACTTGTTTTCGCATTTTTCCGTGTTTTTGTTCCACTCTTAGCAGTCCGCGGTCGTATCAGACATTCCTTCCCGTACCCGATGAGATCCCTCCTTCCTGCGAGCATCAGAGCTTCCCGAACACGCTCATAATTTTGCGGCCTGTGAAATTGGAGCAAGGAACGCTGCAGCGCCTTTTCCCGGTCGGATTTCGCAACATAGATCGGTTTCCCGGCTCGCGGATCGAGGCCGGTATGGTACATGCAGGTGGAAACAGTTCCGGGAGTCGGATAAAAATCCTGCACCTGCTCCGGGATAAAACCGCAGCGTTTGAAATACAAAGCGAGCGCTATCGCATCCTCAAGCCGCGAACCAGGATGGCTCGATATGAAGTAGGGCACAAGGAACTGCTTTTTCCCGATTCTCCTGTTGATATCCGCGTATTTTTCCGCGAACGCCGCATACACCCTGTTGCCCGGTTTTCCCATCGCACGGAGCACAGGATCGGACACATGCTCAGGCGCCACCTTGAGCTGGCCGCTCACATGGTGCTCGCAGAGTTCAACAAAAAACTCTTCGTCCCTGTCGAGCATGAGATAATCGAATCTGATGCCAGACCGTATGAATACCTTTTTGACGCCGGGAAGAGCCCTGATCTTCCTCAATACGGAAAGATAATTCGAATGGTCGGCTTCGAGGTGCTTACACGGTTCTGGGAAAAGGCATTGCCTATCTCTGCACGATCCGCGTACCGGCTGTTTTCTGCACGGCGGCATCCTAAAATTCGCAGTGGGCCCTCCCACATCGTGGATGTAGCCCTTGAAATCCGGATCGCGGATCAGCCGCTCGGCTTCCCAGATAAGGGATTCGTGGCTCCTCGACTGGATGTTCCTGCCCTGATGAAAGGTAAGCGCGCAGAACGAACAGGACCCGAAGCAACCCCGCGAGCTCACAAGGCTGAACTTCACCTCTTCCAGCGCCGGAACTCCTCCTGCATACTCATACGATGGGTGATAGGTCCTCGCATACGGCAGCTCGTACACCTCATCGAGTTCTTTGGTTGTCAGAGGAAAGGCGGGAGGATTCTGCACCGCATAGAATCCTTCATACGGCTCTGCAAGCGTTTTCGCATGAAAGGGGTCCGTATTCTCGTATTGCACCGCGAAGCTTTCTGCGAATGCCCGTTTGTCTGCGCTCACCCGTTCGAAATCCGGAAGCACAAGATAATTTTTTATACCTTCGAGCGAATTTGTCCTATACACGGTTCCCCGTATCGAACACAGAGATGCTACAGGCACGCCTTGCCGAAGCTTCTCCGCAATCTCGACGATCTGCCGCTCTCCCATGCCGTACACAAGGATGTCCGCTTTCGAATCCACCAACAAGGATTTGCGCACCTTGTCGCTCCAATAATCGTAATGCGCCAGTCTGCGGAGGGATGCCTCTATGCCTCCGAGTATGACAGGCACCCCCTTGTACGCTTCCTTTGCCCGTGTCGCATATACGAGGGTCGCCCGATCGGGTCTCATACCCGCCTTTCCGCCGGGAGAATACGCATCGGTGCCGCGCACCTTCTTAGCAGCGGTATACTTGTTCACCATGGAATCCATATTCCCCGCCGTTACGAGAAACGCCAGACGTGGTCTGCCAAGCTTCTTAAAATCCGCAGTGCTCCGCCAGTCCGGCTGTGCAATGATGCCCACGCTGAACCCTCTGCTTTCGAGGAGCCTTCCGATAAGTGCTGAGCCGAACGAAGGGTGGTCCACATATGCATCCCCCGAAACGAGGACAAAGTCTAGCGTTTCCCAGCCGCGCCTTTCCGCTTCGTCTCTGCTCATAGGAAGAAAAGACTTATATATTCCGTGTATCGTCACCTTTTCATAGTACTGATTCGATGAATAATGCTCAATGCGCGCGCTGCCCGCTTTCACAGCAACTTCGAACTGTTCAGCAGTATGCTTTCCGCTATGAACCGCAACAGAGGAATCTCGCGGATAAGGTGTACATCATCCCTGAACGGAAAGTATGCGGCATTGCCTTCATTGCCGTTCACAATGGCGTTTCTCGTTTTGCAGAGTCGTTCCGCAATGTCGGTCAGTATAGTATTGCTGTCAGAGGCAGCAAAATCGATTCTATTGCCGTTTGAGAATTCCACCTTGTGTTCCTTATAATAAGGAACGAGTTCAGGATCGAACGCATCGAGCTGCTCTTTCAACGAACCGGTATCGACATAGGCCTTCAACGTCAGAAACAGCGACCGGCTCTCTTTTGTCTGTGCATGCTCCGCACCGGAAAGAGTCTTGTTTCTGATCATGGAGATCAGTTTTCCGATGTCGTTTTTCCTCTTGAAGGAAAAACCGGGATCCGCAAGCTCCTTTTTCACGGATTCGATCATATCCTGTGCGTACATCTCATCGTAAAAGTAAGCGAGTATATTATAATACGAAATATATTGTAACAAGACGCTATCCGTTGCAAGAGCCATCTGATACTGGTATACGATCTCCGGAATGTACTGACGCCTCGGCGGGTCCAGTTCGCCTATCTCCGATCGTCTGATCCGGACAATTCTGTTTATTCTCAGGTAATCGTCCAAAGACGGCAACTCTACAATCGCGAAACCGAGGTTGTACGAAATATCGTAGATGAACGAGCTCAGCAGAACGGAAAATTTATCGGGTTTCTGTTCCTTTGCGGAAGAAATTTTTACGGTTCGGAATCTGTAAAAAACGAATTTCAAAAGCGAAAGCAGATCGTTTTTCCGAGCATACGCCTCGCTCACAAGCCTCATCTTTAGCGATTCGGGTATGCTGAAATAAGAAAAATTCGCATCCCGCTCTCTGATCCTATCGAGAATAAAAACCATGTATCTGTCCGAAGGAGAGGAGAGGAGGTAGCTGATTTGGTTATCAGGATCATCGATCGCTATTTTATCTTCTTGCGTGGAGCGAATGTTGAACAACGCAGTGCCGGGTTCTATGTCTATAAGAATCTCATAGGTCGTATCATCGCAAAGCGCTGTTTCTTTTTCGCTCGTATTGTTCTGCACGGAAGAAAGGATGGATCGCAATTCCGATGCATCGGTAGAGAACGTGTAAGCATTCCCTTTATCCTTCAGGCAGACTGAAAGCGTTCCGTTCTTTTCTTCGATCTTCGAACCGAGGATTTTGCCTACGAATTCCAGAAACTTAAAATAATCCATACTCCCTCCTGAACCATATATTATGTATGAAATATTGAATGCCTTTTTACTATTTTTTCCGTTCTCTTGATGCTGCTCTCGTTTCTATGATATTACTACGCATACAGAAATACAATATAAGGTGGGGTATATGTCTAGGGGTATTCGTTCGCTTCTGCTCATCGGGGTACTGCTGTGCGTATCCCAGGCGGCAATTTTCGCGCAAACCAACGAAGCGGGGCACGGGGATATGATGTGGCTCACATGGGTCGGGTCTATTATCGCTTTGCTGTTTGCGCTGTATCTAGCGGTAACCGTTCTCAAAAAGAAAATGGGGACGGATATCATGAAAGAGATCAGCAAGGCAATTCAGGAAGGCGCTATCGCATACCTGAAACAACAGTATAAGGTGGTAGGCATCATCTTTGTCGTGCTCTTCGTATTGCTTTCGCTTCTCGCGTTCGTCTTCAAGCTCATTTCTTCGTTCGTACCGTTCGCGTTCATAACTGGCGGCTTTTTCTCGGGACTCGCAGGGTTCATCGGCATGTCCGTTGCCACCCGCGCAAATGCGCGCACCGCTCATGCCGCCACTGAAAGCCTGAACTCGGGACTCAGGGTCGCTTTCTCCGCAGGAACGGTCATGGGCATGACCGTAGTCGGCTTAGGGCTGCTCGATCTTTCCATCTGGTGGTCACTGCTGAAATACGCTTTCCGGTTGCCTGCAGCGGAAATCCCACCGATTATGATCACGTTCGGCATGGGCGCTTCCACCATGGCGCTTTTCGCCCGCGTAGGCGGTGGCATTTTTACCAAAGGAGCCGATGTCGGTGCAGACCTCGTCGGCAAAGTCGAAACCGGCATCCCCGAAGATGATCCGAGGAATCCGGCTGTTATAGCGGATAACGTGGGAGACAATGTAGGCGACGTCGCCGGCATGGGCGCCGACCTCTACGAGTCCTATGTCGGATCCATAGTGGCTACCATGGCTTTGGGAAGCATCTTTTCCTTCAACTTTGCGGATGTGACTCCCGTGCAGGCCATACAGATCCCGGTCTCCATAGCGACCATAGGCGTCATCTCCTCCATCATCGGAACCTTTTTCGTGCGGGCGAAAGAAGATGCATCTCAAAAGGTACTCCTCGGCGCTCTGCGGAGGGGAATCTATATTACGACGGTTCTTACCGCTGTCCTTTCGTTCATATTTATTTTCTTCACGCTCGGAACGAAATTCCTCGGCCTCTGGGGGGCTCTCGTTGTCGGGCTCGTAGCAGGAAACGTAATCGGGTTTTTCACCGAATACTTCACTTCGGATAATTATAAACCTACGAAAAACCTCGCCCTCGATTCCCAGACCGGTCCCGCGACAGTCATCATCGGCGGTATTTCGCTCGGAATGCTTTCGACGTTCATACCCGTGCTTACTGTCGTGGTTGCAACGCTCGCTGCGTTCTTCCTCTCCGGCGGAGCCACGTATATGGATGCAGGTCTATACGGAATCGGGCTTTCCGCAGTCGGTATGCTCTCAACGCTCGGCATCACTCTTGCGACGGATGCGTACGGCCCTGTGGCCGACAATGCGGGCGGCATAGCAGAAATGTCACACCTCGATCCGTCGGTCAGAAAAAGAACAGACGCTCTCGATTCCTTGGGCAACACAACTGCCGCCACCGGTAAGGGGTTCGCCATAGCATCGGCGGCGCTCACTGCCCTCGCGCTCGTAGCGGAATATGGCAACAAAATCATCGAAGGTGTCAAAGGCATGAAACTCGATCTGGCTTTCGACAAATTCAACGCAGGTCTCGTGAATATAACACGCGATGCTTCCGGAGCAGTGCAGAATGTCGTCATCACCGCGAACGTACTCGATCCAAAGGTGCTCATCGGTATGTTCATAGGTGCGATGCTTCCTTTCCTGTTCTGCGCTTTCACCATGAGAGCCGTAGGAAGAACGGCAAGCGCAATGGTCAAGGAAGTACGGAGGCAGTTCCAAGCAAAAAAAGGCATACTCGAAGGAACGGACAAGCCGGATTATGCGGCGTGCGTTGCAATATCGACCAAGGGAGCTCAGAAGGAAATGATTCTTCCTTCTCTCCTCGCCATCATATCGCCGATTCTGGTGGGCATCATATTCGGACCCTTCACCGTCATAGCGCTTCTCGTCGGTTCCATGGTATCCGGCTTCGTGCTCGCAGTCATGATGGCCAACTCCGGCGGAGCGTGGGACAACGCGAAAAAACACATAGAAGGCGGAAATCTGGGGGGCAAAGGCTCGCAGAACCACAAAGCTGCCGTCGTAGGCGACACCGTGGGCGATCCGTTCAAGGATACTGCGGGACCTTCCCTCAACATCCTGCTCAAACTCATGTCCATGGTCTCTATCGTGTTTGTGACCACCACGCTTGCAGTCAACACGCAGATCGTGAAACTGTTCATACGCTAATTATCCGCATGCGCGAGATAAACGGAAAGCCGCCCTCCTATAGGCGGCTTTTTTATGCATAGGTTCTGAGAAACCAGTCTATTATTCTTCTGGAAATGCTTCCCCGCGGTGGAATCTGCGGGAGCTCGCCTGCTTTGAACCAGGAAGCTTCTTGGATCTCCACGCCGTCGGGTCGGATTTCCCCGGATTCGTACTCTGCGGTGAAACCGACCATCATGGAATGGGGAAAAGGCCACGACTGGCTCCCGAAATACCGAATGTTGCACACAGAAATGCTCACTTCTTCGAGGACCTCGCGCTTCACGCAGTCCTCAAGGCTTTCGCCGGGATCCACGAATCCCGCTATGAGGCTAAACATATGCGGCTTGAAGTTCCGATTGTGAGCCAGGAGAATTTTTCCATCCCGGATCACTGCCACTATGACGGCAGGGGAAATCCGAGGGAACGATATGTGCCCGCAGGCAGGGCAGAGCTTCGCGCGTTCATTCGCCTTATTCACGGTCGGTGTGCCGCAGACTCCGCAGAATCTGTGCGTCCTATCCCATTCGAGAATCTGAGAAGCCCTGCCTGCGAGGTTCACTTCCTGCTC
>CAZWAS010000083.1:0-9924 GCA_964631915.1 uncultured Spirochaetales bacterium | reverse complement strand
CAGAGGGGCCGGCGGATATGGCGTATACATCCTCACCCTCCGCTTTCCCCAGGTATATGTCCCGCTCTATGACAAAATCGGAAAGGGAAATCTCTCCGTTTCTCGGAATCGCATACCCCTCTGCATTCTGTTTTACGAGGAGACCATTCTGAAAAAAGATGTAAAGCAGCGCATACCCGTTACGTTCCGTAGGAGGTACGATCAAAGAAACGAAATCCATGTTCTTCCTTATTTCAATCTTTTTGCTTTACGGAAACGGCCCCTGCGGTTTCCACACGCTGAGATTTGACGGATCCTGAATACTTGAGGCTCACCGCTCCGCTCAGCGAACCGGTAAGATCTCCCCCTGCCATGTTCAGCTCCACGCTTCCCGCTCCTTCGACTCGTACATCCGCATTGGTCACAGGCGACTCTTTGAGATCGACCTTCGAAGCTCCCGCTCCTTTCAGGAACAGGTTCTGTATGGTATTTTTCTCTCCTTCCACGTCGCTCGCGCCTTCGATCTTTATGTTCAAGGTCTCTTCATTGAATCCTGAAAACGTGATCTTCGAGCCTCCGTATGCTTCCAGGGATTTCAAGGAAGGGAGGTGAATGGTTGCCGACATTCTGGTAAATCCGAGATTCGTTATTTTCTCCAAACTTATGGCGAGTTTTCCTCCGTTCTTGGCTACCGAAACCATATTCATGGTGTTTTCCGGAGCGTGGACTTCCACAGCATAGGTACTGCTCTGTACGATCTCGACTTTCCATGCCCCTGATATGGATACTTCGCTGAAATCAGAAAAATCGTATGTCTTGGCCGCCTGTGGACCTGGGTCCACTTTTTTCGCCACATTTCCCACTAAAGCCTTTGTAGTCAGTACGAATACGGCCACGAGACCCAAAATAATTACAATTGCTATGATCAAAACCTTATTGCTCGTTTTCATCATGTTCCTCTCTTATCATAGTAGTTTTTAATATCTTCGAACGTCATGCGCAAGAGGTCCATTGTCTTAAAAAAATGGGGAAGTTCCTGACCAATGAAATCCTCTTTCTTTAATTCGAGGGTGTGTTCGTATCCCCGATCCGCTACAAAGTACCCCAATCCGCGCTGGTTGGTAATTATCCCTTTTTCCTGCAGGAATGTATAGGTTTTATTCACCGTGTTCGGATTCACCCCCATGGTCACAGCCATATCTCGGATCGAAGGTATTTTTTCTCCTTCTTTCCATTTTCTGAGCAGGATCTGTTCGCAGAGGTAATCCGCAACCTGCAGGTAGATGGCCTGATTTTTCATGAAGTCCATATCAAACCTCTTTTTCCCTCAAACGTACATACGACATGATCCAGAAAAATGGAGCCATGGCCGTCCAGAAAAGGAGTTTCACGATCACATACAGCACATTGAACAGCTTGGACAAATTCTTTTCCTGAAACCACAGATCCAAAGGCTTATCGATCATAAAGAATCCGGTGAACATATCGGAAAAAGCGATCCGTATCAGAAGAAACGTTATGATTCCCACACCGAGGGCGATGGCGAAAAGGGCAAGCAGTGTCTTCATCAGCGATGCTTTTCTGAAATAGATGGAACCGAAAAGAAACACGGACTGCGTAACGAGGTACAGGGCTACTGAGCGCCATACACCGACGGAAAAAGGATTGAACAGCGCAAACGCCTTGCCGAATGCAAGCGTGGTTATCGCTGCTCCAAGAAGGGAAAATATGAAATATCCGACTATGACAAGAATCGAGAAACCTATGCTCGTAAGTAAAAGCCTGGCAATGAGTTTTTCCGGAATCGATGCAGGCGTGAGCATGAACATAAACCCTTTCTTGCTGTCATGTATCTCGGAGAACGCCATGCTTGTGACGATGTATCCCGTTATGGCAAGAGAAAGGGGAAAAAAGACGGTGTGAAAATTCCATGCTTTGTAGCTTCCTATAGAAAACATGGTATTGACGAGCAGAACTCCGTAGAGAACTCCTATCACGATGAATATGGTTTTAAGGTTCGCCATTATGTCGTTCCTCATGAGCAGGCCGATCCGTCTGACCGAAAACTGTGTATTCGCTTTCATATGGTGCGCTCCTTTGAAAAAAGTGCATGTATTGTCTCTTTGTTCGAAATGACTGCATTAAAAAGAATCTCTAGATCCACGTGGGAATCGTTGTCGCCGGATGTGTTTTTGGATACTGCGGTATAACCGCCTACCACTTTTTCCACATAGATGGCTGATCCGGGCTCAGGTTCGTCCTTATGGAAATGCACCGCGAGCTTTTCGGAAACGTCATACACGTGCTGCTGGAATATTATTTTCCCTTCATCGAGAATGATGATTGGATCTATGAGATTCTCCATATCCCGTACCTGGTGCGTGGATATGATGAAACTCCGCGCATCCGTCACCGCAGAGGCGATCAACTTCCTGAACTGACTCTTGCTGGGAATGTCCAGTCCGTTGCTCGGTTCATCGAGGAGAAAGAGCTCCGCATTAGTCGCAAGGCCAAATGCGAGCAGAAACTTTTTCTTCTGCCCGTAAGACATGGATGCGAGGCTTTTCCCTTCTTCGAGGGAAAACTCCGCGAGATACGAACCGAACTGCTCTCTGCTGAATGCTGGGTAGAAGGGAGCATAGAGTTCCGCATACTGCTTAATGGATATAGTGGGGAGCGTGAATTCCTCGGGAATCATGTAGATTTTCTCCAAAAACCTGGGGGAACGCTCGCGGGGATTGATCCCCATGACTGTGCATGAACCTGACTGTGGGAACAATAAGCCCGCTATGATTTTGAGAAGCGTAGTTTTTCCTGCTCCGTTTTTGCCGAGCAATCCGTATATGTTTCCCGGGCTGATTGAAAGTTTCAGATTGCTGAAAAGCGTTTCCTTTTTCTTGTATCCGAAACAAAGATCCTGTATATGTACCATGTACTCCTCCTAATTAGTGTACTATTTATCTAATACACTAAGAATGTAATCGATTTCTGAAGTACAGTCAAGCGGTTATTGAAAGATTTTTCCAAACAGCATATTCTCTTGCGATAGTTCACGCGAATGAAACTCAAACCTTTCGATTACAGTATGCTTGTGCTCTCAGTGCTCATTACAGCAGGCCTGAGCATATATGCATATAGTGCACGGGGCGAACGTAAAGTCGTCGCAATTCAGGGAGAAAATAGATCCTGGGTTTATCCGATAGAACAAGATAGGATTGTGGATGTGCCAGGCCCGTTGGGAATAACGGAAGTAGTAATACGGAACGGAACTGCGAGAGTCATATCGTCTCCGTGCAAAAACAAAATCTGCATCAGTTCGGGACCCATATCGGTGCCGGGAACCTTTGTAGCATGCCTGCCGAACAGGGTATTCGTCAGGATAGAAGGTAATAAAACAGATGAAATCGACTCAACTTCGTTCTGATGCGGTGAATCGGCTCGCGTTTTTCGCAGCCCTTTGCCTTTTTTTGTCGACTATTGAATATCTCATTCCGAAACCTGTACCCTTCATGCGGCTCGGCATAGCGAACATGCCTATTGTTCTTGCTCTGTCCTTGTTCCCTGTATCCGAGATATTCGTCCTTGTATTCCTCAAAGTGCTCGGCCAGGCCCTGGTAACAGGCACGCTGTTCTCGTATGTATTCGTGTTCTCGTGCGCTGGTTCCTTTGCAAGCGCCTTGTTCATGCTGGGATTGAAAACGCTTATGAAACAGCACATCAGCCTCGTGGGCTTGAGCGTAGCCGGAGCTCTCGCAAGCAACGCGGCACAGATAGTGCTCGCCAGGTTCATGCTCTTCGGAGAAGGAGCATGGCTTATCGGTCCTCCGATGATCGGAATCGGGACTGTGAGCGGATTTCTCCTTGGCCTCTTCGTCCAGCGCTTCCATGATTCTTCCGAATGGATAAAAACCATTCGAGAGGAACGCACATGAACCGCCTCCGCTCAGAAATTTCGGGCTTTTTCAAAAAACACATATCGGCTCACCATCTGTTCCTCTGTGGATTGCTCATCATTCCTGCTTTTCTTTTTACGGATATGATCATCCTCAAAATAGCTCAGACCCTGGTGTTTCTCGCCATGGTTTTCCTGGTCGGAAAACGCATCCGCATACTCCCACCACTCATTCTCAGCGCAAGCGTCGTTTTCTTCAACGTACTGAGCCCGTTCGGAGAAATCTTGTTTTCTATCGGCCCATTTCCCGTCACGCGAGGAGCACTGGAAGCGGGCATATTACGGGCAGTTACCCTCGTAGGTCTCGTGTTTCTTTCGCAGTTCGCAGTTCGTCCGGATCTTTCAATACCCGGCCGTTTCGGCATGCTCCTCGCAAAAGTATTTTTCTACTTCGAGAGGATAACGGAAAGCGGGAAATCCTTTGACCGAAAGAACATCATGAAAAGCCTCGATAGCATCCTCTTGTCAGCATACGCTTCAGGAATAGACGTGACAGAGCGCTCACGTAACCTCGTGAAGACCTCTTTTCCGGGCTGGATGGCGATTTCCGCTTTATTCCTCTTCAATTACGCCATGCTGGGTATCTGGCTATTCGGCCGCAGATGAGAATAACAGCGTTGTCGATAAAGACAATTCGCCGAGTCTTAGCCGATCGCTCCCCGAAAATGGTGAGGAATTTCTGATCGATCGGCAACATTATTGACAATGTCAGGTATTGTTTTTACAATATTTTTCACAAATAGAAACCCATATGCTAAGGAGTGCATACCTATGAAGAAATTGGTGATAGTTCTCGTCTGCCTGTTCGTGGCAGCATTCGTGTTCGCACAGTTCAAGGACGGAGTTTTTTCCGCAAAGGATAAACCCGACAACCGCGGCTATGTGGCGGACATCAAAATAACCGTAAAAAACGGAAAAATAACTAAGGTCGACTACAATGAAGAAAAAAGTGGAAAACCCAAGAGAACAGACAATGCATACAACAATAACATGAAAAAAGTCAGCGGCATTTCGTGGAAAGATGCAACGGAAAAACTCGAAGCCACTTTGGTGCAAGACCAGGATCCGGACAAAATCGACAGCATAAGCGGTGCAACAGAGCTTACGAAACGGTTCAAGGAACTCGCCAAAGAAGCTCTTGGGAAAGCGAAATAACGTTTCAGTCTCTTCATTTCAGAATTATGTGTCCCCCAAAAGGCTCCTCTCCGGAGCCTTTTGGCTAAAAGGATCCGAGACATATGAAAAAAGTATGCTGTATACCAGCGCTTTTCTGCATTGGAATTCTGACGGCCTGTATGCAGAGCGAGGTGGTATACCGCGCAAGGGAACCGATACCGGACGACCGCGGATTCTCCGGTGAAATCAAGATCACCATGAAAAACGGAGCGATCGTGAAGGCGGAATACAACGAATACGGGCTCACCGGCAGATCGAAGAGGAACGACGTGCAGTACAATGCAGGCATGAAAAAGGATAAATCCCTATCGTGGACTGAAGCTGTCCTTTCGCTCGAACGGTCCCTCATAGAAACCCAGGATCCATCCTTGGTTCAGGGAGTGAGCGGAGCTACCATAACGTCGCAACGATTCAAAACGCTCGCTCGGGAAGCCGTTGGGAATAATCGCTGATTCCCTATTTCCATCTACACACCATCCGTTCTATCAGATCAAGAAGCAAAAAAAGAAGAAGACCGATAATCCCGAGCACGAGTATACTCGCATACATTTCGAGGTAATTCACCCGTATCCAGCTATCCATGATGAGGAATCCCATGCCATACTCTGTTCCGAATGTTTCGGTGAAAAACAACACCGATACTGCGGTTCCGAGGCTGAGCCTCAGTGCAGTGAATACCTTCGGCAGCGTTGCAGGAAAGGTGATCTGCATGAACAAGTGTTTCGGCCTGGCACCTGCAGCGAGGAGTGTGTGGTACGTCTCTTTGGGAATGCTCTTTACTCCATCGCGTACCGAGATAATGATCTGAAAAATGATGATAAGCACTATGAGAAAAATTTTCGAAAAATCTCCAAGCCCGAAAAGAAGTAGAACCAGCGGAAGCAGGGCTATCTTCGGCACAGGGTAAGTCAGATACACCAGAGGCGACAAAACCTTATCGACCCTCGGATACGCTCCCATGGCGCATCCGAGAGGATATCCGAAGACCAAAGCGGCCGCTATTCCCAGGAAAATTCTTCCAATGCTGTACAGAGCATGATATATGATAGTCGAAAAGAATGTGCCGGCAAGTTTCTGAACGATTTTGGTCAGAGGAGGGAGTAGTGGCTTGGAAACACATAGAGCCACAATTTCCCACACAAAAGCTACACCGACAAGCGTTATGAGATATCCGACCCATTTCTTATTTTTCATGCCGCGCCCTGTTTCATGAGATTCCGCACAGCGTTGCACATTTCGTAAAATTCGTTCCGATTTCTCAGATCGCGCTTTCCCGAAAGCGAATTCTCCACCATGTGAAGCACCTTGCCTGGAGCTGGGGAAAGTATGACGATCGTGCTTCCGAGGAATACCGCTTCCTCGATGCTGTGCGTCACAAGGAGGGAGGTAACCCTCGCTTCCTCCCACACACGGTAGAACACATCCTGAATCTCTTCCCGCGTGATCTCATCGAGAGCGGAAAACGGTTCGTCGAGGAGAAAAAGATCGGGCGAAAAAACTAAGGATCTCGCGATGGCGGTTCTCTGCCGCTGCCCCCCACTTATCTGGGATGGATACCGCGAAAAAAGCGTTTCTATGTTGAGTTTTTTCGCCACTTCAATGGCCCGTTCTCTCTGCTCTTTGGGTTCTCTCTGGCGAATTCTCAAGCATGAAACGATATTCTCGTACACAGTCTTCCACTCCAAAAGCCCGTAGTTCTGAGGCATGAAAGCAGTATTCCGCTCCGCTTCCTGGATAGGTACGCCGCGGATCAGCACGGTTCCTTCAAATTTCTTCTCGATACCTGCTATCACTCGGAGTAGGGTAGATTTTCCGCAGCCCGAAGGGCCAATCACTGCACAGAGAGCACCCGTAGGCACTGAAAGGCTTATGCTTTCAAGAGCCGTCACCGTATGCTCCCCATGCAGGTATGTCACTGTCACATTTTCAAGCCGGACCATCTATCGAATGAAACCCGTATATACGAGGTCCTGAAAGGCATATGCGGTCTTGATAAGGCCTCGTCCCAGGAGCCAAGCCATCACACCCCGGATTTCTTCTTCGGGCGGGAGAGAAGCATTTGTATACCGCGGGAGCTTGATCGAATCCTTTCCCTGTTCCGGAAAACCGGCTTTTTCCACGAGGATATTCGCATATTCTTCCACAGGGGTTTTCATGACATAAGAGACTGCTTTGTTGTACGCTCTGTAGAACGCTTCGATCTCCGTTTTTTTCTTTCCGATACTCTCGCCTCTGAACAGAAGAACTCCAGGGTTGATACCGAGAACATCCGAACTATTGAGCAACCTGGCTCCGTTCTGGATCGCGTTCGTAGCAAGCGGTTCAGGCAGCGTGGCAGCTTCGATTTTTCCGTTAAGGAGCATTTCGAGCCGTACAGGAATCTTGGGGATGGCGACTTTTTTCACATCGGCCTCAGCGATGCCCGCTGTCTCGAGAATCCTGTCCGTCGTATATTCGATGATAGTATTCTTGGAAATACCTATATCCTTACCCTTCAAATCAGCGATAGATTCCGCCTTCGACAAGGGGGAGAGGAGCAGCTTGTAGCTACCATTGGTCAGGGAGGTTATTTTCACGTCGAATCCTCCCTCTTTCGCGAACGCTGCAGCAAGCACATCGGAAATTACTCCGTCGAGATTGCCACTCTGGAACGCACTGTCCCTATCCACTGGGCTCTTGAAATATTCGAGCTTTGCATTTAGTCCCTCTTCTACAAAGAATCCCTTTTCGGATGCCACAATAATGGGTATGGAATCAACATCGGGAAGCACTCCCACAACGAGCTGCTGATCCGGCTTGGCAGGTTTTTCTTTCTGCGCACCGGCAAAAATCTGCAGAACTGCGAACACGGATATGGCGAACATAAAAACTATCTTTTTCATTCGAAGACTCCTTTCCAAGATTTATGAAGCGGGCTTTCCACGCCCATACAAAACAATACCCTTCAAACCGTCAGTTTTACAAGATCGTCTATCGTGTTTTGCGCATGATACAAGGCAGGCACAGGCGGAAATATCATGACTCCGAGATTGCTCAGTTTCAGCATATTCTCAAGGTGAATGCTACTCAACGGAGCCTCCCGCACCAGAAGGAGAAGCTTCCGTTTTTCTTTTATGCACACATCAGCACACCTCGTGATGAGGGATCCTCCGCTTCCCGATGCGAGCCTTCCCAGCGTGGACATGGAACAGGGGCATATGAACATGCCGTCTACCGGGTACGAACCCGACGCTATCGGAGCGAACAGATCATCGTTTTCGTATCTCCGTACGGATCCTGGAAATCGGTCAAAGCTCCTCGCTATGGTTTTGAGATCCATCTCCATTTCATGCATAGCCACCTTTTCGCCTAAGGCGCTCGCAACAAAAAAAACTTCATGTCCGAGGGAAAGAAGTTCTTTTACGAGCGTTATGCCGTACACACTGCCGCTCGCTCCGGTCAGACCGACTATATACCTGCCCATAGTCCCGCCTTTGCAAGAAAAAAATCACTTGCCGAAAACACCAAAAACACGATGCTGATGATCTGGTTTATGCTGTACGATGCGAATTTGACACTCTCCAGACGATCAGGCTTCACCACAACGTGCTCGACGACCAGAAGCACAGAGATAATGCCGATCCCTATAAGATATAGCAGCCCCGCACCCATGAGGAAGTAGAGATATATCAGAATAACAACTACCGCACAATGGAGCAGCGCGGAAAACAGGAGCGAAAGCCTGATGCCGAACCTCGCTGGAATGGAGAATAACCCCTCCTTTCTGTCAAAATTCAGATCCTGAGCAGCATAGATGATATCGAACCCTGAAACCCAGCAAGTAACTAGAGCGCCGAGCACGAGAGCAGGCCATTGGATGGTACCCGTCACTGCGATCCAGGCTCCTACAGGAGCACCGCCACAGGTTATGCCTAAAAACAGGTGGCAGGTCCATGTGAACCGTTTCGTGTAGGAATACAGAAAAAACAGACCGATTGCAACAGGAGAGAGGTAGAGGCATAAGGGATTGAGCATGGCTGAAGCGAGCACAAGAAGCGCGAAGCATATTGTCACGAGCAGCATAACTTCTTTGGGCCGTACAATTCCTAAAGGCATGTGGCGCTGCGCAGTTCTCGGGTTTCGCGCGTCGATTTTCCTGTCTATCAATCGGTTCAAAGCATTCGCACCGTTTCTTGCCCCTAACAAGGCAACGATACTCCATATAAAAATCGAAGGCTTCGGAATTCCTCCTGCGGCCCAAAACATGGCCATGAGCGCAAAGGGAAGAGAAAACAGGCTGTGGGAGAACATCACGAGCTCGGCATACACCTTGAGCCGCTTAAACATATCAATCAATTCCGTAAGACTTCCATTTTCTGGTCACTAAGTCCTTCACCGTTTTGCTCATCTCGATGTCAGAAGGCCATTCCCTCGTATGTCCTTCGGTCGGCCATTTTTTGGTAGCGTCTATACCCATTTTATGGCCATAATGAGGGAGAGGGGAAGCGTGATCCAAGGCATCGAGCGGCCCGTCCACGATGACGATGTCCCGTTGTGCGTCTATGTTATTGAATACCTTCCACGCCACAGTGGAAAGATCGTGGGGATTCACCTGTTCGTCCACAACGACGATCATCTTCGTGTACATCATCTGTCCCATGCCCCAGAAGGCATGCATCAGCTTTTTCGCGTGCCCTGGATAGGCTTTTTTTATGCTCACGATAACGCAATTATGGAATACCCCCTCAAGGGGAAAATTCATATCCACAATTTCGGGGCACTGTATTTTCAGCAGCGGAAGGAAAATACGTTCCGTCGCTTTCCCTAGAAAGCAATCC
>CAZWAS010000082.1:17804-19501 GCA_964631915.1 uncultured Spirochaetales bacterium | reverse complement strand
AGAGGGAGCTGCCCAATACAAACAATCTTCACCGCATGGGAGTTTACCTGGATAGATTCAAAAAGTCAATCTTGGCAGCATTACAGAAAACTCTTAATGTATCGATCCAGTCACCATACGTGCCATGGATGTGGTTGCAGCTCATCGCCTGGATAAATGTTTCCATATCGCAATCGAACTTCGCAAAAGCGTGTGGCCAGTTATCTTGCTCTATCGCCGCGAGCTTTTCGTCCTCGTCGTCGCCAAACGTGACAAATCGCCCATGAACGGCTACAAGTTTGTAATGCGTCGTTGAGCCGCTGCGCGAAAGGCGGGCAAGGGTGACTTCACCCGGTTTTGCTATGTGATATACAGATGGTCCGCCTGCGGGATAATAAAAACCCTGGGGACGGAATTCGACGTTCTTTAAGTTCAAGGCGGGATCCTTGCTTTTTCCAGCAAAATACGTCGCGTGCGTGCCCGAATTGCACAGGTCCCAGACATCGCGATCATGATAATAGCTGCGAATGTCAGCGAAAAGCACTGGTTGTCCAGAAATGAGCTCGAATATTTTCATCGTCATTGCCGCATCCATGTCCGCTTCGGTAGAGCAGATTATCGGGTCGTGCGGGACGCCATCCGGTCCGTAACAGTCATTCAGGAATGCTTCAGCTATATCGGATGTCACATAGTGTTCAGTAAGTTCGCGTTGACCTTTTATCCCACAGAAATCATAACCGAACTCGTCGCAAAGACTTGTCATGCCATAATAGAGTGCGATTGCGCGTTTAAAAAGATCCTCTGTCAATTTCATCCTAGCGTCCGGCGCCGTCCAATGAATTTTTTTGACATGTGCCTTTAGATAATCCGCAGCCCTATTGACTTTCTCCGGGTTTGCAAGCTCTATCTCGGCACGTCGAACCAATTCCATTTGATCGACATGATCCACATCCACCCCGAACTTTTCCATCCATAGTGCCGGATCGGCGACTGCAGTATCGATACAAAGCGAACGCCCTCCCACATTCACATACGTAAGCCCCCTCAATCGGTTAAACGCCGAAATACCAAGGATTGATGCCTTTAACCTGGCATAAATATCCTTTTCCTCAAGTTCTCCAAAGATTTTGTGGAAAGGAATTCCAATCTGATCGAGAGATCCTGCATTCGCCAGCATACCTACCATCGCTGGATAACCGGGATTGAGGTTTGCATAAAGCACAAGTGGCTTGGGACAGAACTGCGCAGCGACCCGTGCGAATCCCGGCCACGCCCACACGCAGTAGTTGAAAACCACGCAGTCGACGCCCTCTTTTTGCATCATCTTCCCATACTTAACAGCAAGAGGGTTATTCCAAATGACTTCGTCGCCTGCCAAAACATCGAAACCATCTTTCATCAAAGCATCCTTCAGCTTCTTCTGAAACTTCGCATTGATCGGCTCAAGGTCCTTCTTTAAAAACTCTCGTCCGTCTCCGAACGTGAGAATGCCTACCTTAATTTTCTTCTGCATCACGTCCTCCTTGGATAAGTCTTTAATAGTCAAGAATCAATTGAATATATTTTGTGCATACACTCAATGTCACTTTTCTTCACTTCTTCGCGTATATGCAAAAAGCATTAGAATAATGATACAACCATAAATAATCTGCCGCCCCGCCTCCGGAATTTGCATAACCGACAACAGACTACTCAAAAACGTAATGAAAAGAACACCC
>CAZWAS010000082.1:12340-17794 GCA_964631915.1 uncultured Spirochaetales bacterium | reverse complement strand
TACGAACCCCTCCCACCCCCCATGCTTGTTCCCCCTATTACCACGGCTGCAAGAACCGGTATCTGGTAGGGCTCTCCCATCGCCTGAAAGGCCTGATTCGAATAACCAGAAAGCAATATGCCCGTCAAGGCACTTGAAACGCCAGAAACAACGAATAGCCCTATAATGATCCTATTCGTGTTTATTCCAGAAAGAAATGCAACCTTCTCGCTTGTTCCGACAGCGTAGATATATCGCCCAAGCTTCGTCCTATTCAATACTATCATTACTACAACAGATACGACACACCAAAAAATCACAATATTGGGAATACCTAAAGTTCTGCCAATCCCCAAGACTTTAATCACTTGTACGGGATGCCCTTGCGGCATGAATCCTCCAGTAATAAAAACTGAAATACCAAGGAAAATAAAATTCATAGCGAGCGACCAAATCATTGAAGGAAGCCGTAATAACGCGACCCCCATACCATTTATCAAACCATCAACAATTCCGACCAAAAGACCGGCACCGATTGAAACAACTATTCCTTTATCGCTCAAGGCACACGAAATAATCGCAGCCGCTGTGAGTGTCCATGGCAGAGACAAGTCGATATGTCCAAGAAGTATTACCAACATCGCTCCTGTCGCCGCAATTCCAAGGAATGAAGCCATTTGCAGTTGTTGGAGCAGATAGCCGATCGACATCATCTGGTGGAAGAAAATGCTTCCGATCACTATTATTACAATAACGCCGATCAAGGAAATTATTACTGGGTTCCGAAGTTTCATCATCTACTTTTACCTGAATATCTCGATTTTATTTCTGATATTTAATAGCCGTATTGATCCGACTGAAACAGAAACTATAAGAATTATCCCTTCAAATAATGGTTGCGCCATGGGGGCGATCCCAGCAAAGAACATTATGCTTCTAAGGGTTCGCAATAAATACGTGCCAACGATAGAGCCATATACCCCTCCAACACCACCGGACAAAGTCGTTCCTCCGATGACGGCTGCGGCTACGGAATTCATTGTGTAGCTCATACCCACGGAAGCATCACCGCTTAACGTTTGAAGACTTATGAACAAACCGCCTAGGGAAGCAAACAATCCCGAAAAAATATAAGCAGCTATTTTTGAACGCCCAACTTTTACTCCGGACATGAAAGCGGATTTTTCAGAAGAACCGACTGCGTAAATTCCAGTGCCCAGCCTCGTTTTTCTCAGAATCGTCCAAAAAACTATTACTATACCGAGCAAAAGAATCAGAGAAGTCGGAATAGAAAAAATATCGTACGTAAATGCATCGCTCAGTCTTTCGTCTATGGCCCCTCCGGGGACCGGCCGGATGAACAAGGCTATTCCATAATACACTGTGCTTGTAGCTATGGTAGCAATTATGGGTTGTATTTTTCCGTATGCGACAATACTTCCGTTAATCAAGCCGCAGCATAAACCTACGCATATTATTAATAGAAAACCGCCCAGTATCTGCCAAATACTTCCGTTCAGGAATACCGAAGAAAGGCATGTGGAAAGAGCGAGAATGCTGCCGATTGACATGTCTATACCAGAAGTCAGAATGACAATAGTTTGGCCGACGGATGCAAAGGCGAGTCCCGCTCCTTGGTTTGCCCATGCAGTGAACATATATGATGATAATCTTCCAGGATATACAATCAAAAAAATTCCGAATAGGACCACAAGTATACAAGACGCGAGAATAAGACGGTATTTCTTTTTCACAAAAAAATGAAAATAGGATAACCGCGTGTTGTTCGTTTTATGTTTCATGACTATTCGGCGACTCCTCTATTTCTGTCAATCTCTGGCTTTAGGTTTAAAGATGCCATAAGGATGTTATTGTCGGTTATCTCATCGCCAACAAGTGTTTTTACTATTTCCCCTTTATACATAATCAGGACACGATCACAAAGACCAACGAGTTCATCATAATCGGTCGAATATATGAGAATTGATGTTCCGTTTTCGACTAAATTTCGAAGCAGCATATAGATTTCCTGTTTGGTTCCGACATCGATACCTCTAGTGGGATCCATTAACAAGATACACTTTGCATCCATCATAAGCCATTTGCCCAAGACAACTTTTTGTTGATTTCCCCCTGATATACTTTCCACACTATCATTCACCGATCCGATTTTGATATGCAGGGTATTCACCATTTTATCTACAATAGAAAATTCTTTTTGTCTTTCAATAAACGCTCCCTTCGATATTTGGTCCAACGCAGCTATGGTCATATTTTTCAAAATGGACATAGAGAGAAATAATCCTTCACTCTTCCTGTCTTCGGGAATCATTGCTATACTTTTTTTGTCTTTCAAAATTGACGATGGGCTTTTTAATGACATTCTTTGGCCCATCAACCTAACCTCCCCTTTTACATTCTTCAACACTCCAAAAAGTGCATAGAGCAAATCGCCCTGCCCTTGTCCTCCAATTCCTCCGATGCCGACTATTTCTCCTTCAGCGATTGTGAAAGAAATGCTCTTTAACGTTCCATACCAATTGAGGTTCTTTACTTCCAGAACCGGTTCACCATGAGAGACGCTTATGTGCGGTTTTTCTGGAAATATCTTTGCAAGTGGGCGACCTATCATCATTTTGACGATCTCAGCCTGACTTTTTGTTCCTTTTTCGAAAGTATCGACTCGTTCGCCGTTCCTGAAAACGGAACACATATCTGCTATTTGTTCAACTTCCCTCAGGTGGTGTGTAATATAAAGAATTGAAACCCCTTCTTCGCGAAGGCTTTTCAGCAACATAAAAACTTTTTCCGCATCCGTTGCCGTCAACGCAGATGTTGCTTCATCCAATACGAGAATGCGGGGTTTCATATTCAGTGCTTTTGCTATCTCCACAAGCTGTAGGCGGGATAATGTCAAGTTTGAACATAGTTCGCGCGGATCTATATCCTCGCAATTTATTCGCGCGAATATCTCCTCTGCTTGCCTGCATTGTTGTCGTGCGCTTATAAAGCGTTTTCTCGCGGATCGATCTGAGACAATGCAAATATTTTCAGCAACTGTCAAATCAGGAATAATCGATAATTCCTGAAAAACACTTATAATGGACGCATTAATAGCATCGATTGGAGAAAAAAAGCGTACATGTTTTCCATTATAAAATAAACCGCCAGCGTTCGGTTGTATAACTCCCGCAATAATCTTCATGAGAGTGCTTTTTCCCGCACCGTTTTCTCCGACAATCGCGTGAATCGAATGCGACTTACATACAAGATCAACATCCTTTAATGCCTCAACGCCTCCGAAATGTTTGCTGACTCTTTTTATCTCCAGAATCACATTATCATTACCCACACCCAGCTCCTTTTTGACCTTTCCGGCAAAGACCGTTCAGCCAAATCCATACCCCATGCATCGTCTCATGAAGATGCATGGGGATACTAACTGCATATACGATACTGGAATGGGGGCTATTGATTCTCTGCTGTCTGTTTCATTATCTCCTCGGGAGTAAAAATAATATCTGCATCGGGGAAACTGACGGTACACGTGAAATTAGGCGGAAGATTCGGGAAATAATTGACTCCCGCTTTCAGATCCGCATTATCATATGGTTTAGGAGTCGCAGCAATGCAGTTTGTGGGAACTTTATACCCTTTCAAAAGCGCAATGGCCGCTTTCAGCGCGACGGCGGATATGCTGGGAGATATTCCGGCCGTACCCCCTGGTATTTTATGTTTTGCCAAAAGGGTGAGAACCGCATTCTCCTGATCTCCTGCAACTGGTACAATAGGGTGCTTTGCGTCCATCATCGCATTGATAACGCCAACAGTGCCATATTGACATAGAAAACCATCAAACGTGCCATACGTCGCAATTGCATCCGCTACGACTTTCTGTGTCGTTCCCGTGTCCCATTGACCGACGACTTCTACGACCTTTATCTTTGGATACTGCTTAAAGACCGACATTGCGCCGTCATGTCGATCACGGTCGGCCGAATACCCGAGTACGCCCCTTACTTCCAGAATTCTTCCTTCTTTCTTCGGCAGGTACTTCATTAAACACTCTGCCCAATATCTTCCAAGTCCGACATTATCTTGAAATACCTGTACCACCGCAGTTGTATCAAGGACGTTGTCAAACGGAACAAGGATCGTTCCCGCTTTTGCAGCACGCTTTATTACTGCATCGAACGCCGTAGGGTTAATCGCTATAAAGAGGATGGCATCGTAGCCGGCGGCGATAAAGTTATCGATTGCGGCAATCTGGTCCGCAACGTCATTGCCGACACTTACGACCCTCAATTCCTTTATTTCCGGTTTCACTTCCGGTTTCACCGCATAGGCTTTAACGGTTTGTAGCGTCTGCAGTCTCCACATATTACCTGCAAAACCATTGACAACCGCTATCCGGTACGGCCCTTTTCTTGCCGGATATTGGGTAGTAGGCCCTCCGCTAACTACAGACAATCCCTTTGTCCAATATGCCTCGCCCCTCGTCTGGGCGAATCCGGATAAAGCTACCGAGAAAAAGACGATTATACTCACGATAATGTACTTTTTCATTTTTTCACCTCTTGTATACTAGTGTGCACTTTTGCGGAACCTTGCTTTAACAGGCGATAATTCTTGTTCCGCAAAACTGCAAGAAACCTTGTCGCTCCTCAACGGGATTTTAGAGGTTCTTGCTCTTTCTTTTCATGCATGGATATTCCTTCTAAAAGATTTCCGAACCACCTCCTTTCTGAATTGTTTTATCCATCGCTGCATCAAATTTCTATATCGTTCACTTAGCTCATCCACCAGCGAATCTGCGCCACTCCTTCGAAACAAACAAGAGAGACAATTTAGGTAGCGAATAGGCATTTTTCGGAGAACTGGCAATGCGGTTATTCACTGGGATTGTAGTTTTGCACATATGCTCATATGATGAATAATTGCCCATATCTGTACCATAACACACGAATTCGATGCTGTCAACACAAAACCGTTTTTACACAACTTATAAAAATAAAAAGTGTCGATACATGAATTTAAAGAAAGCTATCAGAAATATATTACGAAAAAGATCAAAATTTTATGTGTTAAAAACCACAAATTCGTTCTCAGCTGTGATGTCTGCCTACCATATGCGCGAATAATCTTGTTTTTTGATTGACATGGATTATACACTCTGTTATTGTATATGTGAGCAAAAATTTAATTGATGAGCAAATGATTAATAATAAATTTTTAGACAACGAAACCCTTCTTCATGCAACGGGCAGGGCGCCGTCGAATAACGAATGTCTAGTGCAGATGAAGGGAATAGTGAAACGGTTTCCCGGTGTTCTCGCACTTGATCATGTGGATTTTGAACTGTACGCCGGAGAAGTGCATATGCTCCTTGGGGAGAACGGAGCAGGGAAAAGCACCCTCATCAAGGTTCTGGGAGGTGCCTACACGTGCGACGAAGGGGAAATCATCATTAAAGGG
>CAZWAS010000082.1:3557-12329 GCA_964631915.1 uncultured Spirochaetales bacterium | reverse complement strand
CATTTCATCTCCTCTCGACGCTCTGAATCGCAACCTTCGCTTCATCTACCAAGAGCTGAATCTCGTCGAGAAGTTAGATGTAGCTCGTAACATGTTCCTCGGTTTGGAGCCGATGCGCATTCGAGCGCTCGGCATTATTGACACAAAAAGATTGTATTCGTGTGCACAAGAATATCTAAACCGATTCCATATCGATTTAAATCCTTTCGATCGCGTTGACACGTTGAGTGTAACGCAACAAAAAATGGTCGAGATTGCAAAAGCCCTGGTTGCAGATATTTCGGTGCTTGTACTCGACGAACCGACCGATGTGCTGGAGGACAAAGCCCGCCAGGAGTTGTTCGACATTATCCATATGCTGAAAAAAGAGCATAACATCGGGTTCATCTACATTTCCCACCGTTATGCTGAAGTGCATCAACTCGGGGACAGGGTTACGGTTCTTCGCGATGGCAAAAAAGTGGGGACATATTCCATCGCGGAAATATCCCTTGACGAAATCATAGAGAAAATGACGGGGGGAAAAATCGGGGAGCAATACCCCACTATCAGTATCCCTAAAGATAACGCGGTGTTAACTGTATCAAACATAGTAAAGAAACCTCTTCTCAAGGATATCTCATTCACCGTGCGTAAGGGAGAATTATTAGCGATAACAGGACTCATGGGAGCAGGCAAAACAGAATTGGCCAGAGTAATCGCGGGAATTGATCGTCCAGACGCCGGTACTATCGCTATCGAAGGGAGACTTGTTTCTAATGCGAGTCCTTCTGAAAGTATTCAAAATGGCATTGCATATATTACCGAGAACCGCAAAACCGAAGGCCTCATTCTCTCGCATACAATCCAAAGCAATTATGCGCTCCCGAATATAAATCGCCTAAGCCGTTTCGGTCTCATAAAATATAGGGACATAGGGGCTGAGATAGATGCACTTATCGCGAGATTGAGTATCAAAGCAAGGGATAGAAACGTACTCGCCGGCCAACTGTCGGGTGGAAATCAACAAAAGGTTGTATTCGCGAAGTGGCTCGGTGTTTCGTGCAAAGTACTCCTTATTGACGAACCAACAAGGGGCATCGACATAAAAGGAAGGAACGATGTTTATAAAATACTCGAGGAATTGCTCCAGGAAAACATGGGCATCGTTGTTTTTACATCCGATTACCAGGAAGCGTTGATGTTAGGCAACAGAGTGATTGTGCTCCATAGAGGCGCCATCTATAGGGAATTTGCCCGTGGTGAGGCCACTGAAGAAGATATTCTACGTGTTGCAATTGGAGAAAAAAAATAGAGAAATTATGCAATGGTTTGATGGAAATTGAATGTCAATACAACGAACAACAGGAGATTGTTTCGATGGTACAACGATTAAAAGAAAATACTTCAATGTTGAAAAAAATGGCTGTTCCTCAACTTTTGGCGTTGGTAACAATTCTTCTAGTATTTTCAATCTGGACACCGTCCTATCGCAATATTCAAACATACTCCGCCATACTTCAACATTCGGCAATACTCGGAATTGTCGCATGCGGTACCACTATTGTCCTCATTTCGGGCGGATTGGACTTATCTGTGGGTTCCATTATGGCAATTTCAACTGTACTCGTGGGAACGGTTTTGATGAATAAGTTGCCAATAATTCTCGCAATATTGGTTGGCGCCGCCGTAGGTACACTATGCGGTCTGGTAAATGGATTGGTCATCGTCGCGACAGGGGTGCCTGCGTTCATTGCCACCATGGGCATGATGATGATCGCAAAGGGTGCATCCCTTATCGTAGGTGCAGGCAAGGATATGTCGATATTCCCGAAAGCCTTCACGATGTTAGGTACCGGGCTTAAATGGCCAGGTATCATTCTTGCCGTCTGCGTTTTCTTCATCTATTTTATTTTGTCGAAAACCCGTCTTGGTTTTAATGCGTACGCGATTGGAGGCAGTATACAGGTTTCGCGTTTGTCCGGTGTTAAGGTGAAAAGAAACCAAGTCATCTATTACGCTATCGGAGGATTTCTTGCGGGGCTTGCGGGCGTAATATACACGGCTAAGTTCGATCTGGCTACTCCGAACACGGGAGACGGGTGGGAATTGCAGGCGATCGCGGCTGTTATCATAGGCGGGACAAGCCTTTTCGGCGGAACAGGCGGCGTATGGAGAACGGTTATTGGTGTCCTCATCATCAAAAGTCTTGAGACGGGTCTCATACACATCGGGTTAGGATCATATTGGCAACGAATCACGATTGGCATCGTAATAATCCTCGCTGTCATGACGGACACCCTTCGTAAGCGATTGGATTGATCGGGGTCAAAATGTCCAGCAATGCTGGGCGATAAAGCTTTTTGAAAAGGAGAAAAGTGAAATGAAAAAGATCGGTAAAATTATTCTTGCAATCATGGTGTGCAGCCTCTTTCTCGGTTCATTCGCATTCGCAGCAGGTGGAACGGAAAGTTCTAAGGCTGGAGGGAAAAAAAAGAAAGTTATCGCATACACTGGCTTTGCGCAAACCCTTCCGTTCTTTATTGCGCTGGGCAAGGGTGTTGAGGACAAATGTAAAGAGCTGGGGTTTGAGTTTTTAAACGTCTCCCCTGCGGAGACTAAGCCTGAACTCCAGGTGCAAGGGCTTGATAATGCGATCATAAAGGGTGTCGATGGAATCGTTATGTCGCCGATCGATGCACGAGCCCTGGGGAACACTTTCGACATGGCCCAAAAGAAAGGGATACCTATCATCGTCATCGATGCCCCGGTTAATCATCCAGCTGTTTACGGATTCTTCGGTACGGACAACCTTGCTGCGGCGCAAGGCGCTGGTCGCTACATCGTGGAAAAAACACATGCAAAAGGCGATCTGCTATTATTGGGAGGCCAAATTGGCCACCCGAACGGGGACAAGAGGCTGAAAGGCGTAAAGGATACATGCGAAGCCGCTGGCATGAAGGTCATCGTCAGGCCAACTGATTGGGATACCGATAAGGCGATGCAATTCGCCACTGACGAGTTACAGGCGAATAAAAACATATCGGCGATCTTCTCATGCTGGGATCCAGGTGCGCTCGCCGCGAAGCAGGCGGCGAAAAACCTCGGTCTGCTCGGCAAACTGATCATCGTAGGGTTCGACGGTGACCAGTCGGTCTATCGAGCGATCAAGGCAGGAGAGGTTACCGCCACCGCGCGCCAGCAACCCTACCTGATGGGGCAACAAGGAACAGAAATGATGGCTAAAATCTTTGCCGGAAGCAGCGACTTTGCCAAGGAAACGCTCGTCCCGGGTGAGATGGTCGATATAACGAATGTGGACAAGTATCTAGAGTAAACGTTATCACATCCTGATAATCGAGACGGCAAAAACCACAACGTGTGTGTTTGGAAGTCTTCGATTGGAGATGATGCAGCTTTGCGTTTGATGAAAGACAACAATAGTTTGTTGCTCTCCTCAACGCAAAACTGCGGAGATTATTTATTAAAACCGCCAATAGATTTGGTGGAAGGTTTTACATACCGCTCCTTTAAAAAAGGAGCGTTTTATTTCAATACTATCAGAGGAGAAATATGGCTATGCAGAAAAAACTGAATATTGCGTTAATCGGTTGTGGCTTTATGGGCAAGATGCATTCAAACGCTTTCTCAAAAGTTAATAGCTTCTTCGACCTTGACTACAGGGTATGCATGAAAGTTGTCTGCGATTCAAGAGATGAGGGACGAATTGTGAAAGACTTCGCTGACAAATGGAACTGGCAAGAGACTGAGACTGATTGGCGTAGACTCTTGGACAGGAAGGACATAGATCTCATTGATATCTGCGTGCCCAACTCACTTCATCGTGAAATCGCAATTGCGTCTCTTGCAGCAGGTAAAATGACTTCTACCGAGAAACCCCTTGCATTGAATGTAGAAGAGGGAGCGCAGATGGTTGAGGCAGCGGAAAAGAGTGGGAAAAAAACAATGGTCTGGTTCAATCAGAGGCGTTTCCCTGCAGTGACGCTCGCGAAACAGATGATAGAAAATGGCATGCTCGGTCGCATATTTCATTATCGGGCTACCTACCTTCAGGACTGGACAATAAGCAGAGATGCGCCGCTCGGTGGTCCTACCTTCTGGCGTCTCGATTCAAAACAAGCCGGTAGTGGAGTAACGGGCGACCTGCTTGCACACGCTATCGACATTGCAATGTGGCTGAATGGTCCGATTTCTGAACTGTCCGCAATGACGGAAACGTTCATTACAGAGCGCAAAACCCAGGCCGATGAATCAAGGATTGAAAAGGTTGAAATCGACGATGCAGCACAATGCATGGTGCGTTTCACTAACGGTTCGATTGGTACTTTCGAGGCGACGAGATATGCTCGGGGACGAAAGAACGCGAACACATTCGAGATTAATGGAGAGTTCGGATCGATAGCCTTCAATTCGGAACCTTCAAACGAACTGCTCTTTTACAACCACAAAGATGACAGTAAAACGCGGGGCTGGAAGACAATTTCGGTCTGGGATTCAAATCAGCCGTATATGGATCACTGGTGGGTCCCCGGTATGGGCATAGGCTATGAGCACACCTTTGTGCACGCCGCTGCAGATTTTATTACGGATCTTTGCGATGGGGGAAAGCGGGTCCCAGACTTCTCTGAGGGTTTGAAAACTCAAAAGGTATGCGACACTATCCTCGATTCTGCGAAAAAGAGACAGTGGACGAAGACAGGACTTTGAAAGAGAAAATCTACGAAGACTGAACTACCGGTCAGGATTACCTAGCGCCTGAAGCCAATACGTTTGTTCCAAGTACAAAAAAAAGCCGCCTTTTCAGGCGGCTTCGTTTTGAGCCTTGAGCGCAGTTTTTACCACTGTGGTGGATAGAACTGATCCACGTTTTCTTTGGTGATGAGTTTCTTGGGCAGGTAGCGTACGGGTTCGATTTCCTTTCCATTGAACCAGTCGGCCGCCGTCTTCACTGCGAGCGCTCCGTCGCCTTCCGCCGTCTGATAGGTGATGGCGTAGAGTTTACCCTCTTTCACGAGGTCCATGCCCTGTTTGCTGTTTCCAGCAGCTATGACGACTATATCCTCGCGGCCTGCTTTCTTAAGCGCTTCGAAGATACCCAGAGCCTGTGCGGAATCGTCTGCAGCGCAGATACCGGTGAGCTTGTTGCCGAATCTGGTGAGCCAGTCGGAAACGAGCTGCATCGTCTTGTCCGCCTCGAAACCGGGAGCCTGTTTATCGAGGGTTTTTATATCAGGAGCGTAGCCTGACAGTTCGGATATTGGACCCCAGCACCGTGCGAAGTACGGGGATCCGCCGGGAGCATGCTGCACATAAGCGACTCCGCCCTTCTTCCCGAGTTTGTCGGCCCATGCGCGCGAAAGCATCCTGAATTGGCCGAAATCGTCCGGCCCTGTCCATGCGATGGCGTAGTTCATAGCCTCAGCAGAAGGAAGCGTGTTGAACAGGATGAGAGGTACGCCTGCCTGGTTGATTCGCCGTGCCTGCTGCGGTGCCGTCTTTGCATCGAGCGGGATGAGCAGAATCATGTCCGGTTTTTCATTGATGGCCTGATCGATCATCTGGTTCTGAACAGCGAGGTCCCAGTTCGGAGAAAGAGCCTTCAGTTCCATCTTATACGCATCGGCTACTTTTCTTGCCCCCAGAGTGCATGCCGTTGTCCAGGGGTGATCGCCGTGAACGATGAATACGACCTTCTTTCCGATGGCTCCGTTTGCGGGAGACTTGGGAATATTGACCTTTTTCGCGTTCCATCCGGCATACTCGATATCGTACCAGTGGAGCGGATCTTCCTCAGGCAGCGCATCGGGATTCGCCGGTCGAGCGGGAATCTTTTTTACTTCGGTGGAAAGGACGATCAGGGGCTGATTATCCGCAGACTTGAGCCCTGAGATGTCTATCTTGAGCGACTCTTCCAGATTGTTCTTCGCCGTGGTCGCCCCTGCCTTGCCTTCCTGCGCCCCTCCTGCAAACGCAAAACCGACGAGACAAAGAGCACATACAAGCACCGAAAGCAGAGAAATCAACTTCTTCATACTTCACTCCTTATTTACTCTCTGATATATTCGAACCGCATTTCAACGAAACGCGGAATTCGCCTACTGGGCTCTCGGAAGCCGTCCTTGAACCAATTCTTTCATCAGCTCCGGCCTCTGCCCCACTACTTTGTCGTGTTTGTACACAGCATACGCCTCGTAGAGAACGACCAACGCGAGTATAAGCCCTGCGATGAATATCTTCACTTCGTTGCCGAGGCCGAAGAGAATAATGCCCGTATAAAGTATTTCCAAGGTCAGTATGGCGATTGCAGTCCTGAGCACGCCGCCTTTTCCGCCCGACATCGCAGTGCCGCCGATTATAGTTGCGGACACGATATACATGAGCGACGTATCGCCGAGCTTCAAGGTGGCGGCCGCCCCTTCCATAGCGAATAGCACTCCGCCGATGGCTGCAGTCAGACCCGAAAGCACGAATGCAGCGATCAAGTATGCGTCGGTGTTAATGCCTGCAAGCCATGCGGTGTTTTTGTTTCCGCCGACCATATAGAAGTTGCGACCTTTTCGTGTCCTCCTGAGGAAAATCTCAAATCCCACGATGAGGACAAGCGAGATGAGTACTCTAGGGGTGATGAGGGGCATAAGCCGCATCGAAAGCCAGTCTGCCACTGCAAACGCATCGGGTGTGCTCAGGCTGATCGAATTGCCTCCGGTGAATTGGTAAATCGCGCCCTGCAGTATGGTCATCATGCCGAGGGTGACTATGAAAGAATTGATCTTCGCCTTTGCGACGAGCAGGCCGTTCACGAGGCCAATGAGCGCCCCTGCGATTATGGCGACCGGCACGCTTCCGCCGTAGCCAAGATACTGCTTTAAGCCGAGCCCCAGAACTCCGGCGAACGTGATGACGGTTCCGATGGAAAGATCGAGCTGGCCGCAAAGCATGACTATGGTGAATCCTATACCGACACAGACATTCATCCCCACGGTTTTCATGATCGTGGTGAGGTTGAAAAAATTGAAGAACTTAGGAGCAAAGATCGACATGAAGGCGAATACGAGAATGAATAATACAAATATTCTATACTTATCGCCCCAGGAAAACAGCAGATTTTTGGTTATTTTACGCATCGTCACGCCCCAGACTTCTCAAGGATTTCGCATTGATTCCAACTACGATTATGAAAATTACACCGCGGATCATATCCTGCGAAAAGGTTCCGATTCCCAAAAGCGTCATGATATTGTTCATGAGCCCGATGACGAGTACTCCGCCCAACACTCCGATTATATTGCCTCTTCCCCCCGCAAGGGTCATGCCGCCTATCACAATGGCGGTGACGGCTTTAAAATCATAGCCTGCGCCGTTATACCAAGCGCCGACCCTGGAAAGCGAGGTCACGGTCAATCCGCCTAGCGTAGCGGTCAAGGCGGCGAGTATGAAGGAAATGCCTACCACCCGCTCGACGTTCACACCCGAGAATTTCGCCGCTTTCCGTGCCGAACCCGTCAGCTTCAGTTGTACGCCGAATTTGGTTTTTGAGAGAATGAACTGGCCTATGATCACCAGCACGATAAGCATGACCATCGGAAGCGCTATGGTATCAAAAAACCGGAACCGGTAAATAGCGTCGAAGAGCTGAACCGCGTGTTCCGAACTCGTCTTCATGTCCGGATATATCTGACGGTTCACCCATACCAAACGGATGACGCCCATGGTCACGTAACTCACTGCGAGGGTCCAGATGATAGGATTTGCTTTGAGTTTTCCGATCACAAAGGCGTTTATAAATCCGATGAAAAGACCTGCAGCAAAGGCGATCGCCATGGCGGGCCAGAATCCGAATTTGAGCATTTCGACCGCGATGATGCCGGTGATAGCCATGGTTGTGGGAGCCGAAAGGTCGGCATAATGGCCCGAATAGGTCACAAAAGCCATACCCACCGCCACGATGCCGAGCAATGAGACGGCATCCACGATGTTGAGCATGTTTTTCGCCGTAAGAAAATTGTTGATCACACCGGTAGACTGTAGGATGATGCCGATCAACACGAACAGAACGGCTATCCCGTAGATGCCGATAGTGTTCACCGCCCGGTTGAATTTTCCCGAAGAAAGGTTACGGGTGTCGGATAGTGCGGCTTTGACTCTTTCTGTATCGCTCATCACTTACCCCCTTCTCCGTTCGCCGCGAGCAGCACCGATTCCTCGGTGCATTCTTCTTTCCGCATTTCCCTGATGATACGTCCCTGCCGCATTATGAGCACGCGATCCGCAAGTCCGACAAGCTCCGGCAGGTCCGATGATATAAGAATGATCGTATGTCCGCTGTCCGCGAGCTTCTCTATCGATTTGTGGATCGTCATTTTCGCTCCGATATCCACTCCCCGCGTGGGCTCGTCTAAAATGAGCACTTTCGGCTTGCTCGCGATCCATTTTGCGAGGAGCGTCTTCTGCTGATTGCCGCCCGATAAGTTGCCGACAGTTCTCTCAGGATCGGGTGGATAGATCGAAAGCTCAGAAATGAGCTCTTCCAACACAGGCGTTCCGAGCCGCTTGTTGTACAAGCCTCCACGCGAGTGCCGCGAAATGAGGCTTGCAAGCACATTTTCTCCCGTGGTCAGGCGAAGCGCCAACCCTTCCGACTTTCGGTCCTCGGTCAGATAGGCTATGCCCATATCCATGGCATGTGCCATGCTCCGTAGGTTGATCGGTTTCCCTTCCAGAAATATTTTTCCCGCATCCTTGCCGTCGAGCCCTACGAGAACGCGGGCGAGC
>CAZWAS010000082.1:651-3479 GCA_964631915.1 uncultured Spirochaetales bacterium | reverse complement strand
CTGGAAAGCCCCTCGACTCGCAGGCGTTCCGCGCCGGGAGTTCGGTTGACCTGCTGGTAGAATTCCTTCACGGAACGGCCGACCATCATCTGTACGACTTCTTCCCTGCTCACCTCTCCTATCTGTTTGGTAGCTACCCGTTTGCCATCGCGCATGACAGTGACTCTGTCTGCCACTTTGAACACCTCGGGAAGATGGTGGGAAATGTATACGATCGCAAGGCCTTGTTTTTTCAGATTGTCGATGATGCTGAAAAGCCGCTCCACTTCTTCCCGCGACAATGCAGAAGTGGGCTCGTCCATGACGAGTATGCAAGGGTTGTTCCCGAGCACTTTGGCTATTTCGACGAGTTGCGCCTCGTGTTGGCTGATGTCTTCAATAGGAAGCATCGGATCGAGCTCGAGGCCAACCCGTTCTAGAGCGGCCTTCGCTTCGGCTATCATCGATTTCTTGTCGAGGAAGGCACCTTTCCTCGGCAGCCTGCCAACCAGTATGTTCTCCGCTATGCTGATCGGTTTTGCAAGGCTCAATTCCTGATAAATCATGCCGATGCCGTTCTTCTTCGCTATCGAGGGCGAATGAAGAAGCACTTTCTTGCCGTTGATAAAAATATCCCCTTCATAATCGTTGAAGGAACCTGCGAGCATTTTCATCAATGTCGATTTCCCGGCTCCGTTCTCTCCAACCAAGGCATGAACCTCTCCAGCGTATACCTCGAAATCCACGCCATCCACTGCAATGGTACCTGGAAACCGCTTGACTACCTGCCTCATTTCAAGGGCAAGCCCGATGGTACTGTCACTCACCTGTTTCTCCCCGCGACGAATCTGAGCATTTCAGAAGCGCAACCATGCGGTGCTGCTTCTTCCTTAGGAATAACATATGATTTTTTGTCATAAATGCTTTTTGTATACAGTGCTTTTAGCATACAATGCTAACCCCTTCCGCATTTCTCCGCAACATCAATAATTATGGATTCCGCTGGAAAATCTATCAGTCACCCCAATTCTGGCATATCGTAAGCCCCGAGCTCGAGCGGATAGGTTCCGTATCGGCGCACCAGCTTCACGGCGTACTCGTAGCGTTCCGCAGAAACGTTGCTCGGCACCGAGTGATCCGATTGGAAAATATAGCCGCCGCCTTTCGCTGCGTTGAGTTTCCTCAGAATCACCTCTTTCAGACTATCCATGGGATCGTTCGCCCATGCCAACGCGTCCATGTTTCCGCAGAATCCCATGGAATGACCGTATTCCTTTCTGAGCTCGATCACATCGAGCCCGGCTTTCGCTTCGAGCGGGTTGTACGCATCCAGTTTCATCTCTATGAAATCCGGGAAAATCCGTTTCGCGTTTCCACATCCATGGTAGATGACCGGAATGCCGGATTCGTGGCAGTAGTCGATCATCGCCTTCACCCCCGGTTTGAAATATTTCCTCCAGTAGTCGGGCGAAAACAGCATATCGTTCACATACGCCACATCTCCCCAGATGACCATGCCGTCCAGCATGCCTCCTGCCGCCTTTATCTGCGCTTTGAGCAGTTCCAGAAGAAAAGCGTTTATCCGCTCGATGAATGTGCCGAGTTCTTCGGGATACAAGCCCATCCACATCATGACGTTTTCCGATCCGATGATGCGCCACAGCTGCTCATGCCCCTCGCAGATACTTCCATATACCGGAAAATCAGGGTACAGGGATTTCACTGTTTCGACCCAAGGAGGCAGATTCCTCGAAAAACCGTCCCCTACCCCTCCGAGCTGATTATCCCCTTCCTTGAAGAATCTTCTTTCGTCCCACGGGTCGTCGAATCGAAACTCCAACATTTTCTCGACGGTATCGGTTTCAAATTTGAGGAAAGCAGGCATCGGATCCGCGAATTTCTTGCGTATAACAGCCTCATATCCTGTTCTGACCACGACTTCTTCGTCGTTTTCTTTTATAATTTCGAACTGTTTTATGTGCGGATCCATATTCGGGATGGTCGCGATCCAATCGAGATCGTAGTATTTGTAAATGCTCGCGTCCTTGGGGAGGCCCAGTTCCCTTCTCCACCGCTCAAGGAATGAACCCCAAAAGAAGTCGCTCACCGGTACCCTATCGGCTTCCTTGTGTCTCAAGGTTTTGTTCATGCGCTCGAGTTTCAGCAGACAGTTTTTCGTTCTTTCCATGAAAATCTCCAGTTCAATCAAGATGAAAGGCTTCTTCCATTTCTGCCCACCATTCGCCTTCCGCGCGCGTGGGTAGAGGGTCCTGCATCGGCTTCATGATCGCCCACCATTCCTGAGTCTTGGGATCGGCAGCCATCTTCGCCATATCGGCTTCAAAATCCTTACCGACATATTCGAAATACGAAAAAAGATACCCGTCCTTGTGATATATCGAGTAATTCCGTATGTTGCATGCTCGTATCATATCCGCGATTTCAGGCCATATGTGTGCGTGATACTGTTTGTATTCAGCATATTTTTCAGGTTTTACTTTTATGACAGAACCGTGTCTTTCCATGTCAGCCCTTTCCCTGTTTTCTTGGTTCTATTCTCCGTTTCCGCCGGAAAACATTATTATTTTACCATACGATGGTGATATGTCAAGAAAAAATGATGAATAATTTTACCTCAGATCACTATTATTTAATAGAATCCTTCTTGAATCATATATTATTACAATTTTAGGCATTTAAATCGTAAAAAAGTAATAATTCTTCCCTCTAAACTTATCATTATTCTTGACAATTCATCATTTGATGATAAAATATTTTATATTGTTTATCACTGTTTAGCAGGAGTATATGAAAGTACGGCTTCGGGAAGTCGCAGAACGTGCAGGCGT
>CAZWAS010000082.1:371-621 GCA_964631915.1 uncultured Spirochaetales bacterium | reverse complement strand
TCCGGGAAAGGTAGGATATCGGAGGAAACGATAAAAAAAGTGCTGACTGCGGTAGAAGAGCTGGGCTACTCGCGGGACCTTCCCGGCATCGCCCGGGAAGAAAAAAAATTCACCAATATCGCCATCCTTCTCAATGTCGATTATGAATGGGCGTTCATCTGGAAATTCATCAGACCCATCATATCCGAAATCGAAGATTTTTTTAAAAAAGAAGGATACAACACGATACTCATACCCATAACTCGATTGA
>CAZWAS010000082.1:0-348 GCA_964631915.1 uncultured Spirochaetales bacterium | reverse complement strand
TTTCAAGAAAATCTGGCTCGCGGAAGCGGGTGCGGTCTTTCCTCTCCATTACGGAAACGAGGCGTTGTTCAACAGGCTCGAAAATCAGGATATTCCCGTGGTCATCATCATGAACAACAATTTTCAGGATAAATTCTACTCCGTATGCGTGGACGACTTTCAAGGGGCCTATGAAGGGGCCCTTCATTTGATCAAGCTTGGCCATAGAAATATCGCGTTCCTCGAATCCGAACGGCCGGATCTGCCCATGCTTATAAGCGATAGGTTCATAGGTTTCAAGAAGGCGGTGGACGAGTTCAAGCTCAAATTTACTCAGGAACAACGTATACGGTTCGACATAACGGATCA
>CAZWAS010000081.1:5801-19935 GCA_964631915.1 uncultured Spirochaetales bacterium | reverse complement strand
TGCGGACTGGACTTGAAACGAGCGAACGCGCGCCTCTAGCGCGGAAGGCCGACAGGATGTCGGCCGCCAGTGAGCGAGGCGGATTGGAGCGAGTCAGCAGGATGCTGACGAGCGGAAATCAAGTCCAGTTCGCCGCAAGAGAGAAGCCATCCTGATAAGGATGGTTTTTTGTTTTGATAAGCAGATGCGGACTGGACTTGAAACGAGCGAACGCGCGCCTCTAGCGCGGAAGGCCGACAGAGATACAGCCTGCCCCCGGTTCGGATCGAATCCGTAACCAGGGGCAGTCCGTTTATCAATCATTCATTTCGTCTTTTCCAATACTTTAGGATCGCATGTCCTATAGTAGCTGGTTGTCAGATTGTTCGGATTGAAGGTTTCCCGAATCTTGTACTGGTATGCGGTAACCCAGGGTTGGGGCAGTTTGGAGAAGATCGCGTTATGCTCTTCCTGGGTATAGTTGTACCCGTCCGGCTTCCTGGCTGTTTCGTTCCATTTCCCCATGTCCACACCAAGCCCTTTCTCGTTCATCCACCGTTGGGTCTCGTCGAAAAATGCGCAGGTACCCTTGATCGACTCTTTGTCGTGTGCGTCGAAGTTGGTGAAGAACTCCCAACCGGTCGGTCCGCCTCCACCGATAATGCAGATGCTTCCCATGTCCGAATCTCCGCCGGTCGCAGCGATGTACGGGGTTTCGAGTTCCCACTTCCGCTTCAAAGCAGCCGCCTCTTCCATGAGGGATGTACTGACCCAGAGGTTCGAAGAGAGCCCGAAGTTCCCTTCATAGGAACCGCACATAACGTAATTGAGGTTCTTATGGCCCAGCCTGAGGAGATAGAGGAGATTCCAATTGGCGATATCCTTGTCCTCCATGAACTGACTCTTCCATCCGCCGCTCAGTTCGAGAATTTTATCTATCGCCTTCTCCTTGTACTCCATATCCGCCTTGGTGAATCCGGTGATGATGACCTGAATATCGATCTTCATCTTCTCGTTTTCCTTCTGCAATTCAGGGTCTGCGAGCAATTCCGGAAGATCGGCGAGCTGGCCGTCCGGGTTGTTCAAAATTTTGATCATCGCCGCCTTCAGGTTCCGGCCGAACATGTTGTACTGCCGATGGCCAAGGAACAGGATGTCGTTTTCGTGGAAGATGCTGACCGCTTTTGCATAAGCGTCCCACGAGGGGAAGCAGAGGGTGTATCCCTTGATGTTGTCGGGGAGAACCGCTCGGTACGCAGGGATAGTTCCTTCGGACGGCAAATGGGTAGGACCTGCCCAGGGATGAAGCCGTATGGCGAGCTTGGTACAGATTCCCATCGTTCCTGTGGAACCCTGAAAGCCGCGCAGAATCGCTCTGGTGCTTGGGCCAGGGCCTTCGCCGCAGAACCAGCCGGAGCCGGCTCCCAGCGAACCGGTACGAAGCACATCGCCGTTGGGAAGAACCCATTCGGCTGCAAGCATATTCTCGCTGGCGCACCCCATAAAAATCGAGGTAGGACCGAATCCTACCCAGCCGGCGGTGCTGGCCACAGGTGCACTGGAGCACCCCACTCCCGGGATGTTGAGCGTGAGTCCTTTTTTCATCGCCTCGGCCTGAACAACTGCACCGATTGCATACGGCTCGATGACGGCTATCATGTTTTTTTCGTCGATCTCGATCTTTCGCATCCGCCGCATATCCACCTGAATGGCATTATCCGAGCCGATGTATCCCATAGCCGCCCAGAAGGTAGTGGCTGCCTTGAACTCTATCTTGTACTTGTTACAGAGCTTGATGATGTTTTGTACTTCCTCGGTCGAACCGGGCAAGAGCACCGCCTGGGGCATGGGTGTTCGGTGGTCATAGGGTCCGTAATGGGCCGAAGATTGGGCCGCAGCGCACCGATAGGTTTCAAGGATGCCGATGTCCTGGGAGATGTTTCTCTTTCCCACGACCGATTCAAACGCTTCATATATCTCTTTCGCTAACGCCATCTGTTTTTCCTCCTTAACCTACAGCGCCTTTTCGATGAGTTCAACGATATCGAGAACCGTAATCGTGTTCCCGTTCTCGTCGACAGCGCCTTTGAAATTGCTCTCGCACCACGGGCAAGCAGTTATCAGGGCGTCGGCACCGGTGGCATTAGCCTCGGTGATTCTTTCACCCGCCGTCCAACTGGAAAATTCGGGGTACGTCTCGCTGCACCCTCCTCCTGCGCCGCAGCACCAGGTGTATTCCCTGATCCGTTCCATCTCCACAAGGGTGAGTCCAGGAATACTCTTTAGGATATTGCGCGGTGGTTCGTAAATTCCATACGCTCCGTTGTATCTCGGCCGTTTGGGTTCCCATGTATGGATCTGGTTGAAGATTTTTTTCTCCTTTCCTTCCCACGGCACGTATGGTTCACCGAGCCTTCCCAGATGGCAGGGATCATGATAGGTGACAGTCATGGGAACTTTCTTGGTGAACACGAGTTTGCCTTCCTGGATGAGGCGGTCGAAATATTCGACGGTATGGAGAACCTCAATCTTCATCCCGAGTTTGGCATACTGCCGTTTGAAGGTATGATAGCAGTCTGAACATGGGGTGACGATCGTTTTGATGCCCGCTTTCTCGAATGCCTTGATATTGGCTTCTGCATTTTTGGCGAAATCATCCTTGAATCCCATCTGGTATGCTCTGCCCGCACAGCACACGTCTGCGTTTCCCATCACTCCGACATCCACTCCCGTTTTTAGGAGGATAGTGAGGGCGGAAAGGGCCGATTTACCCAATTCCTCGTCGTAGCTGAACTTGCAGCCGGGGAAAAAGAGCACCTGTGCACGCTCCTTGAAAACATCTTTCACTTTGGTGCCCTTCAACCACTTGCTGCGGTCCGCTTTCGTTTTGCCGGGAAGCATGGTTTTTTCTTTGGCAAGGGTTTCCATGATTTTCTTCTGGGCGGGAAGAATTTTCCCCTGCCGCACTGCTTCCGCCTTTAACTCTATGTTGTGATCGAGGGGTTCCAAATTGTATCGGCAGATCTTGCAGGTTATATCGCAGGAACCGCAGGACGTACAGGTATGGATGACATCGACGATCGTGTCGGTCATCGGATATTCTTTGTTGATAAGACCGAGGGCGAGCTGAAATCGTCCGCGGGCCGCATAGGTGTTGAAATTGTTATAGGTAATGCTCGGACAATTCTCTCCAAACCTCTGGCTCTTCACTTTGTCGAACGGACTCCATTTGCAGGCAAGGCAATTGCTGCACCGTTCCATCATCGGTTTATATTCTTCTAACGACATTATTCACGCCTCCTTAGTTGGCATCAGATACTGAGTTTACCGGGGTTCATTATGTTGTTCGGATCGAAGATCCCCTTTACCTTCTGTAGGGTTATATAGGACTGAGCATCTTTGTTGAGCTGCATCCTCGACCAGATTCCGTAAGGACGATAATAATATGCTCCCATTCCAGCGAATAGCTCGCTCGCCCTGGTGAACAGTTTTTTCGCCCGATTCGTCTCCGTCCCGCATTCTCCGCAATACGGAATGGTGAATTCCACGTGATACGAGGTTCCGCAATTCTGCGGTTGGATATAGATGCCGATGTCATTCGCCGGGTATCCTTCTTCAACGGCGAGGGAATACATGGCGTCTATGAATTTCGGCGTCCTATCGAGGGTGGTGGCAAAGAAAATATCTTGGAAGGAGCCTTTATACGTCTCTTTCCAGTATACCGGCTTGGAAGGGTTGATCAGTTTGCTCAGAACCACATCGCCCTTGGCACCTGGCAGCGCTGGTACGATCTTCTGGCCGTACTGCTGAGCAATTTCGTCGATGCTCAGTTCGTGGGCCTTTACCCGTTCCTCGGGGAGAAGCTCGCGCCCTGCAATACCGATGAGGACCGCCCATTGAGGCAGCGTGTCCTGGAGCTCCTTTATGTGTTCCGCCGACTCTCCGATGAGATAAGCCAGGTAACTTTTGTTCATGATCAGCAGTTCATCGCTGAATCGGAGCCTGATAACCCTATAGACGAAATCGATGAGTTTCTCAAGCCTGTTCTGCACAGCGAAATACATCTTGTGAATCTGTGGCAGAAGCTCGCATTTCAACGATGCCCAGGTGACAATTCCCATGCTTCCCTGAGCTGCTGTGAGGAGGCGGTAGAAGTCGAGCATCATCGGTCCGGTTCCGCTCACCTGCCACTTCTCTGTTTTCCACTGTTTTTCAAGCTCCGCAGGAGCTCCGCCCGCCTCGCCGGTATACATCCGTACTCCGTCTCCCCAAACGACCTCCATGCAACGGAGGGGATCGATGAAGTTCCATTGGTGCAGGGAGTTGAGCCTGGGTTCGACTTCGAGGACGCTTGTCAGAACCGACTTGGTCGCTCTGGGCGCCACGGTGGTCGAGAGCGTCATCCCTTCTTTTGCCAGTGCAGCCTGGAGTTCTCCGTATGTAACCCCTGGTTCCACGACCGCCATTCGATGCTGCCGGTTTATGCTGTGAATTTTTTTCATCCCCCGTAAATCGACAATAACGGCTTCCGGCACCGAAGGCACCGTGTCGCCGCGATAGTGAGGGCCGTTCGAGCTCATGGGAACCAGGGGCGTTTTTGTTTCATTCGCCCATTTTACTAAGGCTTCCACCTGGCCGACATTCATCACCTTGGCAACCATCACCGGTTTTATCGGTTGAGCGAAGCTCCTGTCTCCGGCGAAAGATTCCAGGGTTTTTTGATCCTCGGAGACGTTTTCCTTTCCGAGGATCTCACTCAATCGTTTTCTCATGTCATTCACGATTTTCCCCCTTTCGATTTATATGTAACCGTACGGCTTACATATTCTTTTATGTATTCTTTTTATAGAATACGTTCACTGAATGCATTCATTGTACAACCAATTCCTCATGTGTCAAGCCAAATGTCAAATTTGAGTATCAAAAGTGTATGCAGTGAGGGGGGGAGCCTTCCTCCATTCCGCGGCAGCGGATAAAGGACTCCCACTGTGGAAGGGAGGGGTTAACAAAGAAATGCTACGATTCCGTTTCGAAGCCTCTGAACCTTATCCGGCGTATCAGCGGTATTTTATTTTCCTATAGCAAAATCGTCGCCGAAAAAATACATGGTCGGATTCTGTTCGGTGGATAAATAACGGGTTGCCAGTTCACGGGTAATGGAATTGACCGCTGCGAGCAATCTAGTAATCACAATGACCCCGTTCTCGCTAATTTTTTGCTTATCCTTCAGAGCCTGGAGCATTGCATAGGTAAAAATGCCATGGCCCAACTCCTTGATTTCATAGGCCCGTTGATCGGCTGCTGCTGCAGAAAATACCACAATACCTCGATTCTTTGCCAGAGTCGCTATCACCTTTCGCTCTTCCAATCCGCGGCTCATAGCCGCTATACCTATGCTTTTCACCGCGGATCCACTTTGGCAGGTATCTAAAAGCAGGGCTACCTTTTGAGCGGGAACCTTCATCAAGAAATCATTTATCTGCTCGACGGAAAGAGAAGTATCTGGAATGACAGTGATATCCGTTTCATAGCTCAGATAGTAATAGCGGTTGTTTTCCGTTATTCCGTGGCCGGCAAAAAAGAGAATAATCGTATCCTTGGCACTTACCCGCGGCACTATCTGATTCAGTTCCTGTTGAATGCGCACAGCAGTAGCATCGCTGTCGCTGAGCAAAACCGTATACACAGCTCCGTATAAGGTTCTGGCGACATCCGAAAAAGCCTGCACCACTGCCCGGGCATCGGACACCGGGGAACGGAGCTGTATGTTTTTATCTTTATAATTGGACACGCCGACCGCTACGATGTACATATCCGGCTTTTCGATTTTCGGAGGAGTATAGGTAATGGTGATTTTTTCGCTGCGGCCTTCGCACTGGATATCCTTATCGTATGCCGCACCGACAATCTCATTTTTCCCTTCTACAAGCTGAACGGTGAAGCTTCTGCTCTCTCCTATCCGTTGTACCGTAAGTCCTCGCGTATTTTCATCCACAGCACGGCCATTGTGATATATGAGTATTTTCCCGATTCCGTTCCGACCAGCAGTGGCGGATACCGTAATCGTCGCTGTTTCCTGCGTTGTATCGAAATCCTTCTCGATGATTCGTACCGAGGGAACATTGAGTTGCAGTTGCGCTATCCGCTGGGTGGAATCCGGTAATTGTCTTCCGACGAACCGTGCCAAAAGGCCAGGTGTGAAGAATCGATTCCAGAACTGATCCGGCTCATACACTGTAAAGCCTTGAACAAAACGGATGAGATTTTTTCCTCCTTCGGAACAGTCAAAATTACCCTGCTGATCGTAGGCAAACCAATTACCATCAGTAAAACTCACTAAGGCAACCCACGCGCCGGTGGCTGTATCCCAAATGCGGATCGTCCTGTCCCATGACCCTGAAGCCAGATATTTCCCATCGGTGCTGAATACCACGGATTCTATGTTATCGGTATGACCGCTATAGGTTTTTACCAACACAGCTTTTTTAGGATCCCATATTTTCACCGTATTATCCCACGACCCGGATGCGAGATTTTTTCCATCAGCGCTGAATGCCAATGTCACCACGCTGTCGGTATGGCCTGCAAGCGTCCGGGATACCGCCCCGGTCTGAGTGTCCCACAGTTTTATGACCTTGTTATCGAAAGAACCGGTAGCCACTATCAAGCCATCCGGATCCAACGCTAACGAGCTTATATTTTCTGTTACACCTTTTACGGTTCGTTTGAGCGTACTGTTTTGAACATCCCATACTCGTATGGTTGCATCCGACGATAGGGATGCGAGGAATTTGCGATCGAAACTGAATACGGTTCGTATTATTTCATCGGTGTGCCCCTTGAGCATGCCTATAAATGCACCGTTTTCCGTATTCCAGAGGGCAATCGTATTCCCATGCTTTCCTATGGCCAAGAGTTTTCCATCGGCACTAAACGCAGCGGACCTGAGAAAAGCGCCGGGAGTATCGAGTGAACATATCTCTGCATTTCGTCGATCGTCCCAGAGCACCAGTTTTTTGTCTTTTTCGGTAATGCAATACCTTCCATCGGCGCTCCAAACTCCTTGCTTGCTGCTTTGGTATGCCCTCACTACCATGCCGCTTTGTATGTCCCAGACCGCCTTCAGAGTTTCGCTCCCGGGCAACCCGCACTGTTTACTCGTTATATACCTATTGTCAGGAGAAAAAAATGATGCGTTGGTTTCTTCGGCATTCCCTCGTTTTAAAAGCGGGAAAACAGTCCCCTTCTGCATGTCCAACATCCGCAGGGAACTATCCGATCCCATAACGGCATATTTCCCGTCCGGAGTTACGGCAACGGAAGTGACGACCTGCGGAAATCCTTCAATACTTCTTACGAGAGTACCGCTTCCGATATCCCACAGCTTTACGGTTTTATCGCTCGAACCGGAAATCAGAAACCGGCCATCAGGACTAAATTTGACAGAATTTATCGACGAAGTCCAACTATGGCCATCAAAGGTACGCACCATGGCTCCGGTTTCCACATTCCAGAGTCGTATCAAGTAATCGTTAACCGCACCGGATGCCAGATAGAGCCCATCGGGACTGAATTGAACAGAAGTAATGCTCCCTCTGTGTCCTTTGAATACCCGTATCTGTGCACCATTCCGAATGTCCCACAATCGAATCGTATCATCATCCCCGCCCGAGAGTAGATACATTCCGTTGGGATGGAACGATAGGGAATTAATACCGAACGTGCCTGCAGCATGGCCTTTGATGGTTCTTACGAGGGATCCGGTTTTGAAATCCCATAGTTTTATCGAATTATCCCCCGAACCCGAAGCCAGGTATTTCCCATCAGGACTGCAGGCAATCGACAAAACTCCGGCCCCATGACCTTTCAGCGTCCGAAGCACCGTACCGCGTTGCGTGTCCCACACTTTGACGGTTGCATCGTCAGAAGCGGATGCGAGATACCTAGTATCGGGGCTGAACACAAGGCTCTTCACGCTGCCCGTATGCCCTGCAAAGGTTCGAAGCAAGGTTCCGGTCTTGATATGCCAAAGTTTAATAGTATTATCAATCGACCCGGAAGCCGCATACGTTCCGTCCGAGTTGAAAACAACGCACACAATATTCCCCGAATGCCCGTTTTGGATAACAGTCTCCAAAGCTTCTTCGGTATACCCGCTCCAGGAGCAAAGAATAAGAGATACGATGATCCAGTGAATTTTTTTCATACAATCCACTTCTCCTTGTCGATTCCCCTTTTTGCAATGCCATGCGACCATAGCAGTCGATAACCCTTCATCAGACATGGCTTCTTTCTTTGTTTTTTCCCTGTGATAATCGAAACAAGTTCCGAAAAACGGCAATTCGTCGGTCGCTTGTTTCCCTGAATCACCTCTACCAATTATATCGTAGAGGGGGAGGCAAAACACAAGATGTCGCTCATCGGTAAGATAAAAACTGCGATCAGCAACGCAGATGTTCAGGAGGTTATAAGGAATCAGCGATTAAAATCTTCGGCCCCCTTTTTGAGATTCTGCCTGCTCAAAGGGTTCCACCGCCTCCGCGGCATCGGACGGCGATTCCGGCGTTATAAGAGAAAAGCAAACCCTACTTACAGTTTCCAATCGAAACGGACGTCAATCTTGCATATGACTAATACCCACATGACAAGATTCGCCGTCACCCAGAGGGGAGCATAGAGGATATAATATAGTGCGTATTCCAAGGGATTGAATTTGAACCGTAAATAACGGGAAAACACGAAGTAGACAAGTCCTGATCCGGCAAAACCGATAAGGGAAGGGATCAAGCCTTCGGTGAATATGACATGGTAGTGGGATATCCACAGGAAGACCCCGGCAAGTATGTTGAAACGATCCGTCAGCATGAAGATAAAGGGAAGAATCATGGTGAGGTGAACCTGTTTCAGAAGGATGAATACCGCTATGATGATAAACACCGGCAGCAGCATGAGCAAGAGGGTGAGGAAAAAAGCCGGTGTTTTGAGAAAACTCCTCACCAGCAGGCGAAAATTATCCTTTAGCCACAGTATGTTTCCCAGAGCCCACCGCTTGCGTTGGCGGAACCAATCCCGAAACGTGTCCGGAACCTCGTTAAAAACTTTCAGCTCCGGTTTGTACGAAACGCGGGCATGGACACGAAAGGCGCGGGCTGCGAAATCCAGATCCTCGTTCACAACCTTTCGAAATCCGCCTAACTTTTCGAAAAGTTCGCGACGCACTGCGAAGGCGGCTCCGTTCATTGCCGGGCAGCGTCCGGCAATGTTTGCGAAAATCGCTTCCATTATCGCATAGCTCATGAACTCATAGCGCATCATTCTGGATATCAACGAACCGACAATAGCCTCTTTGGGGAATTCCAGTATGTCGCAGCGATCGAAAGCAGATACCGCTTTAGAAAGGAAATCGACATCATCGGGTAAAAGGATATCGTTGTCCAGGAACAGGATGATGTCTGCCTCGAGACCTGCAACTGCTCTGTTGAGAGATTCGGCTTTACCGAGCCGTTCGTTGTTGTAACGGATATGTATGGCCTCTTTGTAAGATTCGAGCGCATCTTCGATGCTTTGATTCGTTTCCCCGTCTACCACAACGATGATCTGTTTGTTTTCATATGTGTGGGCAAGGCTTTTCTGGACAATGTCCGCTACCCGTTTCGGGCGGTTATACACAGGGACGATAATAGCAATGCTGTTCATATGTGTGTTGGTATGGTTTTTTCCTTACAGTACACGACAGCCCTTCCTTGTGATGAGGAGAGCTCTCATGCACCATCGCAATAAAATGATCGAGGATTAACGGAAAGGGAAACGATCAACCGACCTGGGTAGTCAGGAAAATTTGAAGCGTCATGTGGGAAATCTGGTCCTGCAGCGCTTCGATATCGTCGATGTGTTTGTCTTCATCCGCGAGAATGCTTTCGAGCACCTCCCTCGTTGCATAATCGTTCACATCCCCTGCGAGTTTTATGGCCTCATTATACGCTGTGATGGCTCCGGATTCGGCCTGATGATCATTGGCGAGTTGTTTTGGCACGTCCGATCCTATGAAAATACCCTTGAGACTGCTCACCACAGGCACACCTTCGAGGAAGAGTATCCGTCCGATGAGCTTTTCCGCGTGTTTCATTTCATCGATCGCACGCTTTTCGAAGTGTTTGTGAAGTTTCTCATACCCCCAGTTGGCGCACATCTCTGAATGTACCATATACTGATTTATGGCGGTGAGCTCGTCCGCTAAAAGCGAATTCAACGTTGCAATGAGTTTTTCATTTCCTTTCATATATGTACTCTCCTCTCTAGAAAATTAATGATCTATTCATCTACATATGTTCATCTGTATATAATATAATAAAGGCGAATACACAACACGTCAATGCTGTGTATTCGGCGGCTTGAAATCGGGGCATTACCCCGTCCACGCCTCCGAACGCTTGTAGAACGGTGGGGAATCTCCGATCTTTTGATAAAAAATTTGACAAACCGCCGAAACTGATGCTACTGTAGAACATACTCACCGAACCGATTCAGTGAGTATGTTTTTGCTCAATAAAATACAATATTGATTAAGGAGGCATCTATGTCAGGTGTTGGAAAGAAAAGGAGATTTTTATTATTAACCGTCGCACTCTTGTTGGTGGGTATTCTCTTCGCAGGGTGTAAACCTTCCGAGAAAAAGGCAGCTGAAGCTCCGAAAGCCGAAGCTCCCAAAGCTGAAGCTCCGAAAGGGGAGAAGGTTGTTTTTCATTTAAATCACTTCATGTCCCCCATGCATCCCATTCATGTCAATCAGCTTGAACCCCTTGCCAAGGAAGTCAAAGAAAAGACCGAAGGAAGGGTAGAGATCATTGTCCATCCAGGCAACGCCCTTGCAGCTCCCGGGGATACGTATGATGCAGTCGTCAGCGGCGTAGCAGGGATGGGATTCGTCCTGCCCGCTTACACACCAGGCAGGTTCCCGATGTCGCAGATTCTCGAATATCCGTTTATGTTCACCTCGGCGCTTCAGGCCAATTTGACAGCCAAGGATATGACTCCCATGCTGCGGCAGTATGAATACACCGATACGCAGCTTCTATGGTTCGGCGGCACGGACCTCGGACACTTCCTCATGAAAACACCGGCCCCGAATTTGGCAGCTATGAAAGGCAAGAAACTCAGGTCGCCAGGTCCCATTTACAACGATGTCATCAAAGCCATCGGCGGAGTCGAGGTCAGCCTCCCTGTAAGCGATTTGTACGACGCCATGGATCGCGGCATTGTCGATGGAACCGTCATGGCTCCCAGTGCCCTCATCTCCTTCAGGCTGATGGAAGTGACCAACCATATCATCGAAATGAATATGTACACTACTCCTCTCATTTTCTTTGCCAACAAGGAACTCTGGAATAAGGTTTCCCCCGCGGACCAGAAGATCATCATGGACATCATAGATACCTTCCCCGAAAGAATCGGACGCCAGTATGATGTCGAAGTCAACCATGGCATGGATGAAGCGCGGAAAAAGGGCAAAAATATCTTCAAATTCTCCCAAGCGGATATGGCGACCTTTCACGCTGCGGTTGATCCCCTTATCAAGGGATGGATCGCAAAGATGGAAGCAGCCGGAAAGCCGGGTCAGCAGCTTTACGACTTGGCCGTTGCTTCCGCTAAGAAATACGCTGGAGCCAAATAAGGGATAGGCGTTCGTCGAAAATTCCCTTACATCAATTCCCGCGGAATCACGATTTCGCGGGAATTGTCACATATATAAGGAACCGCTTCTCTGCATCCTCGAGGGGGAGGCAGAGGGGCGGGAAAGTGAAAGCCTTCAAGGTGGTCATTATGCGATTGTTCAAGAAAATTATCGAAACGTGCTGCGAGTTGTCCGCGCGGGTCGGTATGGCGGCTGTCTTCATTCTACTCGCCCTTACCGTATGCGACGTAGCCGGACGGTACATCTTCAACTCCCCCATACCTGGCACGTTCGAACTGACGAAGATACTCTTCGCGCTTTCCGTTTTTTTCTCTTTCGCCATATCTCAGTTCAGGGGAGAAAACCTCGGGATAACGCTGCTCTACAACAAATTCCCCACCAGGGTTCAGGGCATACTCGATCTGTTCAGCTCGCTCCTCAGCATAAGTATGTTCGTCATAGCTCTCTATCAGATCTTTAGATACGCCGAGCGGATGAGGATCGCCAATACCACCACGAGCGTCCTCAGATGGCCGATATATCCGTGGATATACTTGGCTTCTGTGGGGATGTTGGTCCTCGTGATCGCCTTAGTATGGGATCTGGGGGTATCTGTCAAAGAGCTCAAAGGAGAAAAAAACGATGAGTCCTGAGTTGATCGGATTGCTTGGAGTAATAGTACTGCTCATTCTCATAATGCTCAAAGTTCCCATAGGGTTCTCCATGCTGGCCGTGGGAGTCGTAGGGTACGGCATTATCATAGGGCCAACCGCTGCACTGGCGAAACTCGGAACGGACCTATTCAACAACGCGCACAGCTACAACCTGAGCGTCATACCAATGTTCACCCTCATGGGGATGTTCATAGGCTGTGCTGGCATGGGGAAGGACTTGTTCAACGCTTTCAACGCATGGTTCGGGCATATCCGCGGAGGACTCGCCATAGCGGCAGTCGTCACTTGCGCGGCGTTCGCCGCAGTCTCCGGATCGGTTATTGCGACAACAGCAACTATCGCTGTTATTGCGGTTCCCGAAATGAAGCGGATGAACTACGCGGACAGCCTGGCAGCCGGCAGCGTAGCCTCCGGAAGCACGCTGGGTATCCTCATTCCACCCAGTTCGGTTCTGATCATTTACGGCGTTCTCACCGAGGAGTCGATCGGTCAGCTGCTGATCGCCGGCATAGTTCCTGGAATCATCACGGCTATTCTGATGTCGATCACAGCCTACCTCATGGTTCGGATCAAGCCGGAACTCGCCCCCGGTTCGAAGAAGGTTCCGCTCAAAGAACGCTTCGCATCCCTGAAACCTATATGGCCCATTCCTGCGATCTTCATCCTCACCATGGGAGGGATTTACCTGGGCATCTTCACCCCGACCGAAGGAGGGGCAATAGGCGCCTTTCTGGCGCTGGTTTTCTCCCTCATAAGAAGGCGGCTGGACTGGAAATCGTTCGGCAAGGCGTTCTACGACACGGTGAAAGTGGGCGGCATGCTCATGATCATCATGATCGGTGGCGTGATCTTCGGAAACTTTATATCCGTTTCCCGGATCCCGGCCTTTCTGTCGGTCCATATGGCGAACATGCCTCCGGCTCTGCTGCTCCTTACGATATTCGCCGCATATTTTGTCTCGGGGTTCGTCATGGACGCCATGGCATGCCTGATCATTTTCACCAGCCTTTTCTACCCCCTCATAATAAGAGCAGGTTACAACGGAATATGGTACGGAATCATCACGATCCTCATGATCCTGATCGGGTTCCTGACGCCGCCGGTAGGAGTAGTCAGCGTTGTTACATCTGGGATAACCAAGATAAAGCTGGAGACGGTTTTCAAGGGGACCATACCGTTCTGGTTCGCACTGATCGCTTCCACAGCCTTGATGATGCTCTTCCCGGATATAGTGACTTTCCTGCCGAAGTTTATGGCGAAATAGTGGTATCGCGAGCCTCCCCGTGGGGAGGCTTTTTTAACCCAGCATTCAATCGTGGCAGCATGTGCTCAGGCTTGTCGCCGGTCCGTTGCCATACTCCTTTCTTCCGCTCAATTCCCTGTCCTGTTCAGAAACCGATGCACATTATCGGTTTCCAGTGCCGGAAGGAAAAAGGACAGAAACCTCAGTACCCCCTTCTCTCCGAACTTCGATGGTTGCGCCATGCTGTTCCGCGAGAAGCCTCACAAATTGCAGACCGAAGCCCGGAGAGTTTTCGATGCTCAGTGTTTCCGGAAGACCTATGCCGTTATCCCGCACCGAGAGTTCGACGCTGTTTCCGCTTCCTCCACAAAGACTCACCTCGATGAGTCCATTGTTCCTCAGCAGGAATGCATGTTTCAACGCGTTCATCACCAATTCGTTGAGGATGATACCCATGGAAAAGTATCTGCTACGATCCAAGATGATGTCTTTGATTTCAGAACGGATACGGATGCGTTCCGACCCATAGGCTGAGGAAAGACTGTCGAGAAGCTCGGTGAAATATGT
>CAZWAS010000081.1:0-5771 GCA_964631915.1 uncultured Spirochaetales bacterium | reverse complement strand
CGGACCGGTACAGCTTGTCGTAAAGCAAACCCATGGTCCTAAGGCGATTGGCCGCATCGGAGACAGCAGCCTGAGCCGGTCCTTCCGGTAGTGTGCGGGATTGAAGGGAAAGCATGCTCGCCATCATGGTCATGTCGTTTTTGACTCTGTGGTGCACCTCTTTCAGCATGAGCCGGTTTTTCTCGGCAATTCTTTGTGCTTCATACAGATCGAAAGCAGTGGCGATTGTGTAGAGCAATATATGGTATCCGAACCCTTTAACCACATAGCCGTACGGCGTAATGCTTCGGACCCTCACCGCTGTTTCCTTTTCCGAACAACTAGTGAAAAAAATTATGGGAAGGTTCCTGAGAGAAAGAATTTTTTTCGCTGTTTCGTAACCGTCCATCCCGCTGTCGAAGTCTATATCCATGAGTACGAGATCGATGGCGGAATCGGTCAGAATTTTCTCGACAGCTTCTTCTCCGCTTCGGACAACGAGTGTTTCGTAACCGTTTTCTTTTAAAACATGCGAGCAGGATAGGGTAACTATCGTTTCATCATCCGCGAGAAGGATCCGTTTTCGTTTGGCGTGCTCCATGGACACCTCGCTCATGAAGTATACATACCGTACTTTCGCCTTAAGCAATAATATTAATACGCTATAAGCTTGTTGGCAAGAGAAAAATATTACGCGAAGATACAATCAATAAAACGTTATGAACGCAAAACAGCTTCAACACCTTTTATCCTCAAATATCCGAAAAGCGCGGGAAGCGCTGCGGATGAGCCAGATGGATCTCGCCGGGAAAGCAGGAATTTCTGTGAGTTATGTGAACGATCTGGAACATTCGCGGCGGTGGATCGGGGCGGAGACCCTTACCAAAATCGCCGAAGCGCTTGATGTGGAACCTTATCAACTCCTCCTCCCTGCTTCCGAGCGGCAGGTTATGTCCACATTCGAACTCCTCGCGAAACTGCGACACGAATTGAAAGGATCTCTCGTCAAAGAAATCGAGGAGACCTTTTCTGGCTATCTGAGAGAAAAATAATCCGGCAATCAATATCCTGTGCGTTCCTTCAACACGGCATACTCCTTTCGAAATGCCTTTCAAAAGCAGGTACGACATCCGGGCCGAAATGGGAATCCGAACACCTGTCTATTTCTTCCATAAAAAAGAGGCACAAAACTTTCGATACTGATAGCTCCCTTTGATCATGCCACAGAAGGGAGACCCATGTGGAAGTTCCCGATATTGGTTATTCCTCATCAAGTCTATTTCACTGAGCTGAAAAACACAGTATACTCAACACATGCAAAGCTTGGAGCATCTATGCGAAGCGGTGAGGATACCAACCGTATCGAGCAACGATCCTGCGTTATGCGAAAGAAGCCACTTTGAACGGTTCCAGGCATTTCTCAGAAAAACCTATCCTCGTACCTTCAGTGCTCTTTCCTGCGAAACCTTCGAAGAAGTAGGTATTCTTCTGTATTGGCAGGGAAAGGAGTCGACGCTCAAACCGGTGCTTCTCTTGTCCCACTACGATGTGGTGCCAGCCGACGACTCGGAAGAAGCGCCCTGGGAACACCCGCCATTCAGCGGATATATGGACGAACAGCATATCTGGGGCAGAGGAACTCTCGATGTGAAATCCACTCTCATAGCTATCATGGAGACTGTCGAGGAATTGATAGGACAAGGATTTACCCCTTTCCGAGGCCTCTATATGGCATTCGGCGGAGATGAGGAGACCAACGGGAAACGCGGAGCCGCCCGCATGGCGGAACGGCTGAGAAAACAAGGCCTGCGTTTCGCATATATCCTCGACGAAGGTTCGATCATCGCAGAGGGTATGCTTTCTTTTGTAAAACATCCGCTCGCTCTCATCGGGGTCGCGGAAAAAGGGCATGCGGATATAAGGATAACAGCTAGAGGAAGGGAGGGCCATGCTTCCATGCCGCCCAGGCTCACCGTTGCGGATATACTGGCAAGGGCTCTTGTGCGGCTGAACAAGAAGCCTTTCCCTACAAGGATAACCTATGCGGTAAAGGAATTCCTGCGGGCTGTGGGAAAGCATTCTTCCCTGCCGTTACGATTCCTGCTTACAAATCCGTGGCTTACGGCACTGCTTGTGAAACTGCTATTCGCAGGCAATCCGACGACGAATGCCCTCATCAGAACCACCATGGCCCCCACCATGCTGAAAGGAAGCGACAAGGAAAACGTTCTGCCTGAAAAGGTGCAGGCCACAATCAATGTCCGCATCCTGCCCGGCGAGACCGTCGCTTCGACCCTGGAGAGCATACGGCGGAAAACCCGTCATCCCGGCATATCCGTAGACCTCCTCTGGCCGGACAGTGCCAACGACCCTCAGCCGGAAAGCCCTGCGTACGGATTCGGCTACGATGCCATTGTAGCTGCCCTGAAGCATACCGCACCGGAAGCGGTACCGGTCCCGTTCCTGGTGACCGCATGCACGGATTCCCATCACTACGGCGATATGGCGGAAGCGGTGTACCGGTTCATGCCGGTGATTCTCAATTCGGCACAGATCGACCTCATACACGGGAAAAATGAACGGATTTCGAAGGAAAACTTCATGCGGTGTCTGACGTTTTACCATCGGCTCATCCGTTTCTCTCTCGGTCACCCAACCCCACATCAAGGAGCTTGTTCATGAAAAAAAAGGACGCGAGCATACAGATCAGTGCAAAGGCTTTTATCAGTACCTTGTGTATCATCCTTTTCCTCATGATTCTCTCCGGCATACTCACCAAAGTCGTTCCTGCAGGCACGTACGATCATCGCATAACGGAAGGTGTAGACCAGATCGTCCCGGATTCGTTCCGCTTCACCGAGCGCCCTCATTATCCTGTGTGGCGCTGGTTCACCGCTCCTTTCGAGGTGTTCGCAGCACCAGGGAATATCGTCGTCATAACGCTGATCATCCTTATGATTCTCATAGGCGGATCCTTCACGATTATGGATAAAACGGGAATTCTCAAAGTTATGCTCTCCCTGGTGGTGAACAGGTTCAGGAAGAACAAATACATTCTCATGGCCATGGTGATCTTTTTTTTCATGTTCACCGCCTCTGTGCTGGGGATCTACGAAGAGATGGCGCCCTTAGTAGTGTTTATAGTGCCCTTAGCGCTTCTTTTGGGATGGGATTCCCTCACCGGCTTGGGCATGAGCCTCCTCGCCCTTGCCTTCGGATTCGCCGCCTCCATATTCAACCCCTTCACCATCGGGGTAGCCCAGACCATAGCGGGCCTTCCCCTTTTTTCCGGAGCGTGGCTCAGAATCATATTTTTCGTATGCGTGTATGCAGCGGTGTTCCTCTTCGTGAAGGCACACGCTAAAAAGGTGGAAAAAAATCCCGAACGCTCCCTCGTGTATAAAGAAGACTGCGGCCTGAGGGCGCATCTCAAGGCGGATACGCTTTATTCGGAGCAAGATCTGAGGAAAAATTCTGCCATGATCAGGGCAGTCACATGGGTGACAGCCTGGTTTCTTCTGGCTGTGGTCTTTGTGCTCACGGTGACCAGATTCAAGGGAGTGTCGGATTACGCGTTTCCGATCATGGGGCTTATGTTTTTCACCGCATGCTTCGGCGGAGGGCTCATGGGGGGCGCAGGATTTCGGAGCACAGGGCTTTTTTTCCTGAAGGGAGTCCTCGCTATGCTTCCCGCCATTGTGCTCATCGTGATGGCCATAAGCGTAAAACAGATCATACTGGGTGGCGGCATCATGGACACCATTCTGTACAGTGCGTCAGAACGGATAAAGGGGGCAAATCCTTTTGTTGCAGCGCTTTTGATCTACGCGCTCACCCTGTTTCTGGAATTCTTCATAGCCTCGGCTTCGGCCAAAGCCTTTCTCATGATGCCGATTCTCGCCCCTCTGGCGGATCTGGTCGGCATAACGAGACAGACTGCAGTGCTCGCCTTCGATTTCGGGGACGGGTTTTCCAACATGATTTACCCGTCCAACGCCCTGCTCATGATCGCGCTCGGCCTCACGGTAGTAAGCTATCCCAAGTGGATGCGCTGGACCCTCCCTCTTCAGGGCCTCATGGTAATCCTTTGCCTTGCATTTCTCGCGATCGCTGTCGCAGTGCGCTTCGGGCCGTTCTGAGGAGTTTCCTACACTTTTTTCGGGCTAGACTCTAGAAAAAAAACGAGTAGCCGACGCTGAACACAAGAGATTTCACCTCTTTCGGTTGAATAGCGAAAAAAGAAATATCATAAAACAAGTAGCCTACATCCATAAACAACGACGACGATTCTTTGCCTAGTTTCTCGTAGAATACGGGGATATCGATTCCGAGACCGAGAAGCACGGTATAAGTTTTGGCTATTCCGTCATAGCCTTTTACCCACAGGATCTGGCTTGCGATGTCGTGAGTGAAATAAGGTCGAATAATTTGGAAGGCGTTGAAGAAAACCCTGATACCGAACCCGAAGCGCAGAGCGGAAATCCAGGGGTCGGAAGGGGTGAACTGATACCCTGTCAGCACGGATAGTTCTGTAGAGAAAAGCTTGTCGCGGTCAGAAACCGGATACGTCAAAGCCACGCCTCCTGCCGGGAAGAGGGAATTGGCTCCGTTGATTTCGTTTACCATGTCGAAACCTCCGCTCGCCCATACCCTGACCTTGTGCCCTTCCCCATACAACGGAGAAAGAAACAGCAGGAAAAAAGGTATGAAAACCAAAACCGGGAAAGTCCCGAACGCGTTATTCATAACTACCCCGTTCGTGCATCCGTATCCCCAGACTGCAATGCATGAAGCATATGCCTCAACGCCAGAATCGGATGGCGAATCATCATGCGCGACCCCGAATAGCGCATCACTTCGCGGATTCGATTCCGCATTGTTTTGTTGTAGCAATGGATCTTGCACTTGCCGCATGCGGGTTTATTACCGCCGAACGTGCAGCTTTGTATTCGTTTCACAGCATACTCGAAGAGAGCATCGCATTCCTCGCATAAACCGGCTGCCTTTCCATGATGATTCCGGCAATACATCGCGATCATGACACGGACTGTTTTAATTTCATGGCGCTGCCTTTGATGTTTACTCATACCCGCCGTTATACACACTATCACTTTCCCACCGTTTTTATCATGGTGAAAAATACCACGGTTTTTAACGCGAAAATGAAACCGAATACGATATACATAACCGGTTTATTGATGATGATTGCGCTGATACCCATGAGCGCTCCAGCGATTCCGAGAATAGAAAGTTTGGAAGAAAGGGTCAATCCGCCGCGGGTCTTATATTGGCGTATGGGCTTTGCGATGAACTGCCTCCTCATAAGCCAATCCGACAGACGCCGGGAGCTCTTCGCATAGAGAAAACAGGTAAGAAAAAGAAAAGGCGTAGACGGCAGAATCGGAACAACGATGGCGATCACTCCAATACCCAGCGACAGGCTGCCTATGATAATCAGAAACGGCCGAAATCCCCGAGCGACCTTTCTTTCGTTTTTTCTGGTACCCGCACCAACTGCAATCTCCGGATTTTTATCGTCCACGGATAGTATCCCCCTTTTTTCTTCTTTCGCAGCGAGTTATCGTCCCGTTATCGACATTGAAACCGACTGTTCCCCAGTCCAAGGCTATCCGCCTGTGGGATATCATAATAACTGTTCTATCGAAAAAAACATCTCGTATCGTTTCGAGGATTTCTTCTTCAGTCACGGGATCGAGATTGCTCGTCGGCTCGTCGAGGAGCAGCACCGGAGCATCCCGGAGCAATGCCCTGGCAATCGCAATCCTCTGCCT
>CAZWAS010000080.1:15580-19960 GCA_964631915.1 uncultured Spirochaetales bacterium | reverse complement strand
TTTCGCATCATCGAGAACTTTCTGATGTTCGCCTTTCTTCCCACGTATCACGGGAGCCAGTATGAGTATCTTCGTCCCTTCAGGATAATTCAAAATCGTATCTAGTATTTGATCGACTGATTGTTCCTGAATGGGTTTACCACAGGAAGGACAATGGGCGATCCCTATGCGTGCGAAAAGCAGCCGATAATAGTCATATATTTCGGTCACAGTGCCGACCGTAGAGCGGGGGTTCTTGTGGGTGGTCTTCTGTTCTATAGAGATGGCGGGAGACAATCCCTCGATATAATCGAGATCCGGTTTGTTCATCCTTCCCAAGAACTGTCGCGCATACGCAGAAAGGGATTCGACATACCTCCGTTGGCCTTCGGCATATATAGTATCGAAAGCGAGCGAAGATTTTCCGGACCCGCTCAGCCCCGAAATGACGATAAGTGAATCTCGCGGCAGTTCGAGATCGATATTTTTCAAATTATGTTCACGGGCGCCCTTTATTATGATTTTTTTCATGATTCAAACCGCCTGCACAACTGTACGATATTCCGGATCTAGCAAAACTTGTGAAAGAGAATCGTGTCGGAAAACCAGTCAAAGAAACCTCAGATTCTTCCTCTGCATGAAATACATGCACGTACCTGATCCCCCAAAAAGGAGAATGAAAACCACAATCGATACAGCCAGATAGTTTGACATATAAAAGAAGGAGATGAGAGAGGTTGCAACAGGAACAGCAAGGCAACCGACGCTGTAGGCGATCCGCAGAAGACCGGTCTCGTCGATCGCTTTGTAGAATACGAGCGATAAAGCGCTCACGAGGATAAGCCGCATGCACGGAATAAGGAAAAGCCTGTATGCATCGAATTCTCCGAAATATAAGATGATATCGACGATGCCAGAAAGGCTGTATACGCCGGAAAAAAATGCGAATACGCGGAAAAACTCCCATGAACGAACATCCCGCACCACATTTCTTCCATTTAAAAGAAAAAAACCACCGATCGAAAGGATCGCAACAAAGGCATGGTCATGGAAAAACACGAACAGAAAAAGCCTCCCGGGAGTAAAGGACACAGGGATACTATTTCGAAGGAAAGCATAGATAATCATCAGGAGGGCGAACGTCAGCATGCCCTTGAGAAAAGAGTTCCACAACGAAGAATTGAACAGTTCGGTGGGCTTGAACAATGAAATCACCGCAAGGAAAAACAGGAATGCTGAAATGAGAAGAAAAAATACCATGATGCAAGGAACCTACCATGAAACCCATATTTTTTCAACTCACGACGTGCGTAGAGAGGGATAGACATGCGTTCCTGTGATTTGATATATTCCGTGGGCGACTGCCCCTTGTGGGCGACTGCCCCTTGCGGGCAAACTGCCCCTTTGACTCTTTTCTTCAGGGGTGATATAGTTGGTACACTCAAAAAAGGAAGGCTTTGAGCAAAGACGAGGAGGTATATTGTCAACAAAGGAATTACGGATCAACGACGAGATCCGGGTACGGGAAATTCGATTAATCGATGAGCAGGGGGAACAGCGGGGAATATATTCCATCGCTGAGGCATTGCAGCTAGCCAAGGAAGCAGAGATGGATCTTGTTGAAGTGGCTCCTCAGGCGAAGCCCCCTGTATGCAAGATACTCGATTATGGCAAATATAAATTCGAGCTCGAGAAAAAGACGCGAGAATCGAAAAAGAAACAGAAACTGATCAAGATCAAAGAAATCCGGATGCAGCCGAAGATCGAAAAGCATGATCTCGAATTCAAGACGAAGCATGTGAAAGATTTTCTCGACGAAGGCAATAAAGTGAAAGTGACCATACGCTTCCGGGGAAGGGAATTGGCGCATACGGAATTGGGGAAAGAGGTTCTCGATAAAGTATTGGAAATGTTAGACGGTTCATATGTCTTGGATGCTCCGCCCAAGATGGAAGGGCGGTTTATGTCGATGACGTTAGGGCCTAAATTGAAGAAATAGGAGAAAGCCATGCCGAAAATGAAAACACATAAGAGCGCTGCAAAACGGTATACGTTCACCGGCTCTGGAAAAGTGAAATACAAAAAACAGGGGTTACGGCATATCCTCACAAAAAAGGCCAGCAAAAGGAAGAGCAAACTTCGAAAAGCTGGCATTCTGAGTTCGGCAGAAACACCACGCATCAAAAAGCTGTTACCATACGGTTGACAAAGGAGATAGAACATGCCACGAGCAGTTGACGGTACCAGGAGACACGACAGAAGAAAAAAGATCCTGAAACAGACCAAGGGATTCTACGGGAAAAAGAGCAAACTTTTCAGAACTGCAAAGGACGCTCTCGCAAAAGCCCTCACTTATTCGTACCGCGACCGAAAAGCGAAGAAACGCGAATTCCGATCCCTGTGGATCGCCCGCCTTTCTGCAGCCACACGAGCCGAAGGAATGTCGTATTCGCGGTTCATCAATGGCCTATTGAAAGCAGGAGTGGAAGTGGACAGGAAAGTCCTCTCCAATCTCGCGATCGAAGATGCCGCTGCGTTCAAAGTGTTGGTGAATAAGGCAAAAGAAGCTTTGGGAGTGCACGCTTCATGATCACATTGGAGCAGATACGCACGCTTGAATCGAAAGTGCAGAAGGCCGTAGAGCTCATCGAAGGTCTACGGTCTGAAAACGCGATGCTTACGAAAAAACTCGAAACATACCAGAAACGGATAAATGAACTCGAAATACTCGTCGAGGAGTTCAAGCAGGATCAGGTGCAAATCGAGCAGGGAATCATCCATGCATTGAATCAGCTCGAAGAGCTCGAGGATGTGGTTGCGAAAGACAAAATTTCTCTTTCAGAAGCGAAAAAGGATATCCCCGCTGAAAAGAAAGAGAAGGATACTCCGGAAGCAGCCCAGGAAAAGGATACGAAAGGATCCACCGCCAAAGAACTTGATATTTTTTAGCCATGGAAAAGAACCTGTTCCGAATAGATATTCTCGGTACGAGCTTTACAATTCAGACCGATGAAAAGCCGGAATATCTCGAGCAGGTAGTGAATTATTTTTCAGAAAAAACCGAGACAGTGCAAAAATCGGTTTCCAATAAAGAGCCGCTGAAAATCGCGATTCTCGCGGGAATTCTTCTGGTCGATGAATTATTTAAATCCCAAAACCGCCTGGAAGAATCTTCGACGGAAGAAGTTGAAGCGGAGCGCATCGCGCTCAAGCTCATTGATGTCATTGATAAAAGCCTGAAGAATACATGACCCTGCTGTGTTCGTAAGGAATGTATCTCTTGGGACAAACGAAAAAAATGGGATTCCGTTTCCCGGTCATGAATGCTTCCGGAGGTTTTCCGGATACTGCAGAACTGCCGGGCAAAGAAGCCCACTTGAACCTACGGTTCAAGAGGTTTTTTCCGAGCGGCACAAGCGGGGCTTTTTCTTACATCCGCCGTTGACATGTATCCCAAATATCATAATAATATCCAATAGTCATGTCTCTTATTACCAGTCAGCAAATTAACAAATATTACGATCTCTATAAAAATGTCGATGTCACATTCACAAAAGAAGTCATCAGAGTGACAGGGCTCATTTCCCAGCAGACCTTCATCAAGTGCATCGGCGAGCAATGGCCTTGTATTATTTATTCGAGTTCCCTCCTGGGAGCAAAAATCATTGTCAATGTGAAAGACAGCCTTTTTGAAAAGATCAGAAAGGCCAATAATGTCATATCGCTCCGGTTCAGCTTTCACCTGGCAGATAAGGCGGATCCTCTGACATTTTTCGTAGCTGCAAAGGTAAACGGAACTGCGCCGTACGGGAAAGAAAATTCAGGGCTTTCATACTTGAATCTTTCCTACACACAGCGTCCTCCGGATGACCTCATCGAAATCCTCGGAAGTCTCTTGGAAGCGAACATAAATTCCAAAAAACGGAAAGACGAACGAATACTCATAACAAAGGACAGCATACGGAAGATGGGATTGGCGGCAAAGGATTCGTACATTTACATCCAACAAGTTCCCCGAAAATGCATTCTCCGCGACCTTTCCTTTTCCGGTGCAAAGGTCATTGTCATGGGTGTCGCCAAATTTCTCGTAGATAAACCCGCAGTATTGCGCATAGAGCTCGAAGAACCGCGGATTGCCCTGGACATAAAAGGAAAGATCGTCCGGTTCGAAGCAGTCGAAGGGAGAAAAGACCTTGCAGCGCTGGCAGTGCAATTCGACGAACAGGCTGTGCCCATGGAATACAAAATCCGGCTTAACGAGTACCTCGTTCAATTGCGCAAGGCCGGCATACAACCCGAGCAACCCGCATGAAGCAGAATCCGCTCGGTCGTATCGTATACATTTCCATTCCCGAAACTATGAACGCTTCCTTCGGCAAGCTGCATCTTGATCCGCAGATA
>CAZWAS010000080.1:15326-15548 GCA_964631915.1 uncultured Spirochaetales bacterium | reverse complement strand
ACCCGAAGGAGAGGAAGAATGGAACCTTCAAAACCTTTCTTGGGAAATGATAATATCCGCAATGTTGAAAATTTGTGCATACCAACGGAACCATAAGGATATCGAATATTTCCGGAGTTTCATACGCGAAGTAAAACCGTATATTGTCGAGGAGCTGTCGGCGGCAGGAATAGAAAAGGCGAAAAACAAAGAGTTCGATCTAGCAGAGGAAATTTTTATGGC
>CAZWAS010000080.1:0-15316 GCA_964631915.1 uncultured Spirochaetales bacterium | reverse complement strand
TTGGACGGATTCATCCCGGAAAACGGGAAGGTCGTCTTGAATCTGGCGCTTGTATACGAGCAGCGCTCCGACGCGTATAAACAGGTTGAAAAAAATGAACTCAGCGAAACATACGAACGCCTTGCATACGAAACATACAAAAAAGCGCTTACCGTGGATCCTTCGCTACCGGAAGTCCACTATCACGCTGCATTTTTCTACGCAAAGCTCGGGAATATCGATAAAGCCAAAGAACATTTCAAAGCATACGTTCAACTCGAAAACGACGACAAGAAACGAAAAGGAGTCGAACGTGTGCTGTCCGAACTCGATGCCCAGACCACGCTCGATACCATGTTCAAGGAAGCATATGACTTCATACGCCTGGGAAAAGAAGAAGAAGGAATACAGAAGATATTATTCTTCCTAAAAACATACCCCGATGTATGGAATGCATGGTTTCTCCTCGGATGGGGCTATCGCAGAATCAAACAATACGGAGAGGGAAAGAAAGCTTTTCTGAAAGCTCTCGAATTAGAGCCTCAACATACCGACACGTTAAACGAATTAGCGATCTGCTTGATGGAGCTCGGCGAATTCAAAGAAGCAAGAACATATCTGGAGCATGCGCTCAGGGCCGAACCTGAAAACACGAAAATAATCTCGAACCTCGGCATCCTTTCCCTGAAGCAAAAAAAGGAAAACGAAGCAGCTGGCTTTTTCAGAACCGTCCTCGAAATAGAACCGGATGATCCAATTGCAAAGAAATATCTCGACTTCATCGAAAAGCATATGTACTAAAAAGAACGATTAATAAGTACGTTATTTATTTCACAAATTATAAAGGTTATATTTTTCTTGTTTTTTTCACAAAACCCTGCTAAGATTGAGGTAGATACTCTACGCCTAACACCTATCGTGACTTTTTTAACTAAACGTATTCTGTATCCAAGCAAAAGTGGAGATGTACATGGCAGACAGATTCACCTATGCCGATGGAGCCTCACGACGCTTGTATGACATCGCGGCGCAAGAACGGATTATAACTGTGTGGGACCGCTGGGATTCTATGCAACCCCAATGCGGTTTTGGCTTGTTGGGGGTATGCTGCAGGATATGCACTATGGGACCCTGCAGGATAGACCCCTTCGGCAACGGTCCGCAAAAAGGGGTATGCGGCGCCGATGCGGATACGATCGTTGCAAGGAACCTCGTACGGATGATCGCCGGCGGTACCGCAGCGCATTCCGATCACGGGAGGGATATTGCGAATACACTCACCCTCGCTGCAGAAACACCGGACAGCGGCTATGCGGTGAAGGATGAGGAGAAGTTAAGAAAAATGGCTGCATTATACGGCATCCAAACAGAGAACATGAGTTGTAATGCAATAGCGCAGGAACTAGCCGGAAAGGTCTTGGAAGAATTCGGAAGACAGAAAGGCAATTTCGTCATGACGCGAACTGCACCGGTTCCCAGACAAAAAATCTGGAATGACCTCGGGATCACACCTCGTGCCATTGACAGAGAGATCGTGGAGACGATGCACCGCACCACCATGGGAGTGGATGCCGACTACAAGAATATCATCAAACAAGGCATGAGAACAGCCCTTGCCGACGGTTGGGGCGGCTCGATGATCAGCTCGATTCTCCAGGACGTCCTGTTCGGCAGCCCAGAACCACTTCGTTCTGTTGCGAATCTCGGCATACTTAAACAAAACCATGTGAACATCCTTATGCATGGACATGAACCTACCCTATCGGATGTGATCGCGCTCATGTCGCAGGACAAGGAACTTATAGCCAAGGCACAAAAGAAAGGCGCCAAAGGCATAATGGTGGGAGGGATATGCTGTACTGCGAATGAAATACTCATGCGACACGGAATTCCCGTGGCTGGAAGCTTCCTTCAGCAAGAGCTCGCTATCCTTACAGGAGCCGTCGACCTCATGCTCGTGGATGTTCAGTGTCTCATGCCGGGTCTCAGGGAAGTGGTATCCTGTTTCCACACGCAACTGATCACCACATCCCCGAAAGCGAAAATTTCAGGCGTTAAGCACATAGAATTTCACGAACACGATGCGCTTCAAACGGCGAAAAAAATCATAGAAGAGGCGATCGAGAGTTATGCGAAACGAGACGGCAAAGAGGTACGGATACCGCGGGAAACCGAAGGGCTCATCGCCGGTTTCACCTCGGAGTCTGTATTTCAGTTCCTCGGAGGCAAATACCGGGCGACCTACCGACCGCTGAACGATGCCATCATTTCCGGCAGACTGCGGGGAGCGGCAGGAGTGGTAGGCTGTTCCAATCCGAATACGGATTACGAATCCGGCCATATCCGCATGGTGCTTGAACTCATCAAAAACGATACGCTGGTAGTGACAACCGGCTGTAATGCCATATCCTGCGCAAAACACGGCCTCCTGCGTCCTGAAGCGGCATTCGCACACGCAGGGAAAGGCTTACAAGAAATTTGCCAGGCGGTCGGGATTCCTCCTGTGCTTCATCTCGGCTCATGTGTGGATAACAGCCGCATTCTCCAAGTCCTCACCAATATTGTACATGAGGGAGGCCTCGGTACCGACATTTCGGACCTTCCGGTTGCAGGTGCTGCTCCTGAATGGATGTCGGAAAAGGCTGTAGCTATCGGATTCTATTTCGTGGCTTCCGGAGTGTATACGATGATCAACCATCCATTGCCGATCATAGGCAGCAGCAATCTCACGAAATACCTCACGGACGAAATAGAACTGGAGACCGGAGGCAAATGGGCTTTCGAGATAGATCCAGTGGAAGCGGCACATAAAATGCTCAGACACATCGACCGTAAGCGGGCGGCGCTGAAGCTGAAACCGATGCTCTATGCGCAGGCTTTCAAACCGGAAGAGTGAGGTGTGCCATGGGGAAAAAACTTTTTTTACGGATCGAAACATGCATGGGTTGCAGATCCTGTGAACTCGCGTGTGCAGTATCCCATTCGAAATCCAAACAGCTTTTGCGTGCAGTCGTCGACAAGGAAGCTTGCGGTTACAGGGTCAACCTCGAATCGTACGAGAATACGCCCGTTCCGATCGTCTGCAACCATTGCGAAGAAGCAGCATGCCTCATGGCTTGCCCTACAGGAGCAATACACCGTACCTATGAAACAGGTCCCGTTCTTCCCGACGACTCGAAATGCATCGGCTGTTCCATGTGTGTTCAAGCATGCCCTTTTGGGGTCATCTCGATGACGCAGGACGGAAAGAAAGCGCTCAAATGCGACCTCTGCATAGACTTGACGAACCGCGGATTGAAACCGGCCTGTGTGGCGGCCTGTCCTACCAGGGCTCTCCTTTTCACGGATATGGAAGAGTCGAACAGATTCAAGCGGAAAAGCGCGGCACAACGAATGATATCGGCCTTTCGGGCTGCCGAAACAGAGCAAAAACTATGAAAGGCTTCATAGTATTCTTGGACATTTGGTGTACCGCTCCATGTTTAAGAATACAAGGCGGTGAACATGCAGAATGAGTTGATACGCACGATCATGGGAAAATACGAAGAAGATCCCGGTATGCTCATTCCAATGCTGCAGGATATACAGGCCGCATGCGGATTCCTTCCGGAAAAGGAATTGCGTGGACTTTCTTCTGCGCTGGACATACCGCTCACCCGCGTGTACGGAGTTGCAACATTCTATGCTTCCTTCAGGATGACTCCGAAAGGAAAGCATGATGTTACGCTCTGCATGGGAACCGTGTGCTTCCTGAAAGGATCGAAGCGCATTGCAGAAACTATCTGCGACGAATACAAGATTCTCCCCGGAGGAACAACCGCAGACAGCCTTTTTACATTTCAAACTGTCAATTGCGTCGGGGCCTGCGCCCTTGCCCCTGTGATGATCATAGATGGCACGTATTACAACGGAGTCACTCCTCGTTCGGCTCTGAAACTCATCAATGCGCTGCCGAATGAGAGGGAAGTTGCACAGGAGGAACCCAAACAGTGATTGCAGAGGGAAAGCGGAAAATCCAGGATCCTGAGGATTTTAATGCACTGCTGGGCAAGCTCAAAAGCAAGAGGAATCCCTCAGAAAAGAAAACGGTACGCGTTTGCATAGGTACCGGCTGCGCAGCAAAAGGTTCTCACAAAGTGCTCGCTTCGTTTCGCCGCGCTGCTTCCGGCTCAGGAATTTCGATTCAGGCGGAAGCGAAGGCCGTCGGCTGTCATGGTTTCTGCGAACGCGGCCCCATAGTCGTGATCAGCCCGGAGGATATCCTGTATCAGGGCGTAGGAGAATCCGACGTAGAAGAAATTTTTCGAGAAACAGTGCTGGGGAACCATGTGCTCGAGCGGCTCCTCTACTATGATGTCGGGGCGGGATGCAGGGCAAAAACGGCGACAGATATACCATTCTATCGGAAGCAACACCGCATCGTGCTTGAAAAAAACGGAATCATAGACCCTACGGATATCGAAGACTATATTGCGCTCGGCGGCTACGCCGCCCTCCTCAAAGCACTCTTCAGTATGAGTAAGGACGAAATTATCCGCGAAGTGGAACTTTCGGGACTGCGGGGAAGAGGAGGAGGAGGATTCCCTACAGGCAGGAAATGGCGTTCTTGTTTCGAAGCCCACGGTACGGACAAATATGTCATCTGCAACGGCGACGAAGGCGATCCCGGAGCTTTCATGGACAGGTCCGTTATGGAAGGGAATCCCCATTCCGTTCTGGAAGGAATGATCATAGGCGCTTTTGCCATAGGAGCAAACCGGGGTTATATCTACGTACGAAACGAATATCCTCTGGCAGTCGAGCATTTGAAACACGCATTAGTTCAGGCGAGGGAATACGGTTTCCTGGGAAGCAACATACTTGGGAGCCCATTCTCTTTCGATATCCGCATCAATCGTGGAGGCGGCGCATTCGTGTGTGGCGAATCCACAGCACTCATCGCGTCTCTCGAAGGCCGTGCTGGAGAGCCGCGTGCAAAATACGTGCATATGGTCGAGCACGGCCTGCACGATAAACCCACAACGCTGAACAATGTGGAAACATGGGCGAACATCCCCGCAATCATAACTCGAGGCGGCCAATGGTTCGCCTCGATAGGTACCGAGGGTTCCAAGGGCACAAAAGTTTTCAGTCTGGTCGGAAAAGTCGAAAACACAGGACTGGTGGAGGTCCCCATGGGGATGAGCCTCCGCGAACTCGTGTTCGATATCGGAGGCGGAACCAAAAACGGCAAGGCATTCAAAGCAGTGCAAACTGGAGGCCCCTCAGGCGGCTGCATTCCGGCTTTCCTTCTCGATACTCCTATAGATTTCGACGAACTCACCAAACTCGGATCCATGATGGGTTCCGGAGGGATGATAGTGATGGATGAGGACACCTGCATGGTGAACGTCGCGAAATACTTCCTCACCTTTCTTCAGCAGGAATCGTGCGGAAAATGTACGCCTTGCAGGGAAGGCATTGCACAGATGCGCTTTATCCTCGAACGCATAACGCAAGGCTCAGGTACCACCGATGATATCGGAAAACTGAAGAACCTCGCTGAACTCCTCGGGGATGCTTCTCTCTGCGCATTAGGAAAAACCGCTGCAAATCCTGTGCTTTCCACGTTGCGCTATTTCAGAGACGAATACGAAGCGCATATACTCAATAAGCATTGCCCTGCTAAGGAATGCAGAGGACTCTTTTCGTATGAGATCGATCCTGAAAGTTGCACAGGTTGCTCGGTCTGTCTTAAAAAATGCCCGGTGCATGCGATATCGGGCGAGAAAAAAAAGGCACATGCGATCGACCAATCGCTCTGTACCGCGTGTGGAACCTGTTTCGAAGCATGTAAATTCGCCGCTATCAGGAAAGTATAGGGGGGCTATCGTGCCGGAAATAGTCATAGACGGTATTTCGGTCAACCTCTTACCTGAACAGACCATTCTCGAAGCTGCACACAAAGCAGGGATTTGGATCCCGACCTTGTGCCACCATCCGGCAGTAACGAGCCATGCAGGATGCAGACTCTGCATGGTGGAGATCGTATCACCGACAGGAGTGCAGCTAGTGACCGCATGTAATTATCCGGTACGCAGGGATATGGTAGTGAGCACGAAAAGCGAACGGGCAGTGCGCGCGAGGAGAGGAGTTATGCAACTCATGCTCGCGAAATCGCCCGACTGCAAACAGCTCATTGATATAGCCGCGCGTATGGGAGTATACGATACTCCGTATGAAAAAGCGACGGAAAGCCGGGGAAACTGCATTCTCTGCGGGCTCTGTATCCGCGTATGCGAGGAAGCCATCGGATGCTCGGCAATCGGGTATGCGGGACGGGGTACCGAGAAAATCGTGACCGCCCCCTTTGGAATGAACGCGGAACAGTGCATCGTATGCGGAGCTTGCGCCGCTGTGTGTCCGGTGGGAACGATCAGCATACGCATAGACGAAAAGGCCGGGGAAGCAGAATTGGAGCCGTTTCATGCAAAGGTCAGGCTCGCCGTATGCGAGGAATGCGGGAAACGCACAGTAAGCGAACCGGTGCGTAAAGTCGTTTTCGGAAAGCTCGAGTTCGATTGGCGGAAATTCAAGGAACTGAGCAAGCTCTGTCCTCACTGCAGGAGAAAAAGGGCCGCGGAAACGCTCAGAATTTCAGCGACAGTTCCAATACCATAAATCAAGGAGGAGTGTGATAATGTCAAAAATCATAGCTACGGCGGCGATCCGTGGTGCACACAAACTCGTGGAACAGGCTGAGGATGCGCTTCGAAGAATCATAAGCCTCAAAGGCAAGGATTGTCTTGTGGCCTATCCCAACACAGCATACTATCTGCCTATCATACTCCTGTTTCTCGGACAGAAGGTCGTAAAAATAGGCGACCTCGAAGAATCCGTCCAGGAAGCGAGAAAACTCCTCGGAAGATTGCCTACGGATCAACTCTGGCTGCCCTATTTAGGCGAAACCCTCAATTCCGGGGTAGCGACCCTCATAGCCGAAGAAATCCTCGAAGCGCTGAAATATGTGGAAAAACCCAATCCATACAACGGGATATGGCTCGGCTTCACCGGCGATAACATCCTCAGGATGCAGGGCATAAAACTTGTTGACGGAAGGATGCCCGGTTTCGCGGCAATCGTGGGAAGTACACCCGCGAACAGCGATGCGGTGAATTTGATACGCGGACTTCAGGAGCGGAACATACTGGTTTTCATAGCAGGCCACACCAACGGAAAATCGATAGCGGAACAGCTTGCAGAATCCGGCATAGAAATGAACTGGGACACATTCATCGTGCCCTACGGTAAAGAGATAACCGCAGCGGTACACGCTCTGAACTTCGCGAGCCGGTCCGCCATGACCTTCGGAGGCATAGAGCCGGGCACTCTGAAGGCTGCGCGGGATATCGTGATGTACAACAAAAACCGTGTCCATGCCTTTGTCATGGCGTTGGGTGCCGATTCGGGCACAGAGAACGGGCAACTCATAACAGACGAAAAGTATGCCACCGCTGCAGGTGCCATCAATTTCGGATTTCCTGTCATCTCGGACGTCAACCTGCCTCAGATTCTTCCTTCCGGCATCTGCACGTATGAACACGTCGTTTCCGGCGTCAGGCTCGAGGAAATCATCTCCCGTGCCATAGAACTTCGCGGCCTCACGATCAAAGTCGAAAAAATCGATATACCTGTGCCGTACGGAGCCGGCTTCGAAGGCGAACGGGTACGGAAAGAAGACATGTACGTACAGTTCGGCGGTAAATATACGGATGCCTTCGAGCTCTTACGCATGAAGCCCATGAACGAAGTGGAGGACGGCAAAATAGAAGTCATAGGCCCGGAAATAGACGACATGAAAGAGGGGGAAGCCTACCCACTCGGCATCCTCGTAGAAGCAGCAGGGAGAAATCTACAGGAGGATTTCGAGTCCGTGCTGGAGCGAAGGATACACGAGTTCATCTCCTGCGCGAACGGTATTTTTCATATGGGCCAACGTTCAATCGTGTGGGTACGCATAAGCAAAGAGGCGCACGCAAAAGGCTTCAAGATCAGACATTTCGGAAGCATACTCCTCGCGAAGATGCACGACGAGTTTTCGAATATCGTGGACAGGGTACAGGTGAAGATATACACGGATGCTGCCAAGGTGAAGGAGCTTCAGGATATTGCGAAAGATATATATGCGAAACGCGATGACAAGATCGGAAACATGACCGATGAGGATGTGGACGAATTTTATTCATGCACGCTTTGCCAATCGTACGCCCCGAATCATGTGTGTATAGTGACGCCGCAACGGCTAGGGCTCTGCGGAGCCTATACATGGCTCGACTGCAAAGCGTCGTATCAGATCAATTCCCACGGACCGAACGAACCGGTCAAAAAAGGCCACACGATCGATGCGGTCAAGGGACAGTGGCAAAACATCAACGATTACATTTCAATCAAATCAAACGGAAACCTGAAAAAATTCAATGCGTATTCTATCATGGAAGAGCCCATGACGTCATGCGGATGCTTCGAATGCATAGCTGCTGTGATTCCTGAAGCGAATGGCATAATGATCGTCGACAGGGATTATACGGGCATGACTCCGATCGGCATGGCCTTCTCCACGTTAGCCGGACAGCTAGGAGGCGGAGTCCAGATGCCGGGGTTCACCGGAATCGGCAAGCTCTATGTGTCGAGCCCGAAGTTCATCTCAGCCGAGGGAGGTCAGAAAAGGATCGTGTGGATGTCGAAGCAGCTCAAGGAGGAAGTAGGAGAACGGCTGAAAACGACCATGAAGAAAATGGGTATTCCGGAGGTCTTCGATAAGATAGCCACCGAAGAGCAGACGGATAATGTGGAACAACTGGTCGAATACCTGCAGGCTGTGGAACATCCTGCGCTCTCTATGGAATCGCTTATCTGAAGGGGGAAATAACATGGCTCTCACAGGAATGCAGATATATAAGAATCTGCCGAAAACGAACTGCAAGGAATGCGGCCTTCCGACGTGCATGGCTTTCGCAATGCAGGTGGCCTCAAAACAACGGGCGTTGACCGACTGCCCCAAAATAACTCAGGAAGGAATATCGGCGCTGTCCGAGGCATCGGCTCCGCCCATGAAGTTAGTGACTATAGGAACGAATTCCCGGAAATTCGAAATCGGTCAGGAAACCGTCATGTTTCGGCATGAGGAAAAATTCCATAGGAAAACCGGTATAGCGGTACGAATTCCTGCTGCTTTGCCGGACGAAAAAGCAACGGGCCTCATTGAAACTCTTGAGAAGACCTCGTTCATCCGCGTAGGGGAAACACTCAAAGTCGGGTTCTGCGCAGTGGAAGTGGATGGGCTCGCAGATCCTGCAACAAGGGCAAAAACTGCGGCATCGAAGTCCTCCCTCCCTCTCATCCTTATTGGAAAGGATTCCGCTGCCGTAAAAGCCGCAGCAGACGTTGTGAAAGGAGAACGTCCTCTCATATACAGGGCAGATGCATCGAATATCGAGTCCTTCTCCTCGATCGCTGCGACATACGCGTTGCCGCTCGCTGTGTTTGGAAACGATCTGGACGAGCTTGCGGATCTCGTCCAGAAAGCGAAAGAAAAAGGTGTGGAGGATATCATTCTTTCTTTTGCAGGAGATCGGCTCGGAGATACGATCCGCAACCTCACCATCGCGCGGAGAGCGTGTTTGAAAAAAGGGTACAGAGCGCTTGGATATCCCAGCATGGTGGAAGTGAAGTCCGCTTCGAAGGAAATGGAAACCATATGTGCCGCCACATGCGCAGCGAAATACGCAGGAATCGTGCTCATCGACAATGCAGAACCGTGGGAACTCCTGCCGATCCTCACCATGATACAGGATGTGTATACCGATCCGCAGGTGCCTAATAAAGTAGAGGCAAAACTCTACGAAATAGGAAGTCCGAACGAGAATTCGCCGGTTCTGTTCACCACGAATTTCTCTCTTACCTATTTCAGCGTAGCAGGCGAAGTGGAACGCAGCAAGATCCCTGCATATATCTGTACCGTAGACACAGAGGGACTCGGAGTTCTGAACGCATATGCGGGTGATAAAATCTCTGCGGAAAAAGTCGTGAAGTCTCTGGAATCCCAAAAAGTCGCGGAAAAGGTGAAACATCGGAAACTCATTATCCCCGGACTCCTCCCCATGTTTCGAGCGGAAATCGAAGACATCTCCGAATGGAAAGAAGTGATCATCGGCCCGGAAACCTCCCGCGAAATTCCAGGTTTCCTTATCAGCGCATGGAAATGAACCATGGCGGAATGTTCCGTTACCATCATACCCCATAACAAGATCGTGAAGGTCGAAAAAGGAGAGAGTCTCCTCAAGGCCGTCTCTCTCGCCCGCATAACGCTGAACAACCTTTGCGGGGGTGATGGGATCTGCGGCAGGTGCAAGATGCTCGTCATACGCGGAGAAGTTACAGGCGGAACATCCGCAAGGCTGTCTAGAGAAGAGATACGGAAAGGGTATGTTTTGGCGTGCATGACACGCATTCAGGGCGACATACTCGTGGAAATTCCTGAAGAAGCCCGAGCCACCGAACGAGTGATAGCGGAAGAGGATGCAGACAGATTCAGAGATTTCCGTAAAGCAGTTGCGTACAAACCGGGCTGTATGCCGAGTCCCCTTATCAAAAAAGTGTACCTTTCCCTGGATCAGCCGACCCTCGTGAACAACACTGCGGACCACCAAAGGCTCTGCGAAGCCTTGGGACGGGCTCTTAAAACCGATTCGATGCAGATGGGGCTCCGCATCATGAAGACCCTTCCTCAGGTTCTCCGTTCAAGCGGTTACAAAGTGACAGCAACAGTCGGCTTGCGCAGAGACATCGCAGAGGTCATGGATGTTCAAGCAGGTGACACGGAACGGTGCAACTATGTGGTAGTCATCGATATCGGCACAACGACCATAGTCGCGCACCTCATAGACGCCACATCCATAGAAACCCTCGATGCCAAGGCTTGCTTCAATTCGCAGGGCATATACGGCAGAGAAGTGACCGGAAGGATGATTACAGCAGAGAAACAAGGGATCGACGAGCTTCAGAAGCTGCTGGTGAGCGATATCAATCAGCTCATCCGCGCTCTCGCCGAAGAGAACGGAGTGGATCGCAAAGACATAACAGCAGTCGTATGTGCATGCAACACAGTCATCGGCCATTTCCTCCTCGGCCTCCCGACATATTACATCAGGCGATACCCGTATGTACCCACATCAGTGGAACCCCCTCCCCTTCGGGCAGCAGAGGTCGGCATACAGATCAACCCACGGGGGTTACTTTATTCGCTTCCCGGCATATCGGGCTGGGTCGGGAGCGATATCACCGCGGGCATCCTCGCAACCCGCCTCCACGAACAGGAGAAGCTCAGCCTGCTCGTGGATATCGGCACGAACGGAGAGATCATCGTAGGCAATAAGGAGTGGCTCGTGGCATGTGCAGCCTCTGCAGGCCCCGCTTTCGAAGGTTCGAGCGAAGAGAGCGGTATGCGGGCGGAAAAAGGCGCTATTGAAAAAGTATTTTTTAACGAAGGGCAGATCGGCTACAGCACCATAGGAAATGGAAAACCAAAAGGCATCTGCGGTTCGGGCATGATAGATTTGATTGCAGTGCTTTTCAGGCAAAAAATGATAGATAGGAAAGGGAAATTCACAGAGACGGGGAATCCAAAGATTGAAGATGTTCACGGCATACGGCGTTTCCGCCTTGCAGAAGCTTCAGGCGGCAACGGAGAAAAACCCATTTTCATCAGCGAACCGGATATAGAGCGCATAATCGATGCGAAAGCAGCGATTTTCTCCGCTATACGCATACTGTTGAAACGACTCGAACTTTCGACAGAGGATATCGATACTTTTTTCATCGCAGGAGCTTTCGGCAATTATCTCGATATCGAAAACGCCGTAACCATAGGCCTCATTCCGGATATTCCCCGTGAACGAATCGTGTTTGCGGGGAATACCTCGATCATGGGCGCCAAGATAGCGACATTCTACCGCGAAGCGTTTCAAGAGATGAGGAAAATCAGAGAAAAGACTACCTACTACGACCTTATGGGTGCAGAGGATTATCTGGAAGAATTCAAGAAGGCTCTGTTTCTTCCGCATACGGATATCGAATTGTTTCCATCGCACATGCAGGAAATCATGTAGCTGCAAGGAGAAAAGGAGGAGTTCATGGCATTACCCGACATTAAGGAAAAATGGTCAGGAAGAATCAACACTGTCACCATCGGCGCTACCGGAGAACAGGGAGGAAGCAGATCGAAGACCGTCACAATAGGGGGGCAATCCTCGCTTCCGTTCCTGTCTTTCGAGGGAGAATCGCCTAACAGACCCGTTATCGCAGGATTTGTGGCCGATGTGGTTCCGGAATGGCCTGATATTCTCAAAAACGCCATAGGAAAGGAGATCAATTCTCCTACAGAATGGGCGAAAAAGATGGTGGAGGAGCACGGCGTCGAGCTTATCAGCCTCAAATTTCTAGGTGCGAATCCTTCGGGCCGCGACAGAAGCCCTTCCGAATGCGCACACGTAGTGCAGGAAATGCTCAAGGCTGTGGATGTGCCTCTCATCATATGGGGGTGCGGAGACGATGAAAAGGATTCCAAAATCATCCCCGAATGCTCCCAGGCTGCAAAAGGAGAAAATTGCCTCATAGGTTCCGCAAAAGAAAGCAACTATATGACCATAGTGGCGATCTGCAAGGCGGACAAACACAAGATCATCGCGGAAGCGCCGGTGGACATCAATCTGGGCAAACAGGTGAACATACTGCTCCAGGATGCTGGGTATGACCTGAAGGATGTGGTCATGTTTCAGACGACCGCCGCCTTGGGGTACGGCTTCGATTATGTGTACACGATATTGGAACGAGCGCGCATAGCGGGATTGCAGGGGGATAAACTCATGGCAACGCCGCAGCTCTGCGATGTCGGCGGAGAGGTATGGAGGGTGAAGGAGGCCCTCACGGACGAGGATGCGCTTCCCGGATGGGGAAGGCTGGAAAAACGCGGACCGATGTGGGAAGCCACCTGCGCTGCAGGCTACCTTCAGGCAGGAGCGGATATACTCATCATGGCACACCCTGAAGCCATTCGAACGATCAAAACGACCATAAAAGAATTGATTTGAACGCATGCTAAGGAGGAGGGAATTATGATTTTCATAGGGGAAAGAATAAATACCGGATTCAAAGATGTAAGAGCTGCTGTAGCGAACAAGGATGCCGACGTGATACGCAGCTGGGCGAGAAAACAGGCGGATGCCAAAGCGGACTACATCGACGTGAACCTCGGTGCTGTATCCAACAAACCCGAAGACCTCTGTTGGATGATAGAGACGGTGCAAAATGAGGTACCGGAGGCAAAGATATCGATCGATGACAACAAGCCGGCCATGCTTAAAGAAGCTATTCCGGTGTGTAAGTACCCTCCCCTCGTCAATTCGACCATAGCTGTGGACAGCAAACTCGATGAGATTCTTCCCATCATAGCGGAACACAATGCCTCGATCATAGGCTTGGTTATGGATGAAAACGGCAGTCCGAAAAACGCGGAAAAACGCGTAGAGAATGCAGGGAAAATATTCGCAAAAATCATGGAATACGGCATGTCTCCTGAACAACTTTTTCTCGACCCCATTGTCATGCCTCTTAAGTTCATGCAGGATCAGGCGAAAGAAATTCTCGCAGCAGCAGGCCAGTTCAGACTTTTCTCCGATCCTCCCTGCCACATCATCTGTGGCTTGAGCAATGTATCCAACGGAACGAAATATAAGAAGCTTATAAATCGAACCTTCGCCGCCATGATGGTCGCATACGGCATGGATGCCGTCATCTGCGACGTACTCGACGAAGAACTCGTGAACAGCATTCTGACCGCCGAACTCATCATGAACAAGGCGATTTATGCGGATTCGTACCTGGAGGCGTTCAGAACGTGATTTTCTTCAGGGAGCACCGATCTGAAATCTGAACAGCAAGCGGAAATCACCCCCCGAGCCCGGCATGGTCGACGATCCATCCGACATCGACATATTCCTTGATCATCTCTTTGATTTTGTCGATTTTCGCAAAATCTTCGGGCCGTACCTTGATGATGAGATTCGTAAGCTTCTGAGCGGTCACGAATGTGTCGTCCTTCACCAATATGACGGGAATATTCGACTGTTTCAATAAACGCAATATTGTTTTCTGAGGCAAGATGCCTCCGGTCAGAAGCATGCCTCGTACACATCCCTCGTCTTTAATACCAAATACGCAGCAAGCGAGCGCGGCGAGAATGAGATCCTCCCTATTTCCGGGCGTTATGAGAAGCACATCGCCTGTGAAATAATCCAGTGCGGTATTCGGAGGCATTGCTCTTACTATGATGTTACTCACCGTAACATCCATGCAGCCTTCCCCGCAGAGCAGCTCCCCTCCGAGGCTTTCCACGACCTGCAGCATGGTCGGACTGGCCAGGTCCGGATAGAATGGAATGACTCCCAGCACCTTGATGCCTTTGCGTTCAAATCCAAGCCGTACGAGTCTGTTAATCTTTTCGTATTTCTCTGGTATCACCTTGTTGACTATGACTCCGACGACATCGATCCCATGCTGATCGAAAACGGCCTTGTTGAGCATTGCTTCGTCTATCGGACGGCCTATCCCTCCTCCTGTCACGATAATGACCGGAGCGCCGAGCAGTTTTGCCACGGCAGCGTTCGAAAGATCGATAACTGAACCGACCCCTGCATGGCCGGTTCCTTCGATGACCATGAAGTCCTTACCCCCGCTTGCGTTCATATAAGAAGTGAGAATCCGTTCTTCGAGCTCGTGAGCATCCCCGTGCGTTATGAAATTCTCTGTGAAACCGGTAGAAATCGCAAGAGGGCTCATATCGTAGAGGTGGATGCCGATTTGAAAAATTCGACTCATCAGATCCGCATCTTTGTCGATTTCTCGGTTATCGACGAGCCGTACCTGCTGCCCTACAGGCTTTATATACCCGACGGAGGACACCCGTTCGGATATGGCATTGAAAAGACCTAACGCTGTAGTCGTCTTGCCATCATTCTGTCTGGTAGCAGCGATATAAATAGCAGCAGCTCTGCTCATGCTTTCATTGTAAACCGAGAATACTTATTCTACAATAAAAATAGTCAGCTATACGCCCTTAGCAAAAACGTGGAGGGAAGAGTGCTTTTCATTATTTAAAAAGGATTTTGTCCATTGATAAGAAAATATTTTTTTCTATTGACATTTTTGGGCAGATATGAGAAATTTGTCTATAAGTGAGGTATTTCGATTGATTAACAATGGAATATGGTGCAAAAGTTTTTTTCCATCTTCTCGTGGGGGA
>CAZWAS010000079.1:0-20037 GCA_964631915.1 uncultured Spirochaetales bacterium | reverse complement strand
CTCGCAGAAGTGAACAGCCACGATATAGACACGTTGCGGTGGTTCACGGGGAGCGATTTCAAACAGGTGTATGCCATCGCAGGGAATTTCCGCTGCCCTGACGTGAAGGCGGAATTCCCGGATTTCTATGACAATGTTATCATGAATGCGGAGTTTGTGAACGGCATGCAGGGGCTTATAGATGGAGCAGTATCGGTTCAATACGGATACGATGCCAGGGTCGAAGTGCTCGGAACGAAAGGCATCATGTTCCTCGGTCAACTCGAAGACACGTCTGTGGTGGTTTGTAATTCGGACAGCCGAATGATAAGGCCTGTAACGAAGAGCTGGAGAAATCTCTTCATAGATGCGTACAAGAACGAGGATTTCGGGTTTATCGAAAGCATTCTCGAGGACAAGACCCCGGAGGTAACTGGAATAGACGGTAAGATGGCTGTGAAAGTCGTGAATGCAGGCAATCAGTCGATAATCGAAAAAAGGCCGATACATCTCGAATAATCGATAACAAGGAGAACGAAATGCGGGCGGCAGTATTGTACGGAAAAGAGGATATACGGGTTCAGGATGTTCCTGTTCCTGAAATTGGAGAGCAGGAATTACTGCTTAAAGTAAAAAGCGCTTCGATATGTGGAACCGATATCCGCATGTATAAAAACGGAGCGAAGGGGGTAGATGAATTGTCCCCCCTGATTCTGGGGCACGAGATAAGCGGTGTGGTGGAGAAGGTGGGAAGGGCCGTAAGCGGCTATAGTCAAGGCATGCGGGTCATCGTGGCGCCGAACATGGGGTGTGGCATCTGCGACATGTGCGTGAGCGGTAATACGCAGCTCTGCGCGTCTTATAAAGCGCTGGGAATAAATCTGCACGGCGGATTTGCGGAGTATGTTAGGATTCCTTCTGACATGGTCAGACAGGGGAATGTTTCTCAGATACCGGACACCGTATCTTTCGAAGAGGCGGCCATTGCCGAACCCTTCTCCTGTGTGTATAACGCGTTTCAGAGAACGGTCATTGGACCGGGGGACACGGTGCTCATTGTAGGTGCCGGACCTATAGGAATTCTTCATGCGAAACTCGCGAAAATGGCGGGTGCGGCGAAGGTGTTCATGCACGACCTGAGTGCGGAGCGCCTGTTGCTCTGCAAGGAAATAGACGATTCTTTCATCCCTCTTATGAAAGCAGAAACGTACAAAGAAGAGCTTTCGCGTGCAACGGGCGGCAAGGGAGTGGATGTAGTCATAACCGCATGTCCCGCTCCGCAGGCTCAGATCGACGCCCTTGAAGTGGCTGCAGTAAACGGAAGAATATGCTTTTTTGGCGGACTTCCCGCAGATAAATCCCGCGTGAGCCTCGATACCAACCATGTGCATTACAAACAGCTCATCATTTCCGGCACCACACGGTCGAACCTTTCGCAGTTCAGGGCTGTTGTGAAGCTCATAGGGGACGGCCTTGTGGATGTGAGGAAACTCATCACCGCCAAGTATCCGGTGGAAAAAATTCAGGAAGCCTTTACCCAGGTCATGCAGGGGAAAGGCATGAAAACCGTTATTTCGTTTTAACAATGGGGGCGGATGTGGATAAACGCGGACTGATTTTTGATATGGATGGAGTGCTCACCGACACGGAACCCCTGCACATCGTGTGCTGGCAAAAGGTTTTGCGCGGTTTTTCGATCGTACTGGAAAAAACCTGGTACAATCAGTACATCGGCATATCCGATGTGCAGACAGCGAAAGACATTTTCGATGCGTACCGGATTGCCGAAAGCGCGGAAAAACTCCTTTCCCTCAAGCGGGATACGTTCGACTCCATGGTACGGGATGCAGTACAGCCCTTCGAAGGAGTTCTGGATGAACTGAAGGAGGGGCTCGGTGCATTCACGCTCGGGCTTGCCACATCGAATACCCGGAGAACTGCAGACATCATACTCGAGGCGCTCGGCCTGTGTGATGTGTTCACAGTTATCGTAACTTCGGACGATGTCGCTGCGACAAAACCGGCGCCGGACTGCTACACCCTCGCTGCGGAGCGTATGGGGCTTCCTGCTTCGCAGTGCATCGCCATAGAGGATTCTCCGGTAGGCATCAAGGCTGCAAAAAGCGCCGGCTTGACGGTTCTCGCTGTGACTACGACCCACGGTCCCGAAAGCTTGAGAGAGGCGGATCTAGTGGTACAGTCCACCGTACAGGCTATACAATGGGTGAAAAACAATACATATGCAAAGGAAGGAATGCGATGAAGCGCGAGTATCTCATAGGTGTCGACATCGGAACTCAAGGAACCAAAGCAGCGCTTTTTTCTCTTGCAGGCGAATGCATGGCGACCGCTTTTCAGAAATCGGAAATACTTCACCCTTCAGCCGATGCGGTCGAGGAGAACCCGGAAACACAACTCGAATCCGTATGCAGAACTATCCGCGAATGTATGGATGCTTCAGGTATAGAGCCGACAGCGGTGCTCGGCCTTTCTTTAGACGGACAGATGGCCGGAATCATCGGTGTGGGAAAAGACGGTATGAATGCGACTCCGTACGATTCATGGTTGGATACACGCTGCGCGAAATATATAGGTATTATGCATAAACATGCGGGGGACGAAGTCGTGCGCAAGGCGGGAAGCCCGCCGAGCTTCAATCACGGACCGAAGATCCTCTGGTGGAAACACGAGAGAAAAGAGGTGTGGCAATCGATACGGTCTTTTATCCAGCCCGGCGGGTATGCCGCCATGCGGCTCTGCGGGCTCGACGGCTCGCATGCCTTTGTAGACCGCACGTATCTCCATTTTTCCGGTTTTGCGGATACGCGGAACGGCATATGGGATGCCGGGTTGTGCCGCGAATTTGGCGTGGAACAGGATAAACTGCCGCGTATCGTTGAACCGAATGAGATCATAGGAAAAATCACAGCTTCCATGGCCTCCCGTTGCGGACTCGTCGCAGGGATTCCTGTGGTGGCAGGATGTGGCGACACTGCGGCAAGCTTTTTATCCTGCGGGGCCACGGAACCCGGCATCTGCGTGGATGTGGCGGGAACCGCTTCCGTATTCGCAACCACGGTGGACGAGTACAGGCCGGATGTGGCGAATAAGGCGCTGAGCTGCGGATACTCTGCGGTGCCAGGGCTCTGGCACCCGTATGCGTACATAAACGGGGGAGGCATGAACCTCGAATGGTTCAGAAAAGAATTAGCAGCGTTGAGAGTGTCCTCTCTGAGCTTCGACGATTTGAACCACCTCGCGGAATCGATTCAGGATCAGGAGACGGATCCGTACTTCATTCCCCACCTCGGAGGAAGAGTGTGCCCTGCTGAACCGGAACTCCGCGGAGCATGGTTGCAGCTTTCATGGAACCATAACGTGGGGCACCTGTACAAGGCCTGCCTCGAAGCGGTGGCTTTGGAATACAGAGTGTATCTCGATATTCTGCGGACGCTCTACGAGCAGTATGCTCCGAAATCCGTCCGAATCACAGGCGGAGGCGAGAAAAGCAGAGTATGGAACCGCATCAAAGCCGATGTGCTCGGCATTCCTGTGTGCAGCGTGTCGCGGCAGGAAGGAGCTCCTCTCGGGTCTGCTTTGCTCGCAGGATTCGGAGTAGGGGTATTCCCGCGGCTTCAGGAAGCGGCCTGTGCGTGGATTTCCACAGGAGTCGAAGTGAAACCCGATCTTGCAAAGGAACCGTTGTACACACAGCGAAAGAACCGCTATGTGGCGTATATGAAGGCTCTCAGAGAGGTCAACGTATCATGAGCCGCACTGATGCGGAAAGTGTATCGAGGTCGATACGGCATGAAGGACGATCGTATGCAAGGTAACCCGTATGAAAAGGCCGAGCGGCCGACCATGTATTTCATCGGCGTGACTACTGCGAAGTCCGCAATTATGAAGATTTTTCCGAAATGGATGCAGCACCTCGGCGTTGAAGCGGAGATCAAAGGTATAGATTTCGTGCAGCACGACAAGCCAGAATCATATAGAAAGGCGGTCGATTTCATAAAGAACGATCCGCTTTCGGCGGGAGCGTTGGTGACCACACATAAGATAGACGTGCTGGAAGCGTGCAGGGACCTGTTCGACAGGCTGGATTACTATGCCGAGCTCACCGGCGAGATCAGCTCCATTTCGAAAAACGGAGGAATGCTGTGGGGGCATGCGAAAGATCCCATAACGAGCGGACTCGCGCTCGAAGCTATGCTCCGTGAGAATTATTGGCAGGATACAGGAGCGGAAATGCTCATTATCGGTGCGGGTGGGTCGAGCATCGCTTTGTCCGTATACCTGCTCGAAACGAAGAGAAAGAAAAACAGGCCTGCGAAACTCTACATCACGAACAGGAGCGAGCAGCGGCTTACGGAAATCAAGCGCATTCACGGCAGAATGGCCACAAACGTACCTGTCGAGTATATACTGACACCCAAACCGGAAGACAACGACGCGGTCATGGAAAGGCTCGTCCCATATTCGGTAGTAGCTAACGCGACTGGCCTCGGCAAAGACGCACCGGGATCGCCGATTTCCGATCGGGCGGTCTTTCCGGAACACGGCGTTGCATGGGATTTCAATTACCGGGGGAATCTTCTTTTTCTTGCGCAAGCTGCGAGGCAGAAAGAAACGAGAAATCTGCGCGTCGAAGATGGATGGGTGTACTTCATACACGGGTGGACACAGGTGATAGCCGAAGTGTTTCATAAGGCGATCCCTGCAACAGGGCCCGAATTTGAAAAACTCGCCGATATAGCATCGGCTTTCAGAGACAGAAATTGATATCGATTGTACCAAGGAGTTAAGAATGAGCGGAAAAAAAGAAACAGTATCCATGGGAGTCATGTTCGACCTCGTAACGGGGCTTTCTCCTACGGAGCCATCCCTGAAGCGCTATCTTTCCAATATGAAGGGAATGTTCCTCGATGAACAGGCGCTTGAGAAGATGATCAAGGAGAAGGATCTGCTGATGTACGAATTTTACGACATGAAGCGGCCCGAGGTGTCCAGCGAGATCGCTTTCGGTACGAGCATCACCTATCCAGGCAAAGTCGGAGACGAGTATTTCATGACCAAAGGGCACTTCCACCAGATTATGGATACCGCCGAGGTGTATTACTGCCTCAGAGGGCATGGTTACATGCTTATGGAAAGTCCCGAGGGGGATTGGGAAGCGCAGGAAATGAAGCCGGGTATTGCGGTATATGTTCCGAAACGTTATGCGCATAGGAGCATCAATATATCCTTGAAGGAACCTCTCGTATCGTTTTTCGCCTTTAGGGCGGATGCTGGACACGATTACGGAACCATAGAGACCAAAGGCTTCAGAAAGCTGGTCGTAGAAAAAAACGGTCAGGCCGTCATTATCGACAATCCGAAATGGAAATCCTGACATGGAACGGATACTGGTAACGCCCCGGTCCCTGACCAAGGAAGGGGATCCGGCCTTATCTCTGCTCACCGATGCAGGGTATGAATTGGTCATGTCGAGTCCCGGGAAACAACCAGAAAAAGCCGAGCTTCTTAAGCTCGTACCTCACTGCGTGGGATGGCTCGCTGGTGTGGAAACAATAGATGGGGAAATACTCAAAGCTGCAGGAAAGCTCAAAGTCATAAGCAGAAACGGAACGGGCATAGACAATATCGACCTGAAAGCCGCTGAGGCTCTGGGCATATCGGTTATGCGCGCAGAAGGAGCCAATGCGAGAGGGGTGGCGGAATTGACGATGGGGCTCCTGTTCGCTCTTGCCAGATCCATACCCTATTGCGACATCAGATTGAACTCGGGCGCATGGCTCCGCAGAAAAGGCATAGAGCTCGAAGGAAGAACCTTGGGCCTTGTGGGATGCGGAAAGATCGGGAAGCTCGTAGCAGGCATGGCTTTAGGCATGGGCATGAAGGTACTGGCATACGACGCCTATCCTGATCGCTCTTTCGCTCCGGGATCCAGGTTTTCGTTTGCAGATTTCGATACTGTGGTTTCCGGGTCCGATGTTCTCAGCCTCCATTGCCCTGCACAGAAGGACGGGAAACCCATTATCACGGCGGAAGTCATCGGGAAAATGAAAAAGGGCGCGTTTCTTATCAATACGGCCCGTGCGAGCATAACGGACGAAAAGGCGGTGCTCGAGGGGCTCGAACAGGGGAAGCTCGCTGGATTTGCCACAGATGTATACGAAAAAGAACCCCCAGAACCGTCTCCCCTCCAAAAGCACGAGCGGGTCATATCCACTACGCATATCGGCGGTTTCACGGACGAAAGCGTATCCAGAGCCACGCGGATCGCCTGCGAGAATATCCTCGCTGTGTTGAAACGTTGAGAGGAAAATCGGATGCGTCCGGCCCCGAAGTTGACAGCCGTACAGGATGTTCGCGGTTCTGAAATCTTTGCTCGCAGTGACGGTTCTCAGGCCGTTTCTTTCTGGTGGCTTGGCCAGGCGGGATTCGCATTCAGGTACGGAGAAACGTTGATGCTCATAGATCCATACCTTTCCGATTTCCTCGCAAAGAAATACAGGGGAAAAGAATTCCCCCATACGAGAATGATGCAGCCTCCGGTCGCAGCCGAAGATATTTCCGACCTCTCTTTCATACTCTGCACGCACCGCCATTCGGATCATATGGATCCGGAAACTTTGCCCGTGCTCATGAAAAACAACACCGCGTGCGTACTGCTCGCGCCGGAAGCGGAATTCGAATGGGTGTCGGATCTCGGAATCGATACGAATCGGTTCTTGGGCGTCGACGCTGGAGACGAGATTTCGCTTTCTGGTAACGTCAAAGTCCGAGCCATCCCTTCAGCTCACGAGGAGCTTAGAACGGATGCGCGGGGCAGGCATTATTATCTCGGCTACATACTAGATTTCGGCGGCTTGAGGGCTTACCACTCCGGAGACTGCGTACCGTATGAGGGGTTGGAGCACACGCTTTCCTCTCATGCGGTCGATGTGGCGCTTCTCCCGGTGAATGGCAGGGACGAATTCAGAAGAACGAGGAATGTGCCGGGAAACTTTTCATTCGAAGAGGCTGCTGCGTTGTGCGACGCCTGCGGTATCCCTCTGCTTGTTTGCCATCATTTCGGTATGTTCGAATTTAACACGGTGGAGCCGGACCAAGCGCTGAGATCGGTCGCAGGAAAGACGGTTCGAGTGAGGTATGTGTTTCCGAAACCCGGTACCAGATATGAGGTTGAAAAAGATTGAGGAAACCTCGATGTTCGAAATGGAAGCCAGAGGTTCCCTTGACATGCGCTTGAAACAACCCGATTATGTAAGGCATGAATACTATGGTAATGTTCGCTGAAGAACGAAAAATAAAAATCCTCGAATACTTGAAGGAGAACAAGAAAGCCACTGTGGCGGAGCTCTGTGCAGCCTTCAACGTATCTGGGGCGACTATCAGGAACGATCTCAGGGAGCTGGAAAACTCGAACCTACTCGTGCGTGCCCATGGCGGGGCAATTGTGAAAAGCAAAACAGGGCTCGAGCTGGATTCGAAGCAGAAGGAAGTCCAATCCCTGCCTGAGAAGCAGAGGATCGCCGAAGCTGCGGAACGGCTCATAGAAGACGGGGATACCATAGTACTCGATACGGGCACTACTACCCTGGAACTCGCGCGAATACTCTCCAGAAAGAAGAATCTGACTGTTGTCACCAACGATATCATGATTGTGTCCGTACTCGAGGATATGGAACAGGTGAACATCATTCTCATGGGAGGCGTGGTACGCAAACGTTTCCACTGTACCGTGGGAATGTCGAGCCAGGAAATACTGTCCGGCCTCGCTGTGGACAAAGCCTTCATGGGAGCGAACAGCTTTTCCATCGAAAAGGGTGCGACGACTCCCGACATATTCCAGGCGGAACGCAAGAAGGGTATGATTTCCATTGCCACCCAGGTTATTCTACTCTGCGATTCCGGCAAAATGGGGAAAAACTCCTTCGCCCAGTTCGCTTCCCTGGAAGAGATCGACATACTCGTGACTGACAGCATCGGAGAATCGGATAAGAAACGGCTCGAGGAATCGGGTATAAAAGTCATTATTGCAGGATGAGGCATCATTCATTATTCGGATAATTGGGAGGAAACCATGCACGAACTACTGAAAAAAATCGGGGAATTGAAAATCATCCCTGTCATCAAAATCGATAAAGCGGAGGATGCTGTGCCGCTCGGCAAAGCCCTCGTTGCAGGCGGTCTCCCTGTAGCCGAGGTCACGTTCAGGACCGACGCTGCAGAGGAATCCATCAAACGGCTTACCAAAGAGCTTCCTGTCCTTCTCGTAGGAGCTGGAACGGTGCTCACGGTGGAGCAGATCAAGAAAGCGGTGGGGGCAGGAGCGAAATTCATAGTGACTCCGGGCTTCAACCCCAAAGTAGTGGATTACTGCGTGAAACACAAGATCCCCATAGTTCCCGGCATCAACAACCCGACTGGCATAGAAATGGCTCTCGAACGCGGTATAGATGTCGTGAAATTTTTTCCTGCAGAGGCTTCGGGTGGCCTCAAGATGCTGGATGCCATGGCAGCTCCGTATGGATCCGTCATGTTCATGCCCACAGGGGGCATAGACGCCAAGAACCTGAAGACCTACCTCGCGAATAAGAAGGTACTCGCATGCGGCGGAAGCTGGATGGTGAAAGGAGAGCTCATCAGTTCCGGGAAATTCGACGAGATTGAAAAGCTCGTGAAGGAAGCGGTGGAACTCGTGAAAAGCTGATAGGCTCGTTCGGATTGACAATGAAAAAGGGCTGCCTGTGCTGGCAGCCCTTTTTAGTCGCATTCATCGGCGGCGTAAGTTCCTCTGCGGCTGAACGCATGAAAGAAACTCGGGTTCGGTTCATCCTCCGGATATGGGAGGGAACAGGCACACGGTGTCGCCTTCGTGCAATTCGGTCGAAAGCTTCTCTTGGTGTTGTTCCCATCCCTTGCCGTTGAGAGTAGCTATGATGCGCGGATCCGGAAGCGTAAAACCATACTGCTTGTTCAGCCATGCTGCCGCATCCGCGAGCGTGCTGCCTACGGGCAACTCGGCAAATTCTTCTTTTTTCCCCGTTTTATCCCTCACGGATATGAAGTATTTCACGAGAATTTTCACGTTTTTCGGTTCTTCCGCAGGCATAGCCGTATCCTTTCTTATGCGCTCAAGAATTCGTTCAAGCCGAGCTTCTGGATCGTGTCTTGTTTGGGCACGCCTTCCCGATCCCATCCGCGTTTATCGTAGTATTCGTCGAGCATAACCTCGTACATGTCCTGAGTAAGCACCTGTCCCTTGATCGGGCCGGAAGGAACAGCTTCTTTGATGATGCGTTCGGGCATCATGTCGTCTTTTCTGAATATGCCTTCCCTGTTCAGGATAATCCGCTCCAGCGTATAAATCCTGTTGCCTATTTTCATGAGCTCGGGTGTGAAGTCGTAGCCCGTCACAGCAGGCATAACCTCGCTTTTGGGATTTTCCGAGAAATCCATGGAACCGCGGACAACCGTACACACTCCCAGCGAATCCACATAGGCTCTGTTATCCTGCAGGCTCAACACGAGCTCGCCTTTGCCCTTGAGCGCGAACCTGTCGTACTTTCCGCTCTGCAGCTCCGCCCTGATGGTCCAGCCTCCCACATTGTGGCACGCGCCTCTGTTGGATGTGCCGTACGTAAGGGCGTTTCCGTAAAAACCGCGGGGATCGTATGCGGCGAAGGGCAAGCCTTTACACGTGAGGATGTAGGGCTTCCATTCGGGTTTCTTTTTTGCAACTTCTCCCATGCCTTCTGCAAGGAGATCGCCTATGCAGCGCCGTTCTCCCACGAGCTTCAGAAGGCCGATAAGCGCATCGACATTACCGAATTTCGCTTCGAGTCCGTCCGTATCCTGTTTCGTTATCAAGCCCCTTTCGTATAGTTCCATGGCGAGTGCTACCGCATGCGCGCCGGACATGGTGTCTATGCCCATTTCGTCGCAGAGCTGGTTCGCCTTCACGATGGCTCCGAAGTCGTCTATGCCGCAGTCGGGGCCGAGGAGCCCTATGGATTCGAATTCGGTTCTTGCTCGTGCACCCGCGAACTTGCCGGTTTTCACGACATTCACTTTTCCGCATGCTACAGGGCAGCGGTAACACGCATAGTTTTTTTCGAGGTAGTGGTCGAACATGGTGAGCGCGTCCACTTTGTTTCCGCCTTCGAAATACGTGGTCTGAAAATTCCGCGTGGGCATGCAGCCGAGTTCGTTTATGGCTTCGATGTACTGGGGCGTTCCGTACTTGGTGTGATTCTTCCTCGTTTCCTGTAAATTCTTTATCGCAGCCTTGCGGATTTCATCGATTTTTGCCTTATCCGCCACGGGGATTTCCCCTGTTCCTCGTATTGCTATACCTTTGAGTTTTTTCGAGCCGAATACTGCACCTGCGCCGCCTCTGCCGAATGCACGGGAATCCACATTGATACAGGAAATACGCACGAGTTTTTCTCCTGCGGGTCCTATGGACATGGCAGCCGCCTTATCGTCTTTCATGACCTCTTTCAGTTTTTCTTGCGCCTTGTCTGTGGTAAGTCCCTGCCAGGCCCTTGCATCCCCGAAGGTCACGTTTCCATCTTTTATGAGGATATAGGTCCAGTCGGCTGCCTTACCCTCTATGATGAGTCCGTCGAAGCCGGCTTGTTTGAGCTGGGGGCCGAAATAACCGCCGCAGTTGGAGCAGAGATACATGCCTGTTTCCGGCGACTTTGTGGCGAGCTGAAATTTCGTGGTAGAAGGGAGCGGCGCTCCGGTCAACGGGCCTGTAAAAAAGAATACTTTATTTTCCGCGTCGAAGGGCTTTACATTCGGTCCTATCTCGTCATAGTATCGTTTTGCAGCGAGGCCTCTACCTCCCAGAAGCTTCAAGGCCTCCCGCTCGTTCACCGATTCGATAGTCGATTTTTTCTGTGTCAGATCGATACGCAGGACTTTTCCGGCGTATCCTCCTTTGAACATCATAATTCCTCCTTGGATTTCAACCTTATAGTATTTCTATTGCAAGACCTAACGCTTTCGCCATCTGCTTCAGTTCCACCTTGCGATGGCCGATCATGATGAGTTGATGGTGAGAAACCAGTTTCTCCATGGCTGCGTGACCGTCTTTCACCTTGATTATTCCGCCGTTTCTGCAGTCGGAGCCGGGATACTGCACATATCCTTCAAGCACTCCCTCAACTGCAGTGAGCCTGCTCAGGGTCGGGTCGAGCTTTAGCAGGGTCACATCCCCTTCGGGAAGGCGCGCATCGACCGCTGTGGCATTGTCGTCCACGATTTTCAGTACCTTCGGTTTCAGCGTCCAGTGGCTTGCGAAACACTTCGGCATGAGGGCGAAATACCCGCAATGTGCTATGAGCATATGGTTTTCAGGTTCTTCCACCTTGGGGAATTCTTGTATTCTTTCGTGCTTGAGAGCAGCCATGCCCATATTGAATGGGTACACATTGCTCATGATGATCGGTACGCCCAAGGACCTATAAACGAGATGTTTTGTGAGCAGAGAGACGGTGTCAGCTTCGCATATCCACAGAAGATCTTTTTCTTCGAACAACATGCTCCATGCGAGGCAGGGGGTGGTATCCGAATGGAATGATTCGTTGAGGCAGTTTATGCCTGCTCCGCGTATGGAGCCGTCTTTCTCGATCTCCTGCTTGAGCGCTATGTACAGCTTGACTGCACTGTTCACCGCGCGTTGGGTGAGCCCTTCAGTGGGCAGTTTTGATTTCCAAGTGTTCCAGACCTTTTCCGCCTCTGCATCCGAAATCCGTTTCGCATCCTCTCCCAGCTTTTTGAAGCTCTTTTTTATCAGACCTATGCCGAATTTCTCCTGTATGAGCTGTGTGCAGCGGTCTTCCCACCAGTAGAACCGTTTGAAGATTTCGGCCTGCATCCCGTCTCCGGGATTGTCCTGAAACACGAGAAACTTCGTCTGCTTCATTTCCCGCTTCAGTGCAAGGCTTTTGCACACGGTTTTCGTGAGCTCGATATTGTAGGGCGTGAAGGTGGTGAGCCCTTCGGATTGGAGGAAGCTGACTATTTCCCAGTCCCACATGTTTACGGTTCCGAATTCCGAGGTGAGGGCGATGAACGGAAGCGTTATCTTTTTTATGTCCTCGATCTGCTTGAACGCATCTCCGATCAATTGAGGGAACACCACTGCTTCGGCTTCGGGAAGCTTTGCGGAAACGCTCTGAGGTTCGAGGATGTCCGCCACATCGGAAAGTAAGAGTTTCAGATTCTGCACTTGTGTGGTATAATCCTTATCCATGCCGGAACGGAAATACACAGGAATCAGTCTAGCTTTCATGTTGTTTCCTCCTGGTTTTACAATATAATGGGGAAGACATTGTGTCAAGGTAGCATTTGGTAGCATTTGCTTGAACAATGTTATTGACAAGTGTTTTTTATATAGTATAATGATTGTAAGTGATAATAAAAGAAAATATTTAAAAACCAATTTGTGTGCACGGACACAACAAAAATACATGAGGAGGTATAGGCATGAAGGTCGGCATTGACAGTTACTGTTTTCACAGATTCTTCGGAGAAGTCTACGATGACCAGCAGAAACCGACGAAAACCATGACGCTCGAGGGCTTTCTGAAGCGTGCAAAGGAGCTCGATGTGGACGGAGTATCCCTAGAGTCCTGCTTCATTCCTAGATTCGATGCGTCGTACTTATCCGAGATCAAAGGCATGCTCGACGAATACAAGCTCGACAGAGTCTTCGCGTGGGGTCATCCGGACGGACTGGAAGGCGGTAAAAACGAAAAAGCGTATGAGGAGATGGTAAAGAGCATAGAGTATGCGCAGGCTATCGGCGCCAAGGTCATGCGGGTCGTAGGCAGCAGCCTCATGTTCAGGAACGAGCCGCATGGACCTCAGATCGAAAAGTTGTCCGCAATGTTCTCCAAAGCGGTAAAAGTCGCAGAAAAAGCGGGAATCAAACTCGCGGATGAAAACCATATCGATTTCAACTCCGACGAGATGCTCCAGATCATCAAGAATGTGAACTCCCCGAATTTCGGCATCAATTTCGATACGGGGAATTTCATGCGCGTGTTGGACGATCCCATAGAAGGTATGCAGAAACTTGCGAAGTATACCTTTGCAACGCACATAAAGGATCTGAAGCCAGAACAGGGACAGTCCGTGAAGAGCTGGCATTTCTTCGCCTGTACTCCGGTGGGAGACGGGCTCGTAAATAATCAAAAGCTCGCGCAGCTACTCAAGGATGCGGGATACGAAGGATTCCTCGCAGTGGAAATCGACTATCTGCATCCGGATTACAAGAACGATGAAGACAAGGCTGTAGCGAAGAGCATCAAGGAACTGAAGCGCATAGCGAAGAGTTTGAGCTGAGCCTGCTTGAGCCTCGAGGAAAAAACGAAGGAGTCGAACATGAAAGAATTGAATGTCGGTATCGTAGGATACAAATTCATGGGAAAAGCCCACAGCAATGCGTGGAAGAATGCTCCCCTATTTTTCGACGTAAACATCAAACCGGTCATGAAGGCCGCATGCGGTCGGCATGGAGATCAGCTCAACGAGTTCGCAAAACGGTGGGGCTGGCAAAGCGTTGAGACGGACTGGAAGAAACTCGTGCACAGGGACGACATAGATATCGTGGATATCTGTGTTCCGCAATACCTGCACTACGAAGTGGCCATGGAGGCTGCAAAGGCAGGGAAACACATCTTCTGCGAAAAACCCCTCGCCCTGAACTATGCGCAGGCAAAGGAAATGTACGAAGCAGCCGAGAAAAGCGGTAAGACGCATTATATCAACCACAATTACCGCAGATGCCCTGCGGTTAGACTCGCCAAGCGGCTCATCGACGAAGGCAAAGTCGGGCGGATTTTCCATTGGCGTGGCGCGTATCTCCAGTCCTGGATAGTGGATCCCAATTTCCCCCTCACCTGGCACCTGAAGAAGGAAACCGCAGGGTCGGGCCCCCATGGAGACCTCAATTCCCACAGCGTGGACCTCGCACGCTACCTCGTGGGGGAAATCAAAAGCGTCACCTGCATGACTGCTCAGTTTATCAAGGAACGGCCTATGCCGGACGAAGCTGCGGCAGGCACCTTCAAAGGAGCTGTGAAAAGCACAGAGAAGGGAAAGGTCACGGTCGAAGATGCTGCATTCATGCTCGTGGAGTTCGCGAACGGAGCGCTCGGCTCCTTCGAGGCTACCAGGTTCGCTCCCGGAAGGAAGAATTACAACTACTTCGAGATATACGGGAGCAAGGGAAGTATACTCTTCGACCTCGAACGCATGAACGAGCTGCAGTTTTTCTCGAATGACGATCCGGACTATGCCCAGGGATTCAGGAAGATCATCGCGACCGAATCGTACCACGATTATATACCGGGGTGGTGGCCTCCTGGACACATCATCGGGTATGAACACGAGTTCACCCACGCGGTTGTGGATTTTCTCGATGCCATAGACAAGGGGAAAAAGATCGAGCCGAATTTCTACGACGGACTCAAGGAGATGGAAATCCTCGAAGCGGGGTTGAGATCCGCGGAGACCGGACAGAAAATAATCCTTCAGTGAAACCGAAAAAGGCCCCTGTGCTTCAGGGGCTTTTTTGTGTTCTAAGTTACAACGAGGGTTTTTGAAGCGCTTCTTTCATCGAGTGACTTCTTTGTGTATAGTCTTCACAGAACATAAGGTCGGAGGGTGCAGTCGTATGCGGAAGAGCGCCATTGTAACGGGCGGAGGCAGAGGCATAGGGTATGCGGTTTCCCGGCGGTTATTGGAACAGGGATGCGATGTATTGATAACCGGCACATCGGCAGCTGAAACATATGCGGATGCCCTCCGCGAACTGAACGGTGCGGGCGGAAAGGCAGAGTATTTCTCCGCGGATATTGCAAAGGGTTCCGACAGAGAGGCATGCGTACGCAGAGCCCTCGAACTGTTCGGAAAGATCGATATTCTGGTGAACAATGCCGGGGTAGCACCGCTCGAACGTGTGGACATACTGAATACCACGGAAGAAAGCTTTGACAGGGTCATGGATATAAATCTTCGCGGTACGTTTTTTCTCACGCAACACGTTGCGAACCGGATGCTGCAGCAAGCGAAAACCGCAGGGAAGCGGGGCACTATCGTCAACATCGCTTCTATTTCTTCTTACACATCGTCCGTGAACCGGGCTGAATACTGCCTGTCAAAAGCCGGAATTTCTATGATGACGCAACTTTTCGCAGACAGGCTTGCGGATGAAGGTATCTACGTTTTTGAAGTGAGGCCCGGCATCATAGCAACGGACATGACTGCTGCAGTGAAACACAAGTACGATGCGCTCTTTGCCCAAGGGCTCTGCCCCATAAAGCGGTGGGGGCTTCCCGAGGACGTTGCAAAAGCGGTTGCCCTGTTCTGCTCGGATGATCTGCCCTATTCCACGGGCGAAGTGATCAATGTCGACGGCGGCTTTCACATACGGAGGCTCTAGGGTATGGAGCGGATGGATATCGTCTCCGTGAACACCGCAGTGGTGGGTGCAGGAGCCGCCGCACTCAATGCGGCCGACCGCCTATACGATTTCGGACAGAAACGGATCGCGCTTGTATGCGAAGATCTCGGTACGCCGGCTCCGACAAACAGACATACTATAAGCTCACGCTTTCCGGGGCCCAGGACGATTCGGTGCGTGCCCTGGCGCGGACTTTTTTTTCCGGGCAAAGCGTGGACGGGGATAATGCGCTCGCCGAAGCGGCGATGTCCACAGGCTGTTTCCTGCGCCTGTGCAGTCTCGGCGTGCCGTTTCCGACGAACAGGTACGGAGAATATATCGGGTATAAGACGGATCACGATCCGCACAAACGGGCGACTTCCGCAGGTCCTCTGACTTCAAAGCTGATGACCGAATGCCTGCTCAGGTCGGTACGGCAAAAAGGTATAGATATTTTCGAAGGATATCAGGTCATTTCGATTCTCAGGAACAAAAACGCCGTAGCAGGGCTGCTCTGCATACGCCTTAACGGAACGAATGACGGAAAGAAACGGTATGCACTGTTCAATTGCCGGAATGTCGTATACGCCACCGGCGGCCCTGCCGGTATGTATCGGGACAGCGTGTATCCGTACGGCCAGTACGGAGCCTCTGGTATAGCGTTTCTCGCAGGTGTGAGCGGTCAGAATCTGACCGAATGGCAGTACGGCCTCGCTTCCATCAGGCCCCGCTGGAATGTATCCGGCAGCTACATGCAGGTGATTCCGACTTTCCTTTCCTTCGAGCAGGATGGCACTGGCAGTCGGGAATTCTTGAGGGAGCACATTCCCGAACCTTCCGAGCTTTTTCTGAAAACGTTCCTGAAAGGCTATCAGTGGCCGTTCGATGTACGGAAGATCGACGGCTCTTCGAGTTTGGATCTTCTGGTGTATAACGAGTGCTTCGGACATGGGAGAAAAGTTTTTCTCGACTTCACCCGCAATCCCCGGGATTTCGATCCGTCCTTGCTTCCGCGCGAAGCGTACGAATACCTGGATAAAGCAGGAGCCCTTTCCGGAACCCCTGTCGAACGGCTTATCCGGTTGAACGCTCCGGCCTATGAGTTGTATCTCGACAAAGGAGTCGATCTGAGAAAGGAGCCCCTCGAAATAGCGCTCTGCGCCCAGCATAACAACGGTGGTCTCGCTGTTGACTGTTGGTGGCAGACGGATATCGAAGGGTTTTTCGCTGTGGGCGAGGTCGCAGGAGTGCACGGCGTATACCGGCCCGGCGGCAGCGCGCTCAATTCCGGACAGGTCGGTTCCGAGCGTGCCGCCAGATACATCGCGCGGAAGCGGGGCGGAGATCCCCCTTCTGCGGACGAGTTTTTTCAAGGCGTGAAAACTCAGGTGATAAAAACACTCTCGATTGGAGAGAACGCGTTGGGCGATAGCGATACCGTTTCTGTTATGCTCGCTGCTGCACAGGAACGGATGAGCAGAGCGGGAGCGGCGGTCCGGAATGCCGCACTGATAGAAGATGCGCTCGGAAAAGTCAGAGTCGAGATCGATAGGTTTGCAGAGTGTGCGAAGATCCGCTCGGAAGCATCGCTGCCTTCGTTGTACCGGCTGTACGATGTGCTCGTGTGCCAGTACGTATACCTGTCTGCCATGCAGGATTATATCGGAAAGGGCGGGAAAAGCCGCGGCGGCGCTCTGTACTGCGACAGTTTGGGTATGAAACCTTGGGGCGATCTGCCTGAACAGTTCAGGTACACGCTCGACAATGGAACGTTGGGTTCTGTCGTACAGCAGATACGGCTCGGGGAAAACGGCACCTGCGAAGCAGTATGGCGGGATGTGCGCCCCATACCGGACGATGACGATTTTTTCGAAAATGTATGGTGCAGGTTCCGGGAAGATGGAAACGTATTCTAGGCAAAGGAAAGACACATGAGGTTCGACACGCTTGAAGAATTAAAAGCATATTGCGACAAGGAAGGATGCCCTATGGGGTTCTGCGACGATGTGTCCCCCTATCGCGCGAAGTTCTCCCTCGGAAACCGAGAAGTGCCTAATTCCATAACAGCGCTTCCCATGGAAGGCTGCGATGCGGATGCAAACGGCTCTCCGGGAGAGCTTACCGAGCGCAGATACATGCGCTTTGCCTCAGGCGGAGCGGGTATAGTGTGGCTCGAGGCGACTGCGGTGAAGCGAGAAGGAAGAGCGTCTCCGCATCAGCTGTACATCCATAAGAAGAATACAGACAGCTTCAAACGACTCGCCGACACGATACGCGAAACCGGGCTCAAGCGGAACGGATACGAACCGGTGACTATCGTGCAGCTTACGCATTCGGGCAGATACTCGAAGCCGGACGGGGCTCCGGCTCCGGTCATAGCTGCGCACAACCCGGTGTTGGATAAGGTGTATGGGATTCCCCCGGAACAGGAGCCGATTTCGGACAGCGAACTCCGAAACTTGGCAGAGTATTATCTTTCCGCAGCGCTCATGCTCAAGGATGCGGGATTCGACGGAGTGGATGTGAAAGCGAGCCATGGATACCTGCTTGGGGAGCTGCTGGGAGCATGTACCCGCACAGGAGATTTCGGCGGGAGCTACGAGAATAGGACGCGGTTCATGCTCGATGTCGTGCGGAATATACGGAGCGCAGCAGGAAACGGGTTTATACTCGGTTCCAGGCTCAGCATCTACGACGCCATGCCCTATCCTTACGGCTTCGGTATGGATGCATCCGGAGAGGACAGGCCGGATCTACGGGAACCGATCCGGCTCATAGAGGATGTGTACAAGGCAGGAGTCAGCATAACTGCGCTCACCATGGGAAACCCGTATTACAATCCTCATATAAACAGGCCCTTCGATAGAGGTCCATATAAACCGCCGGAGCCGCCCGTGAAAGGGGTGTATCGCCTCATCTCGCTGACCGCAGAGGCGAAGAAGGCTTTCCCGCGCATGAAGATCGTAGGCGCAGGGTATACCTGGCTCAAACAGTACGCGGTACAGGTGGGAGCTCATACCCTGAAACAAGGCTGGGCAGACAGTATAGGATTCGGCAGGCAGGCGTTCGCGTATCCTGATATTGCGAACGACATACTCTCGCGAGGCAGCGCTGAACCGAACAAGGTGTGCATCACCTGTTCGAAGTGCTCGCAGCTCATGCGCAGCCAGGGGCCTGCCGGGTGCGTTGTGCGCGACAAGGATGTGTATCATCCGCTCTATACACAATATTGTGGTAAGGGAGGGAATCATGTTTGATTGCGCAGCGGAAAAGACGGCGCTCGTTGTGGTCGATATGCAGAACGATTTCGTGCGCGAGGGTGCGGGGATGGAAGTTCCGCAGGCACGCGATACCATACGTGCGAACCAAAAGCTCATATCCTTTGCGCGATCCAAAGCCATGCCTGTGGTATTCACCAAATTCATGGCTGGACCCAAGGAATCCATACTCTGGAACTGGAGCCCCCAGATCAGGTCCTGCGGAGCGTGCAAGCGGAATGCGGTCCGTTATTACCCCGATGTGAAAAAGGAGCTTTCCTGCACGGACATCATTGACGAGCTATATCCGCAGAAAGGAGATTATATCGTAGAAAAGTATTGGTATTCTTCGTTCAGGAATACGAATCTCATAGATATACTGAGGAGCGAAGATCGGGATACGGTCATTGTCACCGGCACAGTGACTCAGATCTGCGTGGAAGACACAGTGCATGACGCGTTCACGAATGGCCTAAAAGCCATAGTGGCGAGCGACGCTGTATCCTCCTTCGCGCAGGCTCTCGCGGAAGCGGCACTTGAAAACATCACTATGAAATACGGGGTGGTGCTCGCAACGGATGAAATCATCGCGGCGTACAGCCGATAAGCACATACGGCTTGCCGCAGCGGCGACCTCATTCCATAGGCGGCGCAGCCGGTCGCGCAAAAGAGGTTCATCCCTGTTCCTCGCAGGGAAGCTGAACCGTGTTATAGTATTCAATGGTAGCAGATGAATAAAAATGCTGGTGTGTGCAGCCTCCCAGGTTCTATAGCATGAAACCGATTGCGAACGATTGAAAGAGCTTGACAAAAAACATAATGACGTTATAATGACTGTGAAGAAAATCATACCTGGTGTAAGGATTGGAGTGCGGAGACTTCGCTATGACGAAACTGCTTAGTATGCAAGGTATACGGAAAAGTTTTTTTGGTGTCGAGGTCTTGCACAACGTTGACTTTGAGGTCGACAAGGGCGAGATCATGGCACTGTGCGGTGAGAACGGCGCCGGAAAATCCACGCTCATGAAGATACTGGCAGGAGTCTATTATCAGGATGCAGGCGACATCATATTCAAAGGCAATGTCGTACGAAGGCATGCGACTCCCATAGAAGTGCAGAAGCTGGGCATTTCCATGATCCACCAGGAATTGAACCTCCTCGACGAGCTCACTATAGCGCAGAATATATTCCTCTGTCGCGAGCCGCGCTATAAGTCGGGCCTTATCAATTTCAATAAAATGAATGAGGATGCAGCGGGCCTCCTGCAGAGGCTCGGAGAGAAAATAGATCCGAAGCGTAAAGTGCGCGAGCTGAAAATCGCACAGAAG
>CAZWAS010000078.1:2141-20063 GCA_964631915.1 uncultured Spirochaetales bacterium | reverse complement strand
AGTCGCAAACAGCTTTTGAATCTCTCTATCAGGGGCATCCGGACATCAAGGGCGTGTGGGCTGCGAACGGCGGGACAGCGACTGGCGTTATTACTGCAATCAAAAACGCGGGTAAAGTTCCGGGGAAAGATATTCTGGTTGTTGGAATGGATCTGAACCAGGAAAATGTGGTAGCGGTAAAAAATGGCGATTTGCTTTTTGATATCGGCGGACATTGGCTCCAAGGCGGATTCGCCTTGGTACTAATGTACGACTGGTTGAACGGTTTCAAGGTTCCCCAAAATCAGGCAAACATCAAACTCGGCCTTTTGCCTTTGACGAAAGATAAAGTTGATCTTTTCGAGAAAAACTATCCGAATGGTGTTCCTGCGTACGATTTCAAAGCACACTCAAAAAAATATACACCGGATGCTCCATTTGCGGTTTTCGAGTTGAGTTATAATAAATAAGTCAGTACACTAACCTTAACAAAATGAATCTGGTTTCTCTTCTTGTACAGGAGAAACCAGATTGAGTTATTTGAGGCGGGCATGACAATCAGAGCACAGGAAATAACAAAAACGTATGGACCAACTATAGCGCTCTCCGATGTTTCAATCGCATTGGAGAGCGGAAAGGTTCATGCATTGGTTGGCGAAAACGGAGCTGGAAAATCCACGTTGTTCAAAATTCTTGCTTCGTACGAAAAACAGGATAGCGGCTCAGTCTATTTTCATGATAAACTTTTTGATCCCGATACCCAGGAACAGGCGAAGAAATCCGGCATTGTTCTCGTGATGCAGGAATTAACGATTAACAGATCTCTTGGAATAGCGGAAAATATTTTTATTGACAGATTACGCTCGTTTTCGAATTTTGCTGGAATCATTAATAGACGAACGCTTTATGACAAAGCCCAATCAATTCTGAATGAGATAGGAGCAGATATTTCCGTTAAGCAGGATATCAATACGCTTGATCTCGGACAATTGAAAATAATAGAAGTTGCGAGAGCTTTATCATACGAACCGAAAGTAATTTTTCTCGACGAATCGACGGCATATTTGAACAACAAAGAAGTCACGGCACTTTTAAACGTCATTGTGTCTTTGAAAAATAAGGGGATTGCGATCGGATTTGTTTCCCATCACCTCGACGAGGTAAAAAAGATCGCTGATCAGTTGACGATACTGAAGGATGGATCCTTTGTCGGCAGTTATGAAGCAGTGGCGCTTTCCGTTAAAGAGATGGAATCATTGATGGTCGGAAGAGAGATGCTCTTCGATTTTTCCGATTGGAAATCCTGTTCAACGGAAAAAGCGCTTTTTGTAATGAACAAGGCCACAATAAAAAATGAGTTGGAGGATGTTTCTCTTGTTCTGCATGAAAAAGAAATTCTGGGGATCGGAGGGCTGAAGGGCGCAGGAGGCGAAGCGATCTTGCGTGTCATGGTCGGTGACAAGGCAATACCCATAGGCTCAATGGTATACGACGAAAAGGTATACAAACCAAAAACGCCGCATACCGCATGGAATATGGGTATTGGCTATCTGCCCGGGAGCCGTACTTCGGAGGGCCTGATTACGGAGTTTAATCTTATGGAAAACACCATTATGGCAAAGTATCCGCGAAAAGGGGTGTTCCTGAATGTTTCCGAAGCTCTGAAGGGAACGATGAAGCTTATTGAATATTTGCATATTAAGGCTGATACCCCATCCGTTCCTTGTTCGAATTTGAGCGGCGGAAATATGCAAAAAGTGGTGCTTGGAAAATGTTTATTCCCCCATCCCAGAATCCTATTGCTCAATAACCCGACGAGAGGTATCGACATCGGAGCGCGATTCGAAATTTACAGGAAAATACGGGAACTGGTAATGAATGAAAATGTTTCGATCATTCTGCTTTCGGAAGATCTGATGGAGCTTATGGGTTTGTGCGGCAGGATTATGATAATGAATAAAGGTACTGTTAAGAAAATTTTCTTGCGCGATGATAACCCATCGGAAGAAGATATTATTTCTTTTATGGTATAGTTGTAGGTAGAGGAGTGTCTGTTATGCAATTTTCCACTATGCGGGAGCACAAGAACAAAATAAACAAATATATTCCGATAATAGTATTAATATTTTTGTGCGTTTTTTTTTCCTTACTTCAGCCACGATTCTTTTCTTTTGGCAATTCAATGATCATTCTTCAGCAATCGGTAGTGCTGCTCTCCGCTGCTTTGGGAATGACGTTCGTCATCGTCGGTGGTTCCATAGATCTGTCGGTTGGTTCCATACTTGCGTTGGCTGCTTTGGCATCTGCTGCTACCACGAAATATATGGGAATTTTCGCTTTTCTCCCGGCTCTTATCGTCGGCACCGCGTGTGGCATATTGAATGGCATGATTTTTGCCAAAGGAAAGGTTCCTTCTTTTATTGCGACTATGGGAACAATGACCGCTTTCCGCGGGATAGTACTCTATTTTACGAAAGGCGCTCCCGTGGAGATCGAAAACGATTTTTTTCTGGATGTTTTTTCCGGAAGAACCTTCGGTGTTCCTCATTCGGCAATTCTTGCCTTAGTGGCTATTATCATCGCGTGGACAATGTATAATAAAACAGTATTCGGCCGTGAAGTCCAGGCGATCGGCGGCGGGGAAAAAGTAGCAAAATTAAGCGGCATCAAAATCGATTCTGTCAAAATGAAAATGTTCATCATGGTGGGAATACTCTGCGGATTTGCGGGACTGTTGCAGGGAGCCCGTGTAATGGCCGCAACCGCACAGCTCGGTATCGGATTGGAGTTGGATGTTATCGCAGCAGTTGTTGTCGGAGGAACCCCTTTAACCGGGGGCATAGGAAGCATTAAGGGTACGATTCTCGGAACATTTATTATCGCGGTGCTGAGCAATGGGATGAATATGCTGAGCGTTGATCCTTACTTGCAGCAAATCGTAAAAGGACTCGTCCTGATCGTTGCGGTTTTCATAACGATCGACAGATCCAAAATCGGAATAATCAAATAATGATGTTTGCTTAAGGTACTGAATCAGAGGCTGATAAAGATAGATTTCTTACAGCGCGCCGTATTCGAGAGCGTAGTCGTGTGCGGTTTTGAAGGTACAGCCCATGGCGATTAATCGGTCAATCACCAGTTCCAACTGCTTGAGGGCGTGATCGCCGCAATTCAGCACGATGCAATGGTGAGGTTTGACCCAGCCTTCGCCGATGTAAATTTCATGCTGAGGCATTTCGGAAAACCCAATGGGTGAAAATAAAAACAGAGAAAAGGCCGTATGCTGCTTTGGTCAGTTGCTGCGATGAAATTTTCGATATGTCGCACTAGATGTTCCGCTCCTTCGGTGCGGAACAGGGGCCACGGATCTTGAACTCTGCGGTATGGATCGTTCGATTGAATAGTTATGTCCGAAAAAATTATGTGTTTTCTTGGAAGAGCCTGAGTAAGGCATAGGTGCCTTCTTTGACTCCTTTGTAAGTATTCGACCAACTGCCGATATCGGTTTCCGTATTGATGCCGACAAGACATTCAATCTCCTGCATAACTCCACCGCAAACATTAAGGTACGCTTCACGGTAACTCTTTGATCCGTTGAAGCATCCGTATATCATTCATAACGTTATCGACGCACGCAATCAATCTTTCGATTTTCTCAGGGCGTCCGCAGAGATTCCGTATCGGCGCTAATGTTTTTCTCATATCAGACAACCTTTGAGCATAGCGCTCCCTTCCTGCGGTTTTCATGTGTACGGTCAAGTATACCGGCAACCCCGGGGCATTGCAAAACAAGGGCTCCAGAAACAGCTCTCCGGGAATTGCCCGTTCAGGGTAAGCGGAAGAAAACTCGAACAAACCGTCGATGCCGTCGGAAAAAGGCTCTGACAAAGATCTGTTTCTTTCCGGTACCCAATTATCGAAGAATGCATGTTCTGCTTCCATGAAAATGTGCTTCAAAGCGTCGTTAGCAGTATCTTTTTCAGGTTGATAGAGATACTCGATCGCTTCGCTGTAGATATCGTCGACGCTTCGGCGAACATTCTGCGTAAACAGGCCGTTGCAATACATGCAGAGTTCTGCGCTTGGGTTCGAAGGTGGCCCCAGATATAGTTCGCAGGATGTTGCTCCATCGGCATAGAGCTGTTTCAAATGATTCGCAGAACGGCTGAAATATGGCAGAAACCATCGGTCCCGTTCCCAGTGTTGGGGAGGATAAATCCAGAATCCTCCCGAAGTCCCATATGAACAGGGCAACTGCTCCACCACGCGGCGCCTGTCGTGTTCGTGCACGAATAAACCATGGTTTCCACCGTCGATGAATATGTCGATTACGGTTCCAACGTCGATAATATGGCGCACATCGTCGTTGCAGATGAAGTCCCCCCACGGAAGATACCCCGATGTATTGACAAGCAGGATTTTCCCTGGCCATTTCCCTCTAATGTATTCGGCGGTTCGCTTGTTCAATGTGGAGAAGTATTCCACGTCGCCCATTTCCGCGCATTTCGCGCATGAGCATCTTCCCTGGTCTGCAGCTTCGAGGTGAAAGCCGTCGATGTCGAAAGTGGATGCGACGAAATCGATGACCTTTTCCATCCATCGCTGCGATTCCGCCCGAGATCCGCATAACGCTTGGGGATTAGTGCCCCGTACACGCTCATCGTTCTTTATAATGGTTTCGAAGCCCCAACTGTACACCCCCAATCCATATATGATGCGAATTCCGCTGTCGTGAGCTACGCGGATCAGGTGATCTACCTGTTTTTTCCGCTTTTCATTGATGACATCCTCTACGACAAGCGGCCAATCCCTATTAGTGAGGAGCCCGAATATGTCGAGAGCCGTATACCCTGCGCTGCTGATCAACGCGATCACGGATTCGAATGATTCTATGGTCGATTCGTCGATTCGTATCGAAGGCCATGTTTCGTCGGTTATGGGCGTCTGGCGGAAATCGTTCAGCCAGACGCCGAACGCAATTCTGTGTTGGAAACCGTCTGCATGCATGCTTCTCTCCGTTTCCGATTCGTCACCGGATGATTTTTTCCTTCAATACGCGGTCGAGGAGTACCGCGCCCACGAGCACCAGTCCCTTCACGATGCTTTGATAGAACGAGTGGATTCCGAGCAAATTAAGGCCGTTCGCGATGAAGCCCACGATAAACGCTCCTATCACCATTCCGAAGATGGAGCCTTCGCCGCCTTCAAGGCTGGTACCGCCGAGTATGACTGCGACGATTACGTCGAATTCGAATCCCTGCCCGACCATGGGCTGGCCCACGCCCAAACGGGAGGCCATGAGCGTGCCGGAAAAACCTGCGAGAGTCCCGACCAGAATGTAGAGCAAAATGGTGACTGCCCCCACGTTTATCCCGGAGAGCAGCGCGGTTTTCTTGTTTCCTCCTATGGCGAACGCGTATCTTCCGAGCACGGTCTTCACCTCGAGAAAATAGAAAAATCCCAGAATTATGAGCATGATGAGCAAGGAAATGGGTATGGGGCCGAAGAAGCCGCGCCCCAGGACGGTGAAATTGGGACCAAGACCGAGATGTATGCTGTTCCCTCCGGTTATGACCAATGCGCCTCCGCGCGCCGCGTACATAGTCCCCAAGGTCGCAATGATGGATGGGATTTTCAACTTGACGACCATCAATCCGTTCAACAGTCCTATGAATGTTCCGGTCAGCGTAGCGAGCACTATCGAAAGGAAAAGCGGCACACCCGACGTGGTGAAGAAAGCCGAAAGCATTCCGGTCAGTCCGAGGATACTGCCTATGGACAGATCGAAATTGCCGGAAACCATGAGGAGGGTTACTGCGGATCCCGTGATGATGACAAATGCGACCTGCCGCGTTACGTTCCCGAGGTTCGTGGCCGTCAGGAAAGCGTCGGAAAGCAAGGATAATATAAGACCTATTAGAAAAAGAATGCCGACAATAACCAGCTTCTGAAATATGTTCTTATTGATGGTGAGTTTCATACTGCAGTTCCTTTTTTCCTTGCGTTGCGATTTGGATAATTTCTTCCGCATTCGCTTCCTCGTTGCGGAATTCCCTGATAATTTCTCCTTCCTTTAACAGGATAATCCGATCGCATAGATTCATGATTTCCGGCAATTCCGAGGAGAAGACCAGTATCGTAGCCCCCTGTTCGGCCAAACCCCTGATGATGTTATGAATCTCCTCTTTGGCCCCTATGTCTATGCCTCTGGTGGGTTCGTCCATCAGGAGTATGACCGATTCGGAGTTGAGGTATTTCGAAATCACCACCTTCTGCTGATTCCCGCCGCTCAACGTTCCGGCTACCTGTTCGATGGATCGCGCCTTGATGTTCATCAGATTCACATACCGGTCTGCAGTCGATTTTTCCTTTTGCCTGTTCACTATGCCGTAAAAGGATATTTTCTTTAAATTCGCCAGCGAAATGTTGGAGCGAATCGTATGTTTTACGATCAATCCCTCTGTCAACCGTTCTTCCGGTACCATGGCTATGCCGCGCTTCAGAGAATGTTTGGGCATTTTAAACACACATTCCGTGTCGTCAATAAGAATACGCCCGGAATGGACGACATCTATGCCGTATAAGGCTTGGGCCAATTCGCTTTTCCCGGCCCCCCGTAATCCGTAAAAACCGACGATCTCGTTCTTGCAAACGCCGAAGCTGATATTGCGCAGTTTTGCGGTACAGAGTCCTGAAACTTTCAGTACTTCCTTTCCGTAATCGATATGCCGCGGTTTGTATTTTTCAATGACGATTTTGCCGACCATCATCTTAATCAGCTCGGGTTGGGTAATTTCCCTCACGCGCTTCGTGCCGATGACATTTCCGTCCCTGAATACGGTTACGTAATCCCCGATCGCGAAAATCTCGTCCAGAATATGGGAAATATAAATAATCGTCATACCCTCTGATTTCAGGGTCTCGATCAGTTTGAAGAGCCTTTGGGATTCGTGCACCGAAAGGGACGCGGTCGGTTCGTCCATGATGAGCACCGAGGCTTCCACTCCGATCGCCTTTATGATTTCCACCACCTGTTTCTCCGCAAAGCTCAGCTCCGAGACCAGTCTTTTAATTGATATATCAGGAGCGAATTCTCGGAATAGATCCAAAACATTGGTGCGGTTGGTCTTTCGTATGACCCCGAGGAATGTGTTTTCTCTGCCTAACAGCAGGTTTCGTTCGACGGTCATCTGTTCGACGATGTTCAATTCCTGAAATAACGTGCTGATTCCGAGATTCATCGCATCTTTGACCGTTTTCGGATTATAGGGTAGCCCGTTCAACACTATTTCCCCTTTGGTCCGTTTTTCCGCAGCAGTCAGTATTTTGATAAAGGTGGATTTCCCGGCTCCGTTTTCGCCTACGATGCAATGAACGGCATTTCGTTCGATATCAAGATCGACCGCTTTCAAGGCTTCAACGCCGGGATAGTTTTTGCATAAATTTCTGATGGTAAGTATGTGATCAGTATTCATGATGTATAATGATAAGCAAAAAGGGGAGAAAAATCTCCCCTTACCGAGCCGTCGTGACCGAATTACATTCCGATTTCTTTTTTCAAGTCAATCGAAAGATCCCATTGATCCTTGAGAAACTTCTGAATTTCGTCGATGCTCATATCCCATCCGTTGACTACGAACGATACGACCGCCTCGTTTTTATCCGTGGCATGCATATCCAATTCTCCTTTGATGATCTTCAGGAGCATATCGACGCATTTTTGCGCGTTAGCCGCAGGCTGCAAGGCCAATGTCGCCTTGAACGCAGAATTTGGATTCGCGATTTTGATTATTTCCGGTACGGAACCGTCCACTCCGGCAACCACTTCCGTTTGCGGAATCCTGTTGGATGCTTTCCCTCTTCCCGCTGCCTCGAACGCAGCCAGGCCGCCCAGTACGTTTTCAGCGTTGTATCCGAACAGGATATTGACGTCGCGATGACGCTGCAGTATATCCTCGGCAGTCGCATACGCTGCTTCGCGGTTGCTCTTGCCGCCGTTGAACACCCATTCCGCATCAGGCGCCTTGTTTCTGATGCCTTGCACGAACGCTTTTGTCCTCTGATCGTGCGCCCAATCTATCGAAGGATCGCTGATGGTCGCTATCTTGATTTTTAGTCCAGGATACGCCTCCAGCATTTTGGATGCGACCAACTCTCCCATAGCGATGGAGCCCTTCCGCTCTTCGATCAGCATGGTCGGGTATTTCACTTTTCCGGAAGCCACATTCACGAACGAAACAACGGGAATTCCCGCTTTTTGGGCTGCTTCGATCGATACTTCCATTGTCGCCTGATCGTATGCTTGGCAGATAATACCGTCAACCTTCCGCGCTATCAGGTCTTCCATGGCAGAGGCCTGCACTTCGGGTTTCATCTGGCCGTCCATAGGAATGAAGTCGATGCCCAGTTTCTTGCAGTATTCCGCTGCGGCCTTCTGATGTGCCTGTTGATAGGAATCATGAAGACCCCAGAACACTTCTCCGATTACGAGTTTTTTCTGGCCAGCGCTTTCTTTTTTTCCTCCTGAAAACAGGAACCCTGGTACTGCAATCAGAAGAACGACGATGAACAAGGCTATGCCTTTTTTATTCATACATACCTCCTTGACGTTTTTTTTCGAAACCATGGAAATAATTCCACAGTAAAGCTTTTCTCAATGCTCTCGAATGTTTTGTACCTTTCCACGAGCCGTCGTTAGAGTAAGCTCAAATTCAGTACGAATATCCTTGCACCGCATAGTACGCCATATTTGCTTGTCGCACATCCAGCCTTCCGAACACGGCAGTTATCGGCACATTCGAACCGAGTACCAAAGCGTATTGGCCGTACGGTATCCTGTATTGTTCCTCGCCCAGCGGCTTGTCCAGTCTGAAACATTTGACTCGCTGCGGTTCGACATTCAATGTTATTCCGCGATGCGGTTCCTTGTCCTCGAAAATCACATCCGCTTTGATGCGGGCGGTTTTCTTGCACAGATTCACAATCATGAGCGCCTCATGTCCGAGCGGTTCCTTTTCTCCGGGCGGCGGCAGATCTCCGTCACTGAAGATCCAGTGTTTTTTCCCTGGCGTACCCATTTTTCAGAATTCCTCCGCTGATAAACGTTTGTCCATCTTCTTGCTCAACGGAATGCACCCTTTTTCAGTGATTTCGTATCCCGTCTCAATGCGGATTCCGTGTACCTTCGGATGGCCGAAAAGGCTCACATCGATACATACCGTCATGCCCGGGACGAGTTCGTCCCGGCTGTTGGGGCCAAAAAACGGCGCTTCAGCTTCGTTCAGGCCTATCGTGTGTACAAACGGGCATACGAGGTATTTCATGAGGTTGTGTTTTTTATAGTATTCCCGTGCTGGCGCATCTATTTCCTTCCCTGTCATTCCGGGTTTCAGAATGTTTTTGGTGAGCCTGAATGCTTCGCGTATATGGTTGATAACCTCTCTCTGTTCTTTCGTATATTCTCCGCTAACAGGCAAGGTGTTGCCGGCCACCCCTGCGTATCCTTTCCATCGCGGAGAAATGCCGAGCATGACAAGTTCGCCCGCTTCCATGATCTTGTCGCCTGCGGTGGGCACTACAGCGTTCGACCGTTTCCCGCTTCCCACTATCGCCTTGAAGCCGAAACCGTTGGCGCCTTTCGAGCGTACCGCATACTCGCCGGCTGCAGCGACCTCGAACTCTGCAGCTCCTGGTTTCACTTTCTTGATCATGGCAGCATATCCTACGTCGGTCAATTCGAAGGCATTTCTGATCTGCTCGATTTCCCAAGGGCTTTTTTTGTACCTGAGTTTTACATAGTCTTCGGTGATATCGATGAGGGATACTCCTTTGAAATTTTGTTTGAGTTGCTTCCATACGGATACGGGCATTTGTCCGGTTCCTACAATTCCGGCCCGCTTCAGTAGTTTTGGGGTGGTTATTTCCTTGAACAGCTCCGGGAAATCGATGATGCTGGCATTGGGATACTCTTCTTCCGGCACCATGAACACTGGAAGATTTCTGGTTTTTTTGATCGCGGAATCCATATTCGCGAACGGCTCGCTTTCCGGGCCGCCGAGTATCAGTGGTTCTCCTTCCATGGGTATGAAAACCGCGCCGCTCTCGAATTGCGGGCACCAGGCTGTGAGATACCATGCGTTGGACAAATTGAATTCGTCGTAATACACAATCGCACAATCCAAGTTTTTTTCGGACATGATGGAGCGGACTCGATTCAGTCTGTTCTTGTATTCTTGCATATTGTAATACGCCATGCATATCCTCCGTTATATGTTATCGATACTGTTATTGTAACAGTATGGGCTCGATTCTTCCATTTGTCAAGCACAATTGACATTCATACAATGTTATCGATACTGTTATTATGAAACAGATCGTTCGTCTTGCCGGGGTACATTTCGCTCTATTGGGCGTTTACGGAGGAAAAGGTATGGATAAACAGAATACGTTTTCTTTGACTGAGCAGGTATGTTCCCGCGTTGCTCGCATGAGTGTAAAAGAGAAAGTTGGTCAGCTCTTTCTGCTTGCCTTCGCCAAGCACCGTCTGGAAGACATACGCACGATGATCGAGACCTATTTTATAGGCGGTTGTTATATAAGCGACGAAAATGCAGCAACGCCGACAGAGGCACTTAGGCTGTCTCGGAATCTGCAATCCTTTGCGACTGCTACGCCATCCGGGCTTCCGCTGCTACTCGCAGTCGACCATGAGGGCACATGGGCCGTTCTGACGAATCATTTTGAAACAGGGCCGGGCAATCTTGCACTGGGAAAGGCCGATTCTCCTAATCTCACGCGTAGAATCTATGCAATGTTCGCGGACGAACTTTTGGCCGTCGGTTACAACACCCTACTTGCACCGTGTGCGGATGTGAACTCTAATCCCAAGAACCCGATTATAGGCATGCGTTCCTTCGGTGAAAATCCGCTCTTAGTCGCATCTCACGTATCGGCTGCTGTTCGAGGAGCCGGATGTCGTGGTGTAATAACCACAGCGAAACATTTCCCCGGCCATGGCGATACAGATTTCGACAGTCACAGGTTATTGGCAAAACTCGAAAAATCCAGAGAAGAACTTGAAGCCTTCGAGCTTGTTCCCTTCAAGGCAGCAATTGACGCAGGTGTGGATATTATTATGACTTCTCACATTCTTTATCCGTCTATCGACAAGGTAAACCCTGCAACATGTTCTTCTGCAATCCTTAAGAAGCTGTTGCGGGATGAGATGGGTTTTAAAGGTGTTATCCTCTCGGACAGCTTGAACATGGGAGCCATAAAACAGACCTTTTCCCTTGAGGAAGCTGCCATCGCCTCCTTGCTCGCAGGTGTCGACATGATTATGCTTGCGGAAGAACGGTATAACCATTCTGAAAACACATATCTTGAAAAACAGAGAAAAATGATCAGTGCGGTGGTTTCTGCGGTGCAAGAGGGGAAGGTCCCCATGGATATTCTTGATGCGGCTGTGTCGCGCATAGTCCGTTTGAAACTTACCATACGTATGCCGCTGATGGGTTCAGAGAAATCGCTCGATTCTATAGGTTCTCTTCGATCCAAACGTCTTGTCCGTTCCGCAGCAAAAAAGGCTTTACGGCTTATCCGCGACAGGGGCGGCTTGTTTCCTGTAAAACGATCGATGCCCATTGTGCTCATTAACCCTGTGCCCCAAGCATACTATGCTCGTCTTAGTGATACGCGAGGCATTGGGCCGAACCAGACGATATCGGCCTTTTCTGTATTTTGGGAAACATTGGTTTCCTTGAGAGGTGATATCTCAGTCTACAATTTCGAAACCCTTCGGGAAATCGATAACCGCTCATTTGAAGGACTTATTATGATCGTGGACGAGGATTATACACTTCCTGGAATGAATTTCGATGAAGGTGTGGAACGGGATACGATTTCCCGTCTTGTCACATTATATGGAGAAAAGGTGATGATAATTGCTTTGCGATCCCCCTATGACATCGATGCTTATCCCCAAGCAGGAACCATTTTGTGCTCCTTTTCCAGCCGCCCCTGCGCCGCTGTTGCCGCCGCAAAAGCAGTCGTCGGAAGAATCAAGATCAGGGGAGGCAGCCGTTCCGTGTAAAGGAGTAGTGTTTCCGAAGAAGCCTGTCCTGAAGCCAAACCCATCTTCTGTACACATCGTTTTTCTTAGAGATCATGATTTCCCGGACTTCATCAATGGCAGTTTTGAGGCTTTTTACATCATCATCGATAGCAAGGTATTTCAGATACATCTTCGTTTCCTCGATATCACCGAGCAGAGGACTCAAATCATACCGGAAAAATTCCTCCCACGGTTTCTCAGCATCGTACCCGAAAACAGCGAAAGCGAGATAGTTGATTTCGTTCACTGTATTGAAGGCGCCTGCCTCTCCGAAGATCGTGGCGCCCTGTAAACCCGTTCGGGAGGATAGGCGCATGATATCCACGAATGTTTCTGCAACGTAGGAATACCGCTCTTTGTTCCACTGAGAACCGATGTGAGTACGGAGGATGTTGTTTCTTGTCGGCAAGGAGGATACATAAGCCGGCGTCAAAGTTTCTTTTACGTTTGGCCAGTAGGACTTGTTTATGCAGAACTGATACACTGCATCATCAGGTAAATCCTTTAAACAAGATAATACGTCCTTGTTCAATATTGTGTCCCAGTATGCCTCACATACCAGAAGAAGATCATTTCTTTCTTCCCTAACTGCAGAAAACAACCTGGGATAGAGCGTGGCCATATCCTTATGGGACCACTTCGCGTCGCTTGCCCTGCGAGCGGAACATTCACCGCATTCGCATACTCCATAGTCTCCGGTTTCGAAATTTATGCCGTTGACGGGAACTGTACGTACGAGCCAACGCAGGGAATCCTCATGAAATTTGAGGTTTTCCTTTTTCGAAGGGCATGCCATATCCGTGTATCGATTCTCCGGAAACCATAACTCGGGCATGTCTGGTATAACGAATGCTGCCTTGTTTTTCGTTACTGCTTTCAGGTCGGGATGCAACATGAGCCAGTTGGAAAGATTGTATTCGCTTGTGCCTTCCCAATATACTCCGCCGTACGCGTTTATACCCACTCCCGCCAATATCCGTACACCCCGCTGACGTGCGTATTCGCAGAGTCGAACTGCAGCCTCTATCCCTCCATGGTTATCCCGAAGCAAACCATATATTGTCACACCACCGATTCTATGCCTGCTCATGAAATCTATCATCATTTCATAGTCGTCGAGGAAAGCTTCCTTGGGTTTCGAATAATAATTCATAGCACCGATTTCTTGGATACCGGTATGTTCAAGGAACCAGTTGGTGCTATGATCCCAAGTCCAAAATAAGCGGTAAGGGTTGGAAGGAATCCGTTTGATTAAAAGTCCGTCCTCGATGCTTCGGCTCCCGCCCGGTTCTTGCGTTATCGTCGAGGAGAACTCCCGCGCAGCGTAAACCATCCCCGCCTGTCCACCTCCTGACAGAAAAACGGCCGGAGTATCACCGAATCGTTTTACGGCGATGATATAGCTTCCCTCGATCAAACCCTCGAGAGAAACGCCGTGAAGCAGGTTCCGATACATATCGCCCGCTTTCGTGGAAAGGAACACAATCAGTTCATATTGCACACTATCGTTATCTCGCTTTTTGCGGAAGATTTCATCGTGAGAAACGATTTTCAATCGGGAGGAATCCAGGCAGCCCTGTATTAGAGAAACAGCGAAATCGGCAAAGGGTTCATCAGTCACAACCGCTATCCGGGCGTTTTGCGGCACAAATATCTGTTTCCTTCCCTTCATACTGCCGCTCCTTTCGAGTCGTCTTTGCGTTTTCGTTTTCCAGAGAACGATGCGAGTTTTTCACTGGATGTCAATGCTACTGAAACAATGATGATGACACCTCTGAAGATCATCTGCTGATCTACGGTCAACCCCATCAGGATGAGGCCGTTGTTTATCATGCCCATGATGAGAGAACCGAAGACGGAACCGGTGACGAACCCCTTACCGCCGGACAAACTCGTACCGCCGATTATCACCGCCGCAATAACGGTCATGAGATCCGTCTCTCCGAGTGTATGCCGAGCGCCGTGCAGCCTTCCTGCATACAGCATACCTGCGAGCGCGGCCAGCATGCCGTTTATCACCAATACTGTCAATTTTATCTTCTCGACATTGATACCGGAATACAAGGCGGAGATTTTATTGCCGCCGCTTGCCAAAACCGATCTGCCGTACCTCGTTTTTTTCAGCACAGTTTCTCCGAGCACGAGCAGCACCAAAGTCCAGATGAACAATAAAGATACGGGACCAATATCGCCTGATCCGAAGATGAAATTGAATAATGTGTTCGTTACCGGAACAGATTGAAGATTCGTTATCCAACGGGCGAACCCCGTAATGATGCCAGTCATGCCGAGCGTGACGAGAAACGATGGTATCCCCATCTTCGCCACAAGTAGGCCGTTGACCAATCCGATGAGTGCTCCTGTTCCAAACCCAGTCACGATTCCGATAATGATGTTCGTATGACGGAGGGCGAGGGCGGTGGTCAGAGAAGCACAGGCAACAATTGCTCCGATCGACAGATCGATTTCGCCGGCTGCCAGTACGAATGTCATTCCTACAGCCATAACCGAGATCATCGCTGTCTGTCTAGCAATATTCATGAGGTTGCTGGCTGTGAGAAACCCTTTATTGAACAGAACCGTGGAAAAAAACAAGAAAATAATCAAAAAGGAGATAAATATGATGTAATCTCTGATATTGATTTTTTTCTTTCTGGTATGGTTCATTCGGTTTTCCTTTATTGGACTTTTCGCATCAGCAATTCCTGAGATATGGTTTCGAGTTCACCGGTAAGTATTTCGGAAATTTCCCCTTTACGGATTATCAATATTCTGTCGCAAAACGAGGCGATTTCCTCAAATTCCGATGACACGAACAAAGCAGCGTTGCCTTTGTCTACGAACTTTCTCACTATTTCCATTATTTCTGCCTTGGCATTGATGTCGATTCCAAAAGTCGGATCGTCCAAAAGCAGAATGAACGCATCCGTCGCCATGTTCTTAGCCACTACGATCTTCTGTTGATTCCCTCCGGAGAGGAAGCGAACCTGTTGCGTAATGCCGTCGGTCTTGACATTGTAGGCAACTACATATTGTTCCGCGATTGCACTCCCTTTTCTGTCATCAAGAAGCATGCTCCCTTTAATTTTTTCCAGAATCGCCAGCAGCATGTTGTCTTTAACTGTAAAATCGCTGATCAGCCCCTGTTGTCTGCGGTCCTCCGGGATCAGTGCGATTCCGTTTTTCAGGGCATCCCACGTGTTCCTTATCCTGACCGGTTTCCCGCGGAGGCGTATGGTTCCCCATTCGATTCTGTCGATACCGAAAATAGCGTTGAGAATTTCCGTTCTGCCGCTACCGAGAAGTCCAGCCAGGCCCACGGTTTCTCCCGGCCATACGGAAAAGGATATGTTTGTGACATGGGCAGTAGTCAACGAGTCGATCTGTAAGAGCGGGTCGCAGTCTCTGGCTATCGTTCTTTTTCGTTTTTTTTCGTATGAAACCTTTCTGCCTATCATTTGGCTTATGATTTCATCTATGCCGGTTTGGGAAATTTCCTTGGAGAAAACGTTTTGGCCGTCCCGTAATACTGTGACAAAATCGCATATCTTCATGACATCGCGAAGATAATGGGAGATATAAACAATGGAAATCCCCTTCGCCTTCAATGTGCGGATCACGCCGAACAACGATTCAATCTCCGCGTTCGAAAGGGAAGCGGTGGGTTCGTCCAGTATGAGTATACGAGATTCGGCGGACAAGGCTTTGGCTATTTCTACCAGTTGTTTGGATCCAACACCGAGGTTCTCTACAATCTCATCGGGATCGATGTACGATCCTACTCCGATATCCGCGAGGAGCTCCTTGGTCCGCCTGCGCATGTCCTTGTCGTGTATGAGAATCCCATTCTTTTGAAGGGGTTCATGCGTGAGGAAAATGTTCTGCGCTACACTCAGCGTATTTACAAGACTGAAATCTTGGAAAACCATACCGATCCCCGCCATCCGTGCTCTCTGCGGGTTATTATATTCTGTGGGTTTGCCGTCAATTTTTATAATACCGGCATCTTTCTCATACACACCGTTCAGAATCTTCATAAGCGTGGATTTCCCGGCTCCATTCTGACCTACTAATGCGTGTACCTTTCCTTTGAGAAGAGTAAAATTTACATTGCGTAATACTTCGACGCCGTTGAACGATTTGCGGATGTTGAACGCTTCCAAGACAGGAGTATCCATGACAGTATTAACCGCTACATCTTTGTTTATGGACAAATCTCCGGGTGGGGATTTTAAACCGCCCGGAGCTGAATTATGTGATGCCTCTACTTGTTCGCTACCGCCATGATTTCGGGAGGTGGATTTCGATGTAAGGATTCATTCCATCCCTTCACGATGTTTTCTTTCGTCACCTTTATAGCGGGCACAATGACGAAGGGGGGAGCCTGCTTGCCGAGTACGCCGTAAGCGCCGAGAAGCGCCTTTGTATATCCAAGCATATATGCCAGATCCGCTGCTATGCCGACGACATTCCCACCTTTTACCATATCCAGACCGTTGTTCGCACCCAAATCAAGAGTTACAACTTTTATATCGGACCTGTTGGCAGCACGACATGCAGCCACGACCCCTTCCGCCGGAGTGTCCCATGGCACGTAGAAGCCGTTTATTCCCGGATTCTGGGTGATGATTGCAGATGCTATGGTTTCGGCGTCTGCGGGATTGGCGATCCCTCTTTCAACGATGATTTTCATGTTTGGATAATTTTTCTGGATGATCGTTTTAAAGGCGTTGTCTCTCTGGTTTGTCACATAGTAATTCGCATCGTGATATAACCAAGCGATGTTCCCCTTTGCGTTGAGACTGTCTGCCAGCATCTCTGCTGCCAGTTTTCCCATTCCGAACAAGTCGTCTGTCACGATACCCACATAATCTTTTCCTGCTCTGTATCCTTGGGGCAGATTACTCATGAAAACAAGTTTCACACCTTTTTGCACCGCTGGTCTGAAGGCCTCGGCACCAGTAACAGGATCGATGACGAGCGTGAGGATGATGTCGGGATTGAGCGCGAGGGCGGTTTCCACGTCGGTTTTCTGTTTCGTCGGATCCATTGCAGCATCTGTAGTGACAACCAAAGCTATATTGAGATCCGCAAACGCATCTTTTGCCCCTGCGAGCAGTGCGTTGGTGAAATCTGATGTCGTATGCAGAAGATAGGCCGCCTTGTAATTTCCTTTCCGAATTTTCTCCTTTTCCGTTTCGCTCAAAGTTATTTTGTCATACCAGACAGGTGCCTCGCCTTGAGGCCCCTTTGTCTGCGTTACCTCGATTTCTTTTTTTTCCGATGTGCCCGCGGAAAAAAGTAAGGCAGGCATAACGAGGGATGCTACGGCAATGCATAGGGCAACAACCTCAATCCTTTTTTTCATACAATACCTCCTTAATTTGTTATCGATATTGTTATCGTAACAATTTTAGTATAGAATCAAATTAGCGGTTTGTCAAATTTTTTCCGCAGGTGAAAAACGCGGTCAATGCTCTTCTTGACAATTCGCATGTATTCGTGATTACTCAATTTACTGAAGGAAAAGACATGAAACAATCAACAGTATCGATCGGGCTTGTAGCAGAGAAGGCGGGAGTGAGCAAGATGACGGTATCGCGGGTCATCCGAGGAGAAGGATCCGTAAAAGAAGATACCAGAAAACACGTAATCGCTGTTATGGAAAAACTCGGATATGTTCCTTCCCCTGCCGCACAGTCTCTCCGTTCCAAGGATCGGCTTCGTTCGACCGGTTCCCGTTTGTTCGTGACCATATTCGGTATGGGCACGGAATCTGCTATCGATTTTTTTCATGACGTTCTGGGCGGGATCGAGCAATCTGCCGCGGA
>CAZWAS010000078.1:0-2109 GCA_964631915.1 uncultured Spirochaetales bacterium | reverse complement strand
CAAGTCCATTGGCAAGACAACATCGAAAACTCTTGGCCCCGCTTGCAGAACATTTTTTCCATCGACGGTCTCTGCGGTGCGCTACTCGTCGGTCAGTTCGAAGCGAAAGATATAACAATGATACAGCAAAAGATCAAACACCTTGTGATAGTCGATGGGCCTGCGCCGAAGAACAACGAGATAGGATGCGTGGAATCCGATTATCTCGAAGGATCGATTCTCGGTTTGTCGCATCTCATAGAAACCGGCGCAAAACGCATCATGATTTTTACCGTACAAAAGAGCCATTATTTCACCCACGCTCTGGAACTTGCATCGCAAATGAAAAGCGGCGAACCGGTCGAGATTTCCATCATCTACGATTGCCTATCGTCCCAGGACACATACGACAGTGTAAAGCGGCTGGTAGGGGAGGGGAAAACCTTCGACGGCATATTCACGACCGATGAGTTCGCGATCGGCGCCATGAAAGCGCTTCATGAAATGAAAATCGCAATTCCGGGACAGGTTAAAATAGTGGGCTTCGACGATACCCATTACGCATCGTTCATGACGCCTACGCTGACCAGCATACGCATCGATAAATACCGCCTCGGCATAGAAGCAGTGACCACGCTCGTGTCTATGATCCGCACGAAGAACAGCATGTATGAAATCAAGAAGGTTATCCGCCCTTCGCTGATAATACGCGAATCCACTATCGGTGTTACGAACGCTGCCGTCAAATCTCGTTTCCCTTGAACTGGCTCACATAGAGGTGGTGATAGAAACCTCGGCGCTCGATCAATTCGTCGTGGCTTCCCTGTTCCACGATTCCGCCATTATTGAGGACAACGACTTTATCCGCATCCTGGATTGTGCTGAGGCGATGGGCGATCACGAAGCTAGTTCGCCCGTGCATCAAGCGGAGGAGCGCCTTCTGGATGCGCAACTCCGTCCGCGTGTCCACGCTGCTCGTCGCCTCGTCGAGAATCAGGATCGCAGGATCGGCTAGAATCGCCCGGCTGATCGAAAGCAACTGACACTGCCCTTGACTTAAATTGCTTGCTCGCTCCGAGAGGTTGGTCTGATACCCTTGTGGCAGTTGACGGATGAAGTGGTCGGCTTCCGCAAGCTTCGCCGCTTCGATGCATGCTTCGTCGCTCGCATCGAGGCGGCCAAAACGGATGTTCTCCATCACCGTATCTGCGAATAGAAAGGTGTCCTGCAAGACTAAGCCGAGGCAGTGGCGAAGATCCGCCTTTCGCATTTCTCGGATATCCACTCCATCTATCAAAATACTTCCGCTTTCGATTTCGTAAAATCGAGTGAGGAGGTAGATGATTGTCGTTTTTCCCGCACCCGTAGGTCCGACGAAAGCGACCGTCTCTCCGGCAGATACCTCGAGCGTGAAATTATTGCTCACCGGATTGCCGGGAACATAGGCGAATTGCACAGCGCGGAATTGTACCTCGCCGCGGAGAACCGGTTTCGGTCCAGGCGTCGATGTGTAGGCGATCTCTGAGGGTATATCGAGGATTTCAAAAACACGCTCGGCCCCTGCAAGCGCCGCCTGAATGGAGTTATAGAGATTCGCCATTTGGCGCAACGGAGAAATGAAGTTCTGCCCGTAGTTAATGAACGTGGCGATGGTTCCGATGCTTACGAGTCCTCGCAAAGCGAGCCAGCCGCCGAACCCGGCGAGAACAACCACGAAGAAGCTCCCGAGCACAGCGGTGAGTGGCATGAGGAGAAGGGCATACGAGTTGGCATAAACGCCGGCTTCGAAAACTGCTTGATTTTTGCTGCGGAAGCTTTCGATGATCGTTGCGTTCCGTCTGAACGCCTTGATGACTTTCTGGCCACTGACCGCCTCTTCCGCCACACTGTTGAGCTCCCCGAGGTTTTTCTGGAGCTCACGGAATCCCTTACGCGTGTATGTAGCCACAAAGCGGGTAAACCAGAGGAGGATCGGCACGACGAACAAGCTTGCGAGTGCTAGCCAATGGTTGAGCATGAACATAGCGAGGAGTATGCCTACCATTGAAAGCACGCTCGAACGTTACGAAGAAGACCTGACCCGCGTTGAGGTCTACCTGCGGGATGAGAACGGCGACAAGCCCGGCCCCC
>CAZWAS010000077.1:13410-20192 GCA_964631915.1 uncultured Spirochaetales bacterium | reverse complement strand
CATCGACGATCCGCTGCTCTTGGACAGGGAACGGGTGAGAAAGCAGCAGGAAGCTATGGAAATCAGGGCCGCGGAGCTCGAGAAAATGAACGAAGAGCTCAAGAAAAAGGAGGCGGAACTCGTACAGCTCGCAGCGGACCTGGAGGAAAAAGACCGGTCGCTCTCGGACAGAGAAAAATCATTTAACGAAAAGGAGAAAGCTTACGAAAATAAAGTAGCGAATGTTGAGCAGAATGCGCGCTATCTGGTGAATATGCCGCCGGCGAGCGCCAAAGAAATTCTTCTCAAGATGGACGATCAGGATATTATCGATGTGCTGCGCACTACGGAACGGCTTGCGGCTCAGTCAGGGGAAGATTCCATTGTTCCCTACTGGCTTTCCCTCATGCCGGCTGACCGTGCTGCGGCTTTGCAGCGGAAAATGGCAAGTAAGCCGGGAAGTTGACACAACTTCGGAGGATACATGATAGGCCACATAGGCTTAAAAGAGGCAGTTGCTTCTAACACGCAGGAGGGGCTGCGCGGGGAACCGGAAAAAACTGCAAAAGCGGTACAGGATTCGGGGTTCGCACGGCTGTTTCAGAAATTGTTCGCTCAGGCCGGAAAAGAAAAAAACGGTCTTTCGAAAGAAGCACGTTTTTTTTTTTTTTTTGCCGAAAGTAAACCTGTGCATAACGAACGCAGCGGCCCGATTCAGGTACCGGAGAAGGAAAGCAAGGGGCTTGCCATGAAAACGCAGCCCGGCAAACCGGATAGCGGGATGAAAACTGAACTGCCGGTGAAAAAAGAGGTGAAAAAACCCGGACTGCCTCCCGACGAGATCGCACAGGATGAGAAAAAAACAGGCGCGGAAGAAAGCATCGTATTTGCGAATCTGCAGATGACGGGCGTTAAGAAAACCGAACCGAAACGGAAAGAACTCGCATTGAGCGAAGTGCAGGTGCAAGTCCGCACCGAAAGAAAAACAGAGGATGTTTCGGCGAAAAGAGCATCTGCCGATACAGAGGGAAAGGGCCGAAACGAGAAAGAAGCATCTCAAGCTGCAGCTTCGGAAAAGCGGACAGGACAACAGGAGCTTATTGTCATAGATCTCAGGCAGAAAAAGCCAGAGGAAGGCGTAAAAGTCCGACAGGAGGAAAGTTTCGGAAACGCATTGAAAACGGACAGGGCGGAAGAGGCCAAAGGCTCGGAGCCGAAATTCCAAGCGGTGAGATTCTCCGGTTCCGAAACTGGGCGGGCGACAGAGGTGGGACACGCTGCGGAACAGACTTCCGATTTCCGAAAGGCTCTGCTCGAACAGCTCCAGAGCAGGATGAATGGCGACATCGTAAAGCAGGCATCGGTCGTTCTGCAGAAAGACGGATCAGGCGATATACATCTTGTGCTGAAGCCGGAAAGCCTCGGCAAAGTGAGGATCCGCGTCCATTTGGAAGATAACAGCGTTGCAGGCAGAATATTCGTGGAGAATATGCAGGTCAAGGAAGTGTTCGAGCAGAATCTTGCGAGTCTCGAACGGGCGTTTCAATTCGAAGGGTTCAAACTCGGGAATCTGGAAGTGTCCGTGGGAAACGGGAGATCGGATGCCAGAGAACAGAAAGAAGAAAGGCGGTTTCGCATCGGCGCAGTGGAAGCATTCGAAGAAAGTGTTCCGCGCGCGATGTATTCTCTCTCGAACGATTCCTTAGTGAATCTTATGGCATAGGCGGAGGCATTAGGTATGGATATATCGACTTCCATGTCGAACATCGAGCAGGAAAAGTTGAAGATGCAGATAGATGCGTTCAATAAAACTCTTTCCCAGGGGAAAGCCGTGAAACAGACGCTCGATAAGGACGATTTTCTGAAGATCCTCATCACGCAGCTCACCCATCAGGATCCCACGAAACCGATGGAGGATAAGGAGTTCGTTGCGCAGATGGCGCAGTTTTCGACATTGGAACAGATGACAAACATGAGCCAAGATTTCTCCAAATTGGCGCACGTATTCGCCCGCAGCGAAGCGCTCTCATTCCTAGGAAGAACCGTGGAGATAACGGACGGCGATTCGGTGGTACGCGGCGTGGTAGAGGAAGTGAAGGGGCAGGAATATCCCCAGGTTCTCGTGAACGGAAAATATTACGATTATTCGAAAGTCGAAGCGATAAGGTAGGGGGTTCGTTATGATGCGATCTTTATATGCTGGTGTTTCCGGTATGCAGAACCATCAGACCAGGATGGATGTGGTAGGCAACAACATTGCCAATGTGAATACGACCGGTTTCAAGAAGGGAAGAGTAAATTTTCAGGATATGCTTTCCCAGACCATGGCTGGTGCTGCGAGTCCGACGGACGAAATCGGCGGCGTGAACCCCAAACAAGTGGGCCTTGGAATGTCCATAGCGTCCATCGATACGATCCATACCCAGGGTTCGCTTCAGACCACTGGAGTCATGACCGATATCGCGCTCCAAGGAAACGGTTTCTTCGTGCTGAAGTCCGGCGAAAAGACCTTTTACACCAGAAACGGGGCCTTCGGCCTCGACGAGGCGGGCACGCTCGTCAATCCGGCCAACGGTCTCCGAGTACAGGGCTGGAGAGCGGAGACAGTGGAAGGAAGGACGTTCATAAACAACGCCAAATCCATAGAAGACCTCATTATCCCGGTCGGGAGCAAAGATCCCGCATCCGCAACGACTATGGTGAATCTCGCGTGCAACCTCGACAAGAGGACTCCGCTCATTCCGGAAGGTGCCGGTCCCCAGGCGCAAATCGAAGGAACCTGGTCCACAAGTTTCGACATATACGACTCGTTCGGGGATAAGCACATCCTGCAGGTAAATTTCACCAGAGATCCTGCTGCTCAGAACAGATGGCAGGCGAGGGTAGTGGTGGATCCGCAACTTCAGAACGCGGCGAACCCACAGAATCCGTCGAACACCACAGTGGATGTAGGCGCTGCGAATAATACCACCAACACCTTCAGCCTAAACTTCAACAACTTGGGACTTCTCCAGGATGTGACGGACGCTCAGGGCGATATCCTCAACACCGGAGACCTCCAGGCCCAGGTGAGTTTCGACGTACCGAATGCATTCGCCCCTGCTGGAGCTCCTCCGGTACGGCAGACCTTCAACATCAATCTCGGCAGAGTGGGCAGCGTCGTGGATACAGTGACGCAGTTTGCGGAGAAAAGCTCGACGAAGGTGTTCAAGCAGAACGGTTACCCTATGGGATACCTCGATACGTTCAAGATCGATCAGTCCGGAGTCATAACCGGCGTGTATTCAAACGGTACGAACAGGCTGCTCGGCCAAATAGCTCTCGCCACATTCACGAACCCGGCAGGACTCGAGAAGGAAGGCGAAAATAACTACGTGGTTTCCAATAACTCGGGGGAAGCGAACATAGGGCCTTCAGGTATAGCGGGAAAAGGGAAGGTGATAGCAGGTGCCTTGGAGATGAGCAACGTAGACCTCGCTGAACAGTTCACCGATATGATAGTCACGCAGAGGGGATTCCAGGCCAACTCCAAGACCATACAGACCTCGGATCAGATGATCCAGGAATTGCTGACGCTCAAGAGATAAAGGAGTAGCATAGTGTTTAGATGATACAGGTTACCAGTTTAGGCGGTAAAGTCTACTATGTGAATCCGCACCAGATTGAATACATAGAGACGAATCCGGATACAACACTCATTATGCTCTCAGGCAAGAGACTGGTGGTCCAAGAGGACTACCAGTCTCTATTTGATCGCATCGTGGAATATCGAAGGCTCATAGGCGCTTTCAAGAACGAGGAGTGATACGGTATGGACATTGCAACGATCGGTGGAATTGCTGCTGCTGTTGCCCTTACGATAATATCGATTTTCTTAAGCGGCGGTAATATCATGAACTACCTCGATCCGGGGTCTGCGCTCATGACCTTCGGAGGTTCGTTCGCAGCGGTTTTCGCTTCCCACCCTATGGCACGGAGCCTTGGCGTGATGAAACTGATAAGCACTGCGATAAAGCAGCCGAATTATCAGGAGGAAAAGCTTATACAGCAGCTCGTCGCTTTTTCCGAAAAGGCGCGGCGCGAAGGACTCCTCGCGCTTGAAGACGATATGCAGGAAGTGGAAGACGAGTTCATGCGCAAGGGCATACAGCTCGTTGTGGACGGCACAGATCCCGAGATCATCAAGACGATTCTGTATACGGAACTCAACCAACAGCAGGCTCGACATGAAAGCGGCATAAAATATTTTGACGACTGGAGCAAATTGGGTCCTGCGTTCGGCATGCTTGGAACTCTGGCAGGGCTTATAGCCATGCTCGCGAACCTGAGCGACGCTTCCAGCATCGGTAAAGGTATGGGTCTCGCCCTTATTACAAGCCTATACGGAGCTCTGCTTGCGAACGGTATCTGCATACCCATCAAATCGAAGCTTCAGGAACGCGACAAGGCGGAGACGCTCGTAAAGGAAATAACGGTCGAAGGAATCCTCTCGATTCAGTCGGGGGATAACCCGAGGATTCTCGAAGAAAAGTTGCTCACATTCCTGCCTCCGAAACGCAGGGAGGCTGCCCGGACGGAATCCGGAAAGGAATAGAACATGCCTGCGCCAGCAAAACCGAAAAAATGCGAAGAAGGAGCGCCTGACTGGCTCACGACTTGGGGCGATATGGTGACCCTGCTCCTCACATTTTTCGTGTTTCTCGTTGCGAACATGGAGCCGAAAAGCGGCGAAGATCTGAAAATGGTGCTCGCGGCGTTCCAGGGGCTCGGGGCCATGCAGGGAGGGAATACCATGAGTTCAGGCAAGCTCGCAGAGCTCGGCAATACCATCATGTCCCTGCCTTCCATGGAGCGGGGAAAAGCGTTGGACAGGGCGAGGAAAAAGGCTATTTCAGAATTCCAGCCCGAGATTAAAAGTCAGAAGGTCCGGGTGACCGAAGACGAGCGAGGGGTGGTCATCTCACTCTCCGGAGATGCGTTTTTCGAACCAGCGAGCGCCGACGTAAAAATAGAAGATACCAGGATGCTGCTGCAAAAGGTTGCGCGGTTTTTGACAGATCCCGATCTCGGTACCAGAAAATTCCGAATCGAGGGACATACGGACGATGTGCCTACGGATCCGAGGAGCGCATACCCGAGCAATTGGGAGCTCTCCACAGCACGGGCCACGAATGTGCTCCATTATCTGGTGGATTTCGGTGTGAACGAAAATCAGTTTCAGGTTGCAGGGTTGGCGCATACGGTTCCTCTTGCGAACAACGATACTGCAGAAGGAAGAGCTTATAATAGAAGGGTGGATATCGTCGTTTTATCGGAAGGAAATTATTAAAGGGGTATGCAGAATCATATTTTTCTGCTAAAATTTCAATGGTGATTGCTGGGAGGGAAATGCCATGTCGGATGAAGAGCAAAGTTTTGATGAAGGTATAAGCCCCGGTGGAGAAGAGCAGCCGCCACAAAAAACAGGCTTTTTGCCTGCCGTAGTGCTCAAAATTCTCAAATTCGCAGCAATAGGAATTGGCGGAATAATTTTCATAGTCACCGTTGTTGTCATCACGGTGAGCATTCTCAATAAGGGGCAGAAGGCTCAAACCTATGCGGCGGTTTCTCCCGAGTATGCGGGCAAACCTCCGGTATACGACTATTACTCCAATATCGGAGAAATCCGAGGGCGGACTTCGGATATCGCTCCGCACACGGTCATTGTGGAACCGAACCTCGGCTATGATTCCAAGAACAAGAACTTGCAGACCGAGCTCATAGGCAGAACGCCGCAGATCAAGGATATGTTGAGGAATTATTTCGCAGGCAAGACGGCAGAGGAGCTTCAGCCGAAATACGAGAAACAGATAAAAGCGGAATTGAAGGAGATGATAAACGGCTTGCTCAGTTCCGGGAAAATAGACGATGTGATTTTTCTGAATTTCAACGTGTTCGAATTCTGAGGAACGGAGAAGAGAGGGAACGATGACAGAAGTCCTTTCGCAGGATGAAATAGACCAGCTTCTCACTGCGATCTCCACAGGCGACATAGAAACCACTGAAGAGATTCATCAGGCCACGGATCAGCGTAAGATTAAGATCTACGATTTCAAACGGCCCGATAAATTCTCCAAGGAACAGATCCGTACGGTTTCCATTATGCATGAGACCTTCGCACGGCTCACTACTACCTCTCTTTCCGCCCAGTTGCGCACCATGGTCCATGTGCATGTCGCATCCGTAGACCAGCTCACGTACGAAGAGTTCATACGTTCCATTCCGAACCCCACCACTCTCGCTGTCATCAACATGGATCCCTTAAAAGGATCCGCGATTCTTGAAATCGATCCTGCAGTCACGTTTTCGATCATCGACAGGCTTTTCGGAGGCCAGGGCGAAGGTGCAAAGGTAGACAGGGATCTGACGGATATAGAGCAGTCCGTCATGGAAGGCATCATCGTTCGAGTGCTCGGCAACATGCGCGAAGCGTGGAGTCAGGTCATCGACTTACGGCCCCGTCTCGGCCAGATCGAAACCAACCCTCAATTCGCTCAGATCGTACCGCCGACCGAAATGGTCGTGCTCGTCACGCTCGAAACTAAGGTAGGGGAAGTGGAAGGTATGATGAACTTCTGTATCCCCTACCTCACCATAGAGCCCATCATATCGAAATTGTCCGCACAGTACTGGTATTCCTCCGTTCGCAGAGGCACCACGACGGAAAACCTGAATATACTGCGGGAGAGGCTCTCTGCGATTCAGGTGACTTTGGTGGCTGAGATCGGGAGGATGAATCTCACCGTACGGGATGTGCTTTCCTT
>CAZWAS010000077.1:11870-13386 GCA_964631915.1 uncultured Spirochaetales bacterium | reverse complement strand
TACCAATGTACGGGTAGGCGATCCGATGTCTCTGAAAATAGGAAATAGGGAAAAATTCTTTTGCAGACCCGGGGTAGTCGGGCAAAAACTTGCTGTACAAATCATCAAGAAACTTGAAGACATCGAAGAGAGCGATTTTGAAGAGCTGACAGCAGAAGGAGAAGAGTAACCATGAGCGATGGATCCCTTTCTCAGGATGAAATTGATGCATTGTTGCAGGGAACAGGCGGAGGAGCGGATACCGGCGCTCCTGCCACGGCTTCCTCGATAAGCGATGCGGATAAGAAAGCCTTCAAGAGCTTGCTCTCCGGGATTGCCGGTTCTCAAGCGTCGAATCTTTCGATGCTGATCGGAAAAACCGTGAAAATCGACGTGTCGACCGTAGATTCCGCCGATGCCGACTCGTTTATCGGTTCTCTTGACGACGAAGTGGTGGAAGTGAGGCTCGATTACACGGAAGGAGTCACGGGCACGCACATATACGTGCTCACGAAAGAAGCGGCCATTAAGATCTCGGGCCTCATGATGGGACAGGAAGACGTGGAGCTCAACGATGCTGCTTTGTCCGCCTTGGGCGAAGGGCTTTCTCAGATAACCGGTCCCGTGGCAACCGCACTCGGGGATAAGGTGGGCTCAACCGCTATGACAATGCCTGCCGAAGCACGGCTCACAGCTAAGGATGCGTTGAGTCTTCCGCAGGGGGACTTTGTCAAAGTGGTTTCCAGGGTCAAAATCGAAGGCGAAGAGCAGTTCAGTCTCGTGGAGCTTTACGATGTCGGAATCGTGCAGAGCGTGACAGGCGGCATCGAAGCGATTCCCTTTGCAGGCCCCGCACCAGGTCAGGCACAGGCAGGTCCCCAGCGACAGCAACCCATGCAGGGATTCGGAGGCGGTCAGCAGCAACAGCCTTACATGCAGCAGCCGTTTATGATGAACCAACAGCCTTACATGCAGCAGCCGATGGGAACCATCTATGGGCAGACGCAACCGCCGCCTAACGTACAATCCGTACAGTTCCCGAATCTGCAGCCCCAGGGAACTCCTCAGGAATACGGCAATATCGGCCTCCTGATGGACGTATATATGGAAATGACCGTTGAACTCGGCCGTACGAGGAAGCTCATAAAAGAGATCCTCGGTATGGGCGAAGGAACGATCATCGAGCTCGATAAGCTTGCTGGAGAACCAGTGGATATTCTGGTGAACCACAAGCTCATAGCCAAGGGAGAAGTCGTGGTCATAGACGAAAATTTCGGCGTCCGCGTGACGGAAATCGTGTCTCCTATGGAAAGAATGGGTAATATATCGTAAAATAGTGCAAGCGGTTTTTGGGAGGGGGAAACTGAAAACGCATATCATACTGCTCTGTCTTGTAGGATTGGTGGTACAGCCGTTTGTGTTTTCGCAGGATGCAGCCGGACGGAATGGGCAGAAACTTTCTTCGGAACAGAATCAGCAACCCGGGGCAACTGCTCCGATCGATGAAAAAACGCTCCTCATAGGTCAAGTAGATCGA
>CAZWAS010000077.1:11512-11860 GCA_964631915.1 uncultured Spirochaetales bacterium | reverse complement strand
CAGGCTGAAAACGGTACACCGGCGCAGCAGCCGCTTAATACGTTCACCGCTTGGGACTTCGTGAAGATGATCTTGATTCTCGGAGCGGTGGTCGCAGCCATTTACGGCATATTCTATCTCATACGAAAAGCGGGCGGACCGAAACTTCAATCCAATGGACTCATAACCATACTCGGCAGTCAAGGACTACCTGGCAATCGCTCGTTGCTGCTCGTGGAAGTCGGCAAACAGGTATTCCTTGTGGGATCCGGCGAAGGAGGGGTCACGCTCATTTCCGAAATACAGGACAAGGACAGCATAGACGAAATCCGCATCAGGCTTTCGTCGAGGCCGATGCTCGGAAAAAAA
>CAZWAS010000077.1:3394-11502 GCA_964631915.1 uncultured Spirochaetales bacterium | reverse complement strand
TCCGATGTGCTGCTCGGCGTATTGCCATTCGGATCAAAGGGAAAGGCAGGAGGAGCTCAAGTGTTCGAGTCTCCCGATTTCTTGAAAAAACAGAGGGAGCGTTTGAAGAAATTGTAGAAGAGTATTGACTTTTATTCATCGTTGGGGGGGGAATGAAAAAGTTAATCGTACTGTTCTTGATCATCGGAGTAATCTCCGTAACGTCACCGGTCTATCTTTCCGCACAAGCTTCTCCGCAAGCGGGCACTCCGCTGCGGGTGCCGTTCGTGGATCTCTCTATCCGGGAGCCGAGAAGCAATCAGGAAGTTTCGCTTTCGATACAGCTTTTGCTGCTTCTCACGGTTCTTTCGCTCGCTCCTTCGATCGTCATTCTCATGACCGCATTCCTCCGCATAGCCATTGTGTTCGATTTCATAAAGCGTGCGCTTTCTCTCCAGCAGGTTCCTCCCAACCAGGTGCTCATGGGAATCGCCTTGTTTCTCACGGTTTTCATCATGTGGCCGACGTTTTCCGATATCTACAATAATTCTCTGAAGCCCTTCTCGGACGGAAAGATCGGCGTGGAAGAGATGTATAAAAAGGCGGAAGGCCCTCTGCGGATTTTCATGTACCGCCAAATGAAGGATAACACCGACAATATTCAACTTTTCATGCGGCTTTCCAATTTGCCGCGACCGGCGAATCTTTCTGATGTGCCGACGCATGTACTCATACCTGCTTTCGTGCTTCACGAGATGACGGTGGCGTTCAAGATAGGGATACTGCTGTTCATTCCTTTCATCATCATAGATATGGTCGTCGCTTCGGCACTCATGTCTATGGGTATGATCATGCTTCCGCCCGTTATGATCTCGATGCCGTTCAAGCTCATTTTGTTCGTGCTTGTGGACGGCTGGACTCTGCTCACGGAGCAGTTGGTGCGGAGTTTCGGATAAAGGAGGTAGCCTATGAGTCTCGGTTTCGCTGTGTATATCATGAGAAGTGGCATCTATCAGATACTCATCGTGTCCGCCCCGATTCTGGGCGTTGGGCTTATTGTTGGTTTGGTGATCTCCATATTTCAGGCGACCACTTCTATTCAGGAGCAGACCCTTACGTTCGTACCGAAGATGGCGGCGATTTTCCTTACGATCGTTTTTTTAGGCCCCTGGATGCTCCAGACTCTGGTCCAGTACACGGTCAGGTTGTTTCAGTATATTCCCGAGATGGTGAAGTAAAACGTGTGGTTTGAAAGCATTGTAAACCAATCGCAGCTGTTTCTTCTCATTTTCGCCAGGATCTTTGCCATGATCCAAGTCGCTCCTATGCTTTCCTCGCGCGCAATCCCCCAGATTGCAAAGATAGCGCTCGGCTTTTTTGCTGCAGTATGCGTTTTGCCTTGGGTGTCTACAATGGGATACGTCATTCCTCAGACCGGCTTGGGATATGCGTTTTTTCTCATAGGCGAAGTGCTCGTAGGCATTACTATAGGGTTCCTCGTGGATCTTATTTATTCGGTGTTCCAGTCCGCGGGTCAGTTTTTCTCTCTCGAAATGGGTTTCGGTGCATCGGAAGTGTTCGATCCCCTTTCGCAAATCGAACTGCCCATCATGGGGCAGTTTCTCAATCTCATAGCGATGTACGTATTCATATCCACCAAGGGACTGCAGAAACTCTTCCTCACTGGAGTTCTCCGGAGCTTCGAAGCGCTGAAGGCTCCGGATTTCTTCTTGCAGAAAGAGCATCTCGTTAAAGTCATTTTTCGCGGCATAGGAGGATTGTTCGAGCAGGCTCTCGTCATTTCCATGCCTGTTCTCGGTGCGCTGTTCATAGTTTCCATAGCCATGGGGCTCCTCGCCAAAGCAGCCCCGCAGATGAACCTCCTCATGATGGGGTTCCCCATCCAAATAGGAGTAGCGTTCCTACTGCTTTTCCTCGTGCTGCCTTTCCTCATGGAGGCCTTCGAAGGCGTTATAGACGGAGGATTTACTCAGCTTGTCACTATTCTCGACAGGTATCGAACGGGGGTGACGCGATGAGCTTCTTCGAACTCCTTAGGCTCTGCGAATTGTTCCCAGGTTATGCGCGAGGAGCTCGGCTTGTTTCGCATATGCATCTTCAGTGGTTCGCTGCCGAGGATGAAGGCAGAACAGAAGAACCGACGGAACACAAGATAAAGAAGGCCCGCGAAGAGGGAAAGGTAGCCAAATCCCAGGAACTGGTTTCTGCGCTGGTACTGCTGTTCCCAGTCGTAGCTTTGGCCATTCTCGCTCCGTACATCCTGAAAACCTTGGTGGAAATGCTCAGGTTTTTCCTCGGCCATGCCGGAGAAATCGATGTTGCGAAGGACGGCCGTTCGGTGACTGCTTTTTTCACATATTTCATGAGGCTTGTTCTGCCTATCGGGGCAGTGGGCTTCGTATCCGCCGTTCTCGCGAACCTTGTGCAGGTCGGATTCCTGTTCTCTGTGAAGCCGATCACGCCGGATTTTCACAGGATTTCGCCGAATATCGTCAGATTTTTCAGACGTGCTCTTTTCTCCACTGAGGCACTCTTCAATCTCGGAAAGAATATTCTGAAGATCCTCATCATCGGGGCCATAGCGTACCTCAACATACAGGCTGATCTGGACAGGATTTCGCGCCTTGCAACGACTCCCTTCCTCATGGGGTTCCAGCTCATCTCGGTGCTCGCTTTCAGGATCCTCGTGGAGTCCGCCATCGTGATGCTCGTCCTCGCTGTTCCCGATTATCTGTTTCAGAGAAGGCAGCATCTAGAGTCCCTGAAGATGTCGAAACAGGAGATCAAAGAAGAGCGGAAACAGTACGAAGGGGATCCGCTCATCAAAAGCAGGCTCAAGGAACGGATGAGAGAGATCCTCACGAAAAATATGCTGCGGAATGTGCCGAGAGCGGATGTGGTCATTACAAACCCGACCCATTACGCTGTAGCGGTTGAATACGACAGGCTTTCCATGCCTGCGCCCACCGTCATAGCGAAAGGGCAGGACCATCTTGCGGAACGCATAAAGACCATAGCCCGCGAAAACGGTATACCCGTGATGGAAAACAAGCCTCTCGCGCGTGCTTTGTACGCAGAGGTGGAGATAGGAGATATGATCCCCGAGGAGTATTACAAGGTCATGGCTTTGATACTCTCTGAAGTGTACAGCCTTTCTTCCAAAAAGGTCGAGGCAGTATAGGAGTAGCGTATGGCTGATGTACAGAAGATTCTGGGAAATGCATTTCTGAAAAACAAAAGCGATATGTTCGTCGCTGTCGGCGTCATAGCGATAGTCATGATGCTCATCATTCCGTTGCCCACCGTGCTCCTCGACGCTTTCATGGCGATCAATCTCGTGCTGAGTCTGCTCATCATCCTGATCGTGCTGTACACGAAGCATGCCCTCGATTTTTCCGTGTTTCCGACCCTGCTTTTGGTGACGACTGTTTTCGGCCTTGCGCTCAACGTGTCTTCCACCAGACTTATACTCGCAAAAGGTATGGAATTCGACGGAAGAATTATTCGGGCGTTCAGCCGTTTTGTCGTGGGTACCGCAGGTCCCGAGGGATTGGTCATAGGCTTCATCATTTTTATCATCATCGCGGTTCAGTTCATCGTCATAACAAAAGGCGCAACGCGCGTTGCGGAAGTGGCGGCGCGGTTCACCCTCGATGCTCTTCCCGGCAAACAGATGGCCATAGAGGCGGAATACAATTCGGGCATTCTCACGGAGGAGGAGGCGAGCAAAAAGAAGAACGATCTTCAGCGCGAGGTCGATTTCTACGGGGCCATGGACGGTGCCTCCAAGTTCGTATCCGGCAACGTGAAGGTGGGTATTCTCATCACGCTCATCAACATGATAGGCGGTTTTATCGTAGGTGTGACGCTCCACGGAGAGCCCCTCGATCAGGCGCTTTCCACATACATAGCGCTCACCATAGGCGACGGGCTCGTGACCCAGTTCCCGTCTCTCCTCGTGTCCACCGCCACGGGTCTCATAGTGACGAGAGCCGTATCCGACGGTACCTTCGGTTCCGATGTGACCAAGCAGTTCACCTCGCAGTCCAAGATTTACTGGATCGCCGCATTTTTCCTCTTCGCTCTAGGGCTTCTTCCCGGATTCCCCTGGTACCTTCTCATACCCATGGCAGGGCTCGTGGGGTTCCTCGCTTTCCGGCTCACACGAAAACAAGTAGCCGCAAGCGAAAAAGAGAAGGCCAAAACAGGGGAATTGAAAGGGCGCGAGACCCCCGCAGAGATGTCGCCCGTCGTTCCTCTCGACCCTCTGTCCCTGGAACTTGGGTATGGGCTCATCCCCTTAGTCGATAAGGATCAGGGAGCAGAGCTCCTCGACAGGATCACGCGCATACGCCGCGAGGCAGCCTTGGATCTGGGCCTTGTGGTGCCGAGGATCCGCATCATAGACAACATGCGGCTCGAACCTTCGGAGTACTGTTTTAAACTCAAGGGAGTGGAAGTGGGGAAAGGGCTGATACGCATGGGGCATTACCTTTCGATCAATCCAGGCGGCGTGAAAGAGGCGATTCCCGGGGAGGAGACGAGCGATCCCGCTTTCGGACTGCCTGCGCTCTGGATAACGGAAGAATACCGGGAACAGGCCGAACGTGCAGGCTATACTGTGGTGGACGCGCCTTCGATCATAGCCACCCACCTCACAGAAATCATCAAGCGCCATGCTGCGGAAATACTCGGCAGGCAGGAAGTTCAATCGATTCTCGATACGCTCAAAAACGATTATCCTGCGGTGGTGGAAGAAGCGACAAAGGCCCTCTCCGTAGGCCAAATCCATAAAGTACTCCAGGGGTTGCTTTCCGAGCATGTTTCCATACGGAATATGGTAGTTATCCTCGAAACACTTGCAGACTATGCAGGCATTTCCAAGGATTTGGGATTCCTGCTCGAAAAAACCCGACAAGCTTTAGGACGCCAGATCTGTATTCAGTACGCAGGAGACGACAAAGTTCTGAAGGTACTTACCATAGATCCACAGCTGGAGCAGAAAATCATAGACTCACGGCTCGAAACCGCTACAGGCGTGGTGGCTGCCCTTGAACCGGAGATGCACAGAAAATGGATACAAGCACTTTCATCTGCGGTGCGGTCGGTTCAGGAGCAAGGACAATATCCTATCGTTCTCTGTTCCGAAGCGGCGCGGCCTCTCGTCAAATCGAGCAGTGTGCGCGAAATTCCGGAACTCGCAGTGCTTTCCGTACAGGAAATCACCGGCGATATACGGGTTGAATCTCTCGGCGAAATCAGGATAGAAGGATAGCTCATATGCAATATTTCACGGAACAGGCTGCTTCCTATCGGGAAGTCGAAGAGAAGATACGGTTGAAGTACGGCGATCAGGCCCGAATCATGACTCACAGAACAGTACGATTGAAAGGTGGATTCCTCGGCCTCTTCCCAAAGGAGGGCATCGAGGCGAGCGGATTCGTGGCTCAGGATGGAATCAACTCCGTAAAGAAAAAACGAATGGACATCGAAGAAGAGAAAAAAAAGATTCTCGCAGCCGTGCGTAACGATTCCACGATTCAAAAGGTACTGGAGGAAGTTCAAGCCATCAAGGAAAAGATCGACACGGTGGGCACGCAGAGAAAAGAGGAACATCCGTCTATAGAGAGGATAGAGGAACTGCTTGTTTCCAACGAGTTTTCCGCCGATTTCGTCGAGGAAACGAAGGAGCGCATAAAGCGGGAGTTTTCCTTGGGCGACCTTGAGAATTTCCAGGAAGTACAAAGTTCGGTGCTGGAATGGATCGGAGAAAAAATCGGCATTTTCGAAGAACGGCGCACAGAGAAGCCGCGCATCTTCATTCTCGTAGGGCCAACCGGTGTAGGTAAGACCACTACCATAGCGAAACTGGCGGCGGTGTATGGATTGTCCGGAGTCGACGGCAAGGGGCTCAAGGTACGGATGCTCACCATCGACAACTATAGGATCGCGGCGAAACAGCAGATCGAGACATACGGCGAGATAATGGGCATCCCCGTTACCTGCGTCGAGACGAAGCAGGATCTCCAGAAGGCACTCACCCTGTATCAGGACGTCGATCTCATTCTCGTCGACACCATAGGGAGGAGCACCAAGGATTATATGAAACTCGCAGAGATGAAAGAGTTGCTCGATACCTGCGGGAGCAATGCGGAGGTACATCTGGCTCTCAGCGCCACGACGAAGACATCGGATATAACGGAAATATTGAAACATTTCGAACCCTTCGGATATAGTTCAGTGGTGCTTACGAAACTCGATGAGACGGCCAAGATCGGCAACATCATAAGTGCTCTCGCTTCCAGGCAAAAACCCTTGTCATTTATCACGGACGGCCAGCGCGTGCCTCAGGATATCGAACGGGCTACAGTCATACGGCTTCTCATGAACATCGAAGGTTTTAAAATCAACCGGCAGCGGCTCGAGAAGAAATTTCTTTCCAGGCAGGCCGCTTTGCGGGAATGGAGATAAGCATGGCAGATCAGGCGGAAAAACTACGCGAAATCGTGAAGAACACCAATTCTGTGGCTGTAAAACAGCCGAGTGCGAAAAGGAATACCCGCATCATCGCTATTTCCAGTGGGAAGGGGGGAGTAGGGAAGACGAATGTTTCGATTAACCTGGCTATTGCCTATGCGCAGCTCGGGAAGAAAGTGATCGTCATGGATGCCGACCTCGGACTTGCAAACGTGAATGTGGTGCTGGGTGTCATTCCCAAATACAACCTGTACCATCTCATTAGAAAGCAGAAGACCATGAAGGATATCATCCTCGATACGAAATACGGTATCCAGATTGTGGCCGGCGCATCCGGTTTTTCGAAAGTCGCAAACCTCTCCGAAGAAGAACGCCAGGTATTCATAACGGAACTGTCGACCCTGTCCGATGCGGATATCATCATCATTGATACGGGTGCGGGGGTTTCCAACAATGTGCTTTCTTTCATCGCAGCTGCAGACGAGGCTATCATCGTTACAACTCCGGAGCCGACCGCCATTACAGATGCGTACGGCATCATCAAGATCATAGCTACGGAAATCGACAATCTGAACCTCGGCCTAAAGCTCATAGTCAACAGGGTGAAATCCGTGACCGAAGGCAAGAAAGTTGCCGAACGGGTCATAAACATAGCGGGGCAGTTTCTCAATCTCAAAATAGATTATCTCGGCTACGTGTACGACGATGTGTCCGTGCAGAACGCCGTTATAAAACAGAAACCGTTCATAGCTATGGAGCCAAAGGGCAAGGCATCCATCTGCATCCACCATATAGTGGGGAGGTTGGAGAAAATCGAGTACAAAGACGGAGGAGGACTGGGCAATTTCCTAAAGCGGCTATTCGGAGGGCCGTAGTGCTTCGACGTTTCCGTTTAAACTTGACGGGTAGTGGGTTTTACCCTAAGCTATGGGAAGGAGGGGAGGTTTGATCAATGCGCGAGTGGTTCTGATAGCAGGAGGGCTGGGTTTTTTCATCGCGGTTCTGGCTGGAGGTATTGCCGGAGTTCGTTTCGGAAACCTCATCATACGCGCAATTATCGGAGGGGTGGTGTTTGCTGGATTAGGGGCAGGCATTTCCTTTTTGATCGAGAAATTTCTCCCGGAATTGTTCCACGGGGAGTCCGATAAAACCGGCGGTTCCGAAAGAGCCGAAGATGTTTCCGGTTCCGGAGGGGTAAATATCGTCCTTCCCGAACAGAACCCATTGAAGGAAGATATATATGAAGAGGATTTCGGAGCTGCCGAAGAAAATATGGTAGAAGAAGTCTCCGAATCCACTCATGAATATACGGACGGACTTGAGGTCGAAAAGATGGGCGGGGAGGAAACATTCGATTCCTCTCCCGTTGAGCAAGGCGAAGGATTGGAAGAAGTCGATTCCATGGAAGCTCTTCCTGATCTTGGAGAGTTTCAAGACTCTTTCGGAAGCGGCAGCGCGATTTCCTCGGAGCCGATTGAAAGTGGTATACCGCGTGGAAGCTCTTCCGAGTTCAGCGACGGAAAGGATCCTGCGATGATCGCCAGAGCTATTCAGACAGCATTAAAAAAAGATCAGAAAGGATAACGGTACTATGGGAGATAAAGTCCTGGAAGAAAAAACCGAAGAGGAAC
>CAZWAS010000077.1:0-3276 GCA_964631915.1 uncultured Spirochaetales bacterium | reverse complement strand
ATGTCGAATTCGACGATCTTGTGGGGTTCGGAGTGTTCGGACTCTTCGATGCGATCGAGAAGTTCGATCCGGACAAACATGTGAAATTTAAGACGTATGCAGTAACGCGCATACGAGGAGCCATTTTCGACGAGCTCAGATCCATAGACTGGGTCCCCCGTTCCGTCAGGCAGAAGACCCGTGAAATCGAAGAAACGATACACAGACTCGAAGCATCATTAGGAAGGGCGGCCACGGACAAAGAGATAGCAAAAGCCCTAAATATGAACATAGAGGATTTTCACAAGGCCATGCTCAAGATTTCCAGCACATCGATGCTTTCCCTGAACGATGTATGGTATTCGGGCGAAGACAATGATAAGGTATCCATCGCGGAGAGCATAGAATCTCCACAGAGCCTCAATCCCGACATGATCGTCGAAAAAGACGAGATAAAACGTGTCATTATTCAGGCCATAGAGGAACTTCCTGAAAAAGAAAAACAGGTGCTCGTTCTGTATTATTACGAAGATCTCACGCTTAAAGAAATCGGAAAGGTTTTGGAAGTGACGGAATCGAGGGTTTCGCAGCTGCATACGAAAGCGATCATGCGGCTCAGAGCAAAGCTCACGAGCTTGAGAAAGGGGATACTATAAGTGCCGATGATCAGTATCGAAAAGCTGAGAAATTACATGCAGGCCCAGGCAGAGGTAGACAGAAAGCAGAAATCGGTCACCGTGAGCGGTGCAGACATCGAAGATGCGCTCCGGCAGGCATCCATAGAGCTCGGCATTCCCATGAAGAAGTTGGAATACGAGATTCTCGAAGCCGGAAGCAAGGGCATGATGGGATTCGGCAAAAAACCATGCCTTATTATCGCTTACGAAACGGTACCCGAAGTGAAGACGGCGAGTTTCGATGAGGAGTTCGCTCAAGATTTTTCTATCGGTCAGGAGGCAGAGGAAGAGGAAAAGGATAAGGACGGCGAAGCTTTCGTGCGTCTGACGCCGGACGGTGTATTCCTCAAGGTGACTCCACCCAAAGGCGAGGGGAAACGGGCAACCGAGAAGCAGGCTTTCGATGCGCTCGCTCGGAGGGGAATCACCAATTACGACAAGGCAATGGTTTCGCGCGTTGTGAAACACGCGGATGATGAATACATAAGAGTCGGCGAGTTCATCTACAATCCTGCGAACGATGCTGCTTTGAATGTGGACATAACTGATCAGGAGATGAAGGCCTACATCATGGCGAGTCCGCCCGGACCGGGCGGAGCCGATCTCACATTCGAAAGCATCGTATCTGTGCTCAAACACAACGGTGTCATCTATGGGTTGCTCGAAGGAGTGGTGAAAGATTTCGTCGATAAGCCGAAGTATAACCAGCCGATACTCGTCGCAGAAGGCAAAAAGCCGGTCCACGGCAAGGATGCAAAAATCATATACAATTTCGAGACTGACAATACCAAGGCGAGGCTGAAAGAGAAGGATGGGAAAGTGGACTTCAAAGAGTTGAACCTCGTGCAAAACGTGGTGGAAGGTCAGGTTCTCGCGCGCAAGACTGAGGCCGAAATGGGAGATCCCGGAAGAACGGTGACGGGGAAGATGATCCCTGCAAAAGACGGCAGCGACAGACAGATAGGCATAGGAAAGAACGTGAGGCTTTCGGAAGACGGCAAGAGCGCCATTTCGGAGATCAACGGTCAGGTGCTCATAGTGGCCGACAAGATCAATGTGGAACCCATATATACAGTACCGGGCGATGTTAATTTGAAAACGGGAAATATTCTGTTCCTCGGCACAGTCATGATAAAGGGGAATGTAGACGACGGCTTTTCGGTCAAGGCAGCGGGGAATATAGAAATTCTCGGAGCTGTCGGAAAATGTATGCTCGATGCCGAAGGAGATATCATAGTCCATCAGGGCATAACCGGAAAAATGGAAGGTACGGTTAAATGCGGTCATTCGCTGTGGGCGAAATATATTGAGAACGCATCCGTTGAAGCAGGCGAATATGTAGTAGTGAGCGATGGCATCATCAATTCGAATGTGGACGCCAATAAAAAAATCATATGCAGGGGTAAACGCGCCACCATTGTCGGCGGAAACCTCCGCGCTGCAGAGGAAATAAACGCCAAAACTCTCGGTTCTGTTGCTGGAGGGGAGACGATCCTTCAGGTAGGATACGACCCGCGTGCGAAAGAAAGGCTCGATGTCAACACATCCAAGAAAGAAGCATTGGAACATGAACTCGAGGATATCAATCTCAATCTCAACACCCTGAAGAATTTAAAGAAGACGAAAAAGACGCTTCCCGAAGACAAAATGAAATACGCTATGGAGCTTTCGAAGAAGAAGGCTTCGATCACGAAGGAGCTAGAGAAGCTCGAGAAAGAAATAGAGGAAACCCAGGCATACCTCGCCACGCTGAAAAATCAGGGAAGGATATCCTGTTCTGGCAAGGTGTACCCCGGCGTCAAAATATTCATCAAGGAAGCGAACCTGGACGTGAGGAGCGAATTCAAGGCCGTAACTTTTATCAACGAGGCTAATATCGTGAAGGTGACCAAGTACGAAGAGCCGGAGGACGATGTCGCTCGGAGGGAATAGATGCCCATTCAGCCAATAGACATGCAAACCATGTTTGTGCGGATGCACGAAATAGGAAAGGATCAGTCTGCACAGAAGGATGTATCTCAGGTACAGCAGGCCATAACGGCATCGGAAATCGTGAAAAAAACCGAAGAGAAGGACAGAACCGTCAACGAGACCAATAGCACCGGCGAAGGGATTGACCGAGTCAAGGAAGAGGAAGAGAAAAAACAGGGTAAGGAACGGAACAAGCAGAATGCCCAGGCGAAAGAGAAAGAAGGAGAGGAGAAGAAAAAAAGTTTTTTTCAGGACCCCAATCTTGGGCGTCATATCGATATATCAGGGTGAAGGAATCGTACAATGCAGATCCTCGTAAGTGCGGTTCTCACGGTGGCGGCGCTCATACTCATGTTTCTTTTTTTCAACCGGAAAATATCGAACGCCCTAAAACCCGAGCGCCTCCTCGAGCGGATACATGCGGAAATAGATACGATGATCGTGGAATTGAACCAGACTACGGAACGGAATGTGGGCATACTCGAAGAGCGCATCAGTACCTTGAACGACCTCATGGTGCGGGTCGATAAGAAGCTTGCGATTCTGAAAAAAGAAGTTCAGAAACAGCAGACCGGTTCTGATGTGTACACGCATCTGTCCCAAAGCGCCCTGTTCCTGCACAAGGGGAAAGAGGCTAGTACGGATAAAA
>CAZWAS010000076.1:10232-20720 GCA_964631915.1 uncultured Spirochaetales bacterium | reverse complement strand
GAAATGCGTCTTAATATGGTGAACATAGACCACCCCGGTAAGATTGCGGATTTCATCACATCGATCCTGAACATCGATAGGGCACAGCAGCAGCAGATACTGGAAACCCTGGATCTGAAAAAAAGGATGGAACAGGTTCTCCTGTTCATCAAACGGGAACAGGAGCTCCTGCGCATACAGAAGAAAATCCAGAAACAGATAAACGAGAAAATCGAAAAAAGCCAGCGGGAGTATTTCCTGAAAGAAGAGCTCAAGGCAATAAAGCAAGAACTCGGTATGCCGGTAGACGCCAAGAGCGGCGAATACAAACGGTTCAGGGAACTCGTGGACACGCTCGGTCTCGAAGGGGAAGCAAAGGAACAAGTAGAGAAGGAGCTCGAAAAATTCTCGCTTATGGATCCGAATGCGAGCGAATTCGTGGTGACCAGAAATTATCTCGACCTCATCGTGTCCCTGCCATGGAAAGCCTCTCCGCCCGAAGAACTCGATATGAAACGAGCGCAGAATATACTCGATGAGGATCATTACGGTCTCGAAGATGTGAAAGAAAGAATTCTCGAGTATCTCGCGGTGAGGAAACTGAAAAAGGATACCAAGGGTTCCATACTCTGCCTCGTCGGACCTCCTGGTGTAGGTAAAACATCCATAGGTAAATCCATAGCACGGGCACTGAACAAACAATTTTTCCGTTTCTCAGTAGGAGGCATGAGAGACGAAGCGGAAATCAAGGGGCACAGGCGTACCTACGTAGGAGCCATGCCGGGGAAAATAATCCAGGGACTGAAAATCGTGAAGGTGAAAGATCCTGTATTCATGATCGACGAGATAGACAAACTCGGAGCATCGTTCCAGGGAGATCCTTCTTCTGCGCTGCTCGAAGTGCTGGATCCGGAACAGAACGTAGCATTCAGAGATCATTACCTAGATCTGCCGTTCGATATATCCAACGTACTGTTCATAGCGACCGCCAATACGCTGGACACCATCCCCCTGCCTCTTATGGACCGGATGGAAGTTATCCGTCTTGCAGGATATATAGACCAAGAAAAAGTCGCCATCGCACAGAAATACCTCATCCCCAAATCTCTCGAAAAAACGGGACTGAAGAAAAACGATGTGAAATATACCAAAGCATCTCTTTGGGGCATAGCGGAAGCATACGCGCGGGAAGCGGGCATGCGGAACTACGAGAAAGCCTTGGACAGAATACACAGGAAAATAGCCAAGAATATTGTACTCAACGGTTCGAAAGCTCCTTTCACTGTGGATGTCGATCAGCTCGAGGAATACCTGGGGAAGCCTCAATTCAACGACGACCAGATAAAGAAAGTCACGAAGCCGGGAATGGCGATCGGCCTCGCATGGACGAATTTCGGCGGAGATACGCTCATCATCGAAGCGGTTTCGAATCCGGGTAAGGAAGGTTTCAAGATCACGGGACAGATGGGACAAGTTATGCAGGAATCGGCGAGCATTGCATACACATACGTAAGGCACATAGCAGGCGATTTTTCCGTAGGCAAGGAGTTTTTCGAGGAAAATCAGATCCACTTGCATATTCCGGCAGGAGCGACGCCGAAAGACGGACCCTCTGCAGGAATAACCATGGCTACAGCGCTGCTTTCCCTGGCACGCAACAAGAAAATCAGGAAAAATCTCGCTATGACCGGCGAGCTCTCGTTAGTCGGTCAGGTGCTCCCCATCGGAGGGTTAAAAGAGAAAACGATAGCCGCAAGAAGGAACAAGATCAAAGAGATCATTATACCGAAACAGAACGAAAAGGATCTCGGAGAGATCCCCGAACACATCAAAAACGGTATACGTTTTCATCCGGTCGAAACCATGGATGAAGTTATCGAGATAGCATTCGGGAAATAGCGCACGATGAAAATCAAACACTATATGGCGTTATTTCTCTGCATGTTCATCGTGGGTTGCGAGGCAGAGGGGAAGAAAGCTGAACACAAAGAACCTCCCTTGCACCCCGACTTCACCATTACTATGAAAGACTTGAAATCGGTGGTGAAAGATCTTCCGCCCGTCATCGGGGACGAAATAATAGCTCGTCCTATGGAATTCCTGGAACTTATGAAGCAAGCTCTGGATCTGCCATCGGATATATTCGTCTTGGTGGATAAGAAGCATCCGCTTCCTGCGAACTATGAACCGCCGGACCTCGTCCTCCTCAAAGATTATGGCGTTATGGTGAATAAAAAAGATCTGGCAGCAAGGAAAATTATCATTCCGGATGCGATCGCTATGGTACGCGACGCGAAAAAAGAAGGAATCGACATCGTGTTCTCTTCCGCATACCGTTCCTTTGCCTACCAGGAAAGGCTCTTTCAGCGGAACGTTACGGAAATGGGGAAAGAGAAAGCGGAACGGGAATCGGCCGAAGCGGGGAAAAGTCAGCATCAGCTCGGCGTCGCAGTGGACTTCGGTTCCATTACGGACGATTTCGCTTTTACGCAAGCTGGCATCTGGCTAAAAAACAACGCATGGAAATACGGTTTTTCGCTCTCCTACCCGGAAGGTCTTGAAGAGCTCACCGGCTATCGATACGAAAGTTGGCATTATCGGTACCTAACGAAACTCGGTACGCGCATAGAGCGTACGTTCTTTCGCGGTGTACAGCAATATTTCCTTCAGTTCTTTCATGATCAGGCGGATTATCTGCGTGCCGCTAAAGTCAAAAAATAAAAAATCCTGCCATAAAAAGGTTGACACATCGGTGATATTAATAAATACTGTATGATATAAAAAATATGCCTTTGTTGCGTTGCACGCAGAGCTAGTGATAAAAAATAAAGTAGACAACAGAATGGACTCGGCGTGGTTACAATTTGTTTCCATGTATATGATAAAGGTTGATGTTAATAGCAGTTATATGAGGAGAAAAATATGAGAAAACATCCTGCAAAAAAGGCGGAGAAGTCCGCTGCCGGGAAAAGTCCAGAGACAGGAGCACCGCGAATTTCCGAACGAGCAAGTGTGTTCCGCGTTCCTCCCGCACTGAAAGATGAAAAAGCCCAGAAGGCGCAAAAAATCAGCGTACTTACATTCAGCGATATTCCGGAAGCCGGATATATCGAAAATTCCTCCAAGACAATAACGCTTACCAAGGAAACCATCGACAAACACGACAAGTACTTCTTAAGGCCGTTGGATGTTATTCTCACGGCTGCCGGAACCATCGGCAGAGTTTCGATAGTGCCGGATTCTTTCAGAGGCAGATGGCTGCCTGCGCAGAATATATTCATTATTCGCTTGAAGGAAGCAAGCATGGAGAACTCGGTGACGTTTGCAATGTATCTCAAGTCTTCCGCAGGCCAGAAAATGCTCGACAAGCTCAAGACGGGGAAAACCATTCTCCGTATTAACGTAAAAGACTTCAATGCTGTGCGGATTCCAGAATTCAGCATGAATGCGAAAAAGCAGGCTCAGATCGCTTTCGCAAAAGAACTGAAACTCTTCGAGCAGATAGGGGAGATCAGGAATGCCATCGCTGAGCTCAGGGCCGCATACAAAGTGGAAGATTGATAAGGCATCGGAAGATGCCGGCGTTGCTTATGGAACTGGTGTCTCCTGCCGGGAATCTCGAAAAGCTCACATATGCATACCTCTATGGCGCAGATGCAGCGTACATCGGCATAAAAAATTTTTCTCTCAGGCAAAAAGCGGATAACTTTCATGGCGAGGAATACGAATCGATCCGTTCGATAAAAAGGGAAAAAAAACTCTATTGCGCGCTGAACATCTATTTCCACAATCGGGATATCCGGAATCTGGAGGAGCAGATCGAGTATCTCGGGAACTATCCTTTCGATGCGTTCATAGTGAGCGATATCGGCGCTGCAGCTGTGTTGAAGCGCTTTTTCCCCTCAAAGCCCCTACATCTGAGCACGCAGGCCAATTGCCTGAATTCAGAGGCAGCGAAATATTACAGCGACATGGGATTCTCGCGCATTATTCTGGGCAGGGAAACGAGCTTGCGAGAAATCGCGGAAATAAGAAAGGCAGTACCCCATGTACAGCTCGAAGTGTTCGTACATGGAGCCATGTGCCTCGCATATGCGGGCCGGTGCTTCCTGAGTGCATGGATGGCGGGAAGATCCGCAAATTCCGGCGATTGCTCGCATTCCTGCAGATGGGACTATCGCGTGCTGGAAGAAGCGGAACGGCCAGGAGAATACTACCCGATCGTAGAAGGGAACGGGTTCACCACCATCCTTTCATCAAAGGATCTGTGCATGTTCGATCATGTGCGGGATCTCGGAGAGGCAGGCGTAGATGCGTTGAAAATCGAAGGGAGAATGAAATCCCTGTACTATACCGCTGTAGTGACCCGTGCATACAGGAAAGCTCTGGAAGCTTTCGAAGGCAAGCCAGTGCCGGAGCTTGCAGAATACCGGCAAGATTTGTTTCGAGTAAGCCATAGGGAGTTCAGCACTGGATTCTATTTTTCGAACGACGAGGAAGTGAAGCCCACGGAATCCTCGTATATCCGGGAATATTCCTTTCTCGGCACCATAGGAGAACAGGTGGAGAACGGTATTTTCTCGCTCAACGTGAAGAATCAGATACTGGAAGGGGATATCCTCGAATTCATAGGGCCTGACCTGCCATATGTCCGGGATGATCGCTTTCAACTCTTCGACGGCAGTCTCTTGCCTGTACGAAAACTGGATCATGGGAAACCGGGTTTTATACGGGCTTCTGTTCCCTTGCGGCACGGATATATCATTCGAAAAAAAGTTCAATAAGCGGCGTCTTCCCCGCTTCAACGCACAGAATATTTTTTTTGTAGTTCACTTTTTTTGAAAAAACAGCTACACTAAGCTATATATCACTGCCATTTCTTTAGGAAGGAGTAACTATGGACAATAGGCACATGATTATATCATTTATAGTGCTCGTTTTTGTATTCGCATTCACATTTATCTTTTGTCTCATTTCTCTGATGGAAAAAAGCCTATTTTTCGCAATCGTAGCCATACTCGGGTATCTGTTGTCGCTCGTCGTAGGAATTACCCAAGGCTTGGCCAGCGGTGAGGAAGGCGGAGGTATTACTATTGCATTCTATGGATATGTGATCGTAGTCGGAATCGTATTCGTCTGGTATCTCACGAAAGGCGGCGTTCTCCTCGGGATCTGGTGATCCAGTCCATCCGTTCTACCATCCGATAGTTATCAATCCAGCAAGAGTTCACCCCGCGCTGAAGCGAATGCTCCGGCGCGGGGTGATTGATTATTTGAGCAGTATGAATTCAACCCGTCGGTTCTTCCAGCGGTTCTGAAGATCCGAATGGGGTACAACAGGCTGCGTTCCTCCTAACCCTGTGGTCGTAAGCCTTCTCCCAGCAACCCCGAGTTCTATGAGTTTTGTTTTTACGGATTCCGCTCGTTTCAGCGATAGAGGTTGAAGCTCTTCGCGCTCTTCCCGTTCTATCCGGTTCGGGAAATTCCAGTACTCCCGCACAGCGTGACCTTCGATCTGAACCTGATACGTGGAATACTTGTTGAGTATTTCCGCCAGGCGCTTGAGTATGCGCAGGTTCTTTTCGCTCGCCTCCTTGTTCTCGTATACGATATCAGCTCTGTATGCGGGGAACGTGATGCTCGATATCCGGATCTTGAGCCTGTCCCCTTCACGGATTACGAGCACATCCACAGGGATCAAACCTTCGTATGTTTTTGCATTCCCTAAAGAATCGGAAATGAACAGTTTATAGGGATAGTCCTCTGCAGCTTGGACCAGTTCTCCCGTATTGGAAAGTCCGTTCCAGATGATGCGCTCCGTAGGATTCCCTTTACCGGAGAAACCGTTGAACGGAACACCGGTAGGATCGAATATCTGGAAACTCCAGTCGCGCACGGCGCTCGCATCGGAGACCGAAAGTGCAATGACCAGTTCGTCCTCTACGCCGTCGTTGTCCGGAGAGAAAGGAACAGGCGATAACCTAACCTTCGCATCCGGTGGACTGATATCCAGAAGTATGGTATCCACTCTGGCTTCGGGCTCGTCGCCTTTTTCGTATACCACGACAAAGGAAGCGGTATACGTTCCTTCCCGCACAACACCCTTATCCCCTCTGCCGTCCCAGACGACGAGGGGCGCTGGTTTTCCGGTACCCTTAAACACCTTTTCCGTTGCTCCGCTTTCGTGTATGAGGCTCAATGACCATGACGCTATGCCGTCCTGCAGGTTCACATAGGTGTTGAACCTCACGTCGTCTAAGAATCCGTCGCCGTTTGGAGAGAATCCTGTTTTATCGGCAGTGAGGAACACGGAGGTTTGCCTCGTATCGACCGTGATTCCGGTTACGGTTTTTTCCGTGCGGTTCCCTGCAGCATCGGTGGAATTGACCATATACGAATAGACTCCGTCTGGAACCTTGTTGTTCGCCTCATCGGTGCCATCCCATACAAGATTCTCCAGGGCGCCCTTCCATGAGAACGTGCGGACCGATACGCCAGCCGAATTCGAAAAGATGTTCTTTGCTCGAAGATTGTATGAATGTGACGGTATCCTTCTTGCCGTCTCCGTTCGGAGAAAAAAGCGTTATATCCGGCCTGATACTGATTTCCGGATACTTCGTATCGAGCATGAAAGGAGCCGTTCTTGCTTCGTTCAGATTGCCTTTTGCATAAGAGACGCTCAACACTGCCGTGTACCTGCCGTCAGGGGCTAAGGCCCCCTTATCATCTTTGCCATCCCACACATAGGAATCCTGCAGGGAAGCACCCGTTCCTTGGAATGCCTTCACTGTTTCGTTCGCATCGTTCTTGATGAGCAGCGTGAAAGCATCTACACCTTTCTTCGTCTTCAGGGAGGGCAAAAGCCGTATCTGCTCTTTCACCCTGTCCCCGTTGGGAGAGAATGCATCGAGGTCGGTAGCTATGCTCACAGGCGTTTCAGCGGTATCCACTTCGAACCTGATTTTCTCCGAGCTTCCGACATTTCCCGCTGCGTCCGTTGCGGAGAGCTGATACGTGTATATGCCGTCTTTCACAAGGGCATTGGTATCTCCCCTTCCGTCCCATGAGAGAGTTTCAGGAGCCTGTTTAACCCAGGAGAACTTCTTCACCACGAAACCTGTGCCGTCGGTTATGATGCCCGTCCACATATCCTCTTCCGAGGTCTTCTGGGCGAACACGATGCTGTCTTTCCTGCCGTCCCCGTTGGGCGAAAATACTTGCATATCGGTTTTCACTTGTACGGAAGGAGCAACTGTATCGAGAATGAACGGAGCCGTCCGCGCCTTACTCACGTTTCCATTCACGTACACTATTTCGATTTCCGCTATGTATGCGCTGTCCGGCTGAAGCCTCCCGGTGTCCGCCTTTCCGTCCCACTGATATTCCTTCTCCACCTTATCTTTTCCCTGAATGGTTTTCACCGCACCTGCCGCCCCATCTGCGCCTTTCAACACCCTGAGCGTGAAAGATTGGATCCCTTCTTGGATTTTCAGCTGGGGAATGAGCGGCATGGTATCTTTCACACCGTCCTGGTTCGGGCTGAACGCATTATACCCTGCAGCGAAGAACACGGGAGTTTCTTCCGTATTGAGTTCGAACCGTATCGGTTTCGAAACCGTCCTGTTTCCAGCCCTGTCCGTGGAGGTAATCGTATACTCGTATGTTCCGTCATCCGCCACCTTATTGTCATCTCCCCGCCCGTCCCATACGACGGATGCAGCGGCTTTCCCCTGCCACGCGAATGTCTTTACTGTTTTTCCTCTGGCGTCTTTCATGATTCCTTCCCAGCGTTCTTCCTCGGAGGTATCCTGCGTGAACGTTATAACATCTTTATTCCCGTCGCCGTTCGGAGAAAAAACTGAATAATCGGCCGCCACGGAAACGCTCGGAGCTATGCGGTCAAGAGTGAACGAAGCTGTCTTCGCTCCAGCCAGATTTCCGTTTTGATAGAGTACTTCCAGTTCCGCTGTATAAGTTCCATCGGGCTGCTGAGTTCCAGAAGCGCCGGAGCCGTCCCACACATAGGCCTTGTCCGCACCACCGTTCGTCTGGAAAGTACGAACCTCTGATCCGTCACTGTTCCGAATGCGAATCACGGTTTTCTCGATCCCATCTTCGACAGCGACATTCGGTAAAATCGTTATACGGTCTCTGATTCCGTCGCCGTTCGGAGAAAAGGCATCGAAATCCGTAGAAACCCTCACAGGAGTTTCCCTCGTATCGATTCTGAACACGAGCGGTTCCGATATACCCGTATTGCCTGCGCGATCCGTAGCGGAGAGACGGTAGGTATAGATACCGTCCGGGGCCAGGATGTTCGCATCGGTTCTGCCGTCCCATGCCCACTCGGAGTCCGCTCGATCCTTCCACGTCATGGTTTTTATCTTTTTGCCTGCTTCATCGAACACCGTACCCGTCCATGTGGGTTCCGAAGATGTAGTCTGGGAAAACACGATGGTATCCTTTCTCCCGTCTCCGTTGGGAGAAAACACCTTGTACTCTGCGCTTACCCGCGAAGCAGGGGCGGTCACATCGAGAGTGACCATTGGAGAAGCTTTCGCCGCTTTATGGCCGTTTTCATAGAGAATGGTCAGGGTCCCTTGATACCGCCCTTCTGGGAGTTGTCTTCCTACATCGTCCTTTCCATCGAACGTTATGCGATCGGGGACTGTATTGCCTTGGCCTTTGAACATTCGTTTCGTGTCTCCCGCTTCGTTTTTAACATCCAGATTCCACTGGAGGACACCCGTTTTTACCGGCACATCCAGAGAAAAGGTCACTGCGTCCTGAACGCCATCGTTGTTCGGAGAGAAGAACGACATGTCGGCGATAATGTTGATAGGGGGACGCTGAGTATTGATAATGATATTCTTCATCGAAGCGGAGGCCGAGTTTCCTCCCCTGTCCGTAGCTGTGACTATGTATTCGTACACACCGTCGGGAGCAAGAACTCCGTTTGAGTCCCTTCCGTCCCAATCGAATGCCATGGGCGCATTCTTTTCCCACACGAACTCCCGTACCGTTTCCCCTCGCGCATTGAGAATCCGACCTTTCCACAGATCCTCGATGGATCCCCGCTGTTCAATCCGGAGTGTGTCTTTGTTTCCGTCGTTGTCCGGAGAAAAAATCCGATCTACAGGATTCTCCGGAAGTACGAGCGTTACCTCTGGCGCCTTTGTATCAATATACACGGTTTTTTCCGCGGAATACGCGCGATTGCCGTTATCGTCCCATGCTTCTATGGTGAAAAAATACCTCCCGTCTGGAGCAGGAGTGCCCGTATCCGTATACCCGTCCCAGCGGAGCTTCTCGGGCACCTGTATGCCTTGCTTCACATAGAGGAGCCGATCGACGATATTTTTCAAATTCAGGTTTTCCGGTCTTTCGTCCTTGTTGACGATCTCCCGCACAATCTCTCCCGTATCGTTGGTGATCATCATTCTGTACCCCATGATGTACCGTTCATCGGATAGAGAGAAAGGAAACTCGATATCGTCCTGGACGCCGTCATTGTTCGGCGAAATGGTGGAATTATCCTTATACTCGAAATTCAACACAGGTGGAGTTCTGTCCAAGGCCCCGAACGGAAGAGTTATGCCTCCGCTGAACCCCCAAATGCCGTTATACAAAGGATTCACAGCCGTGTGAGCATGAATCTCGCTCATGCTCATCGGGTTCGTTTTTTCCTGATCCTCATCCTTTGCGGGGATCTTGATACGGAAAGACATGCCCACTGAAGGAATAAAACTCACGGGTTTTTGGTCCACAAGGTCCCTCAGGTTGAGATCGAACGCGGTGGAAAGGTAAAAAAAGTCGAATAGGGATAGATTAGCTCCCTGGGAAAAGAGGATATTCTGAAACGAAGGAAAAGAAATATCGGAAGATAGGGCGAAATTCACGGTTTCGGTCTTAATAAGGGAAAAGCCCGTTCCCGCCGCGAGTGTGAACGGCGAAGGGAATGCCGTTATTCCAACCGTATTCACAGGGGCATACGGTTTGCCGAAATTCCTGAGCACCACCGCCCAACGGAAGTCTTTAAATAGTCCGAGATTCCCGGGCTGATGGAGCATACCGAGGTCAGCGGCCAAGCCCCAGTCGAAAACATCTTTGGACCCGAGGGTGAGATGTAGCCCTGCCCCTACGAGGAGCTCGGGAAAAAGGTCTTTGGAAAAGGAAAAGTTCAGCGAACCGAAGGTGCCCAGCGGATACACAGAACTCAGAGCGCTTGAAAGGATCTGAGCAGACCAGGTGAACACACCCACCTTTGTCGGCAGGGTGAAGCCTATGCTTCCCGCATGGCCTATGCCCGTACCTGCGACGAGATCGGAGAAGTTGATGTATCCTGCATCGAGGGTCAGTCGCTGTGTATCCCCCGACAAAGCCGGGTTGATCGCATCGGCCTGCGGGGTACCCTTGCCGGTCACCGAAGGGCCTGCTCCAAGGGAAACCGGAGAAAACAGTTCATACACATCCTCTCCTCCGGTCGGCGGGTTGTAGGCAAACACGGAT
>CAZWAS010000076.1:9188-10222 GCA_964631915.1 uncultured Spirochaetales bacterium | reverse complement strand
AAAGAAAACAAAAGAAAAGAACATACCGGCCTTTCGTACTAACCGCAGCGTGCGTTTCATGACATACCTCTTCTTCATAGATTTCCGCTCCTCTGAGGAGGCTTTCTTATCTTAGTAAAATATAGTACTTTCTTTTAATATAATCACTGGCGAAAGCAAGAGGTTACGGATGGAACAGGATTTTTCAGCGTTCGGACTTTCAGTCCCGCGTGTGTTGCTCCCCGGCAAAGGGATCGACCTAGAAAAATGGGCGGTCATAGCCTGCGATCAATACACATCTCAGCGGGAATATTGGGAACGTGTCGCATCGTTCGTCGGAACAGCGCCTTCAACAGTGCGGTTGATTTTTCCCGAATGTTATCTGGATGATAAAAACAGCGAAGAGAGGATCGCATCGATACATGCTTCCATGAATCGATACCTGCACTCCCGCATACTCGAAGAGCAGGCTCCAGGCTTCGTATACGTAGAACGCACTCTAGCTTCGGGACTCGTTCGAAACGGGCTCCTCGCTGCACTGGACCTCGAATGCTATGATTACCATCAGGGAGCAAAAACACTCATCCGCGCCACAGAAGGAACCATACTTTCCCGGATTCCGCCAAGAAAGGCGATCCGCGCACAGGCTTCCCTCGAACTTCCCCACATCATGGTGCTCTACAACGATCCTGAACACCTCCTGACGGAAACGCTCGAAAAGCGGAAGAGCGGGTTTCCGGTGCTGTATGACACCCCCCTCATGATGAACGGAGGAAGCATACGAGGATATGCTGTTAAGGATGCAGTGGCGATTTCAGGAGTTCTGAATGCTCTCTCCCGCATAGCCAGGGCAGGCGATACAGAATGCAGCGGAAAGGACCGATTCCTCTTCGCAGTGGGAGATGGGAATCATTCTCTCGCAGCTGCAAAGGCCGTATGGGAGGACACAAAGCATTCCCTCGCAGGCAATCCGCACATGATGGCCCATCCCTCACGTTGGGCTTTGGTCGAGCTCGTGAACCTCTACGATGCATCCCTTAGATTCGAAGCCATAC
>CAZWAS010000076.1:6521-9178 GCA_964631915.1 uncultured Spirochaetales bacterium | reverse complement strand
AATGCGGATATACCAATGCTGATCCACGAATTGGAACACGAGTTTCAGGTGGATCCGGCAAACACAGTGCAGGACATGCTCCTCGAGCTTCGGGCTTCCGGGAGCACTGCGGATTCGCACCGCATCGGTTTTGTGCATGCAGGAGGAGCTGGCATACTCACTCGCAGGAACCCGAGGACCAGACTCCCGGTCGGAACCCTGCAGGGATTCCTCGATGCATATCTCGAAGCCCATCCCGGTATTTCCGTGGATTACATACACGGAGAATCGAGCCTCATCAGCATCGGTTCGCAAGCGAAAACCATGGGTTTCATCGTTCCCGCCATGCCGAAGGAAGATCTGTTTCCCACGGTTCTGCAGGATGGAGTATTGCCGCGGAAAACGTTTTCAATGGGCGAGGCGGATGAAAAACGGTTTTATCTCGAAGCGCGCAGGATTGTATTGTAGAAAAAGACCGGAACCTGTACAATAATCGTATGAAAAAACTCGCTCTGTGTGTGTTGATACCGTTTTTGCTCCACACGGGATTCGTTTGTGCCCAAACTAAGGCGAAAGATACGCGGCCCGTCATCGCCATCGTGGAGTTCACGGCCAACGGTATTTCCGAAGGAGAGCGGGAGCTTCTGGAAGATTATATAACGTCCCAGCTGTCCGCCATCAGAGAATACCGCGTCATAGACAGAAAGCAGCGCGAATCCATGCTCGAAGAGATAGAGACCTCCATGGTCCTATCCAATCCTGAGAATCAGCTCAAGGCAGGGAAACAGCTTGCTGCACAGGGCATCATCGTGGGCTCTGTGGGAAAAATCGAATCCAGTTTTCTCATCAATCTCAGGCTCGTGAAAACGGAAACAGGGGAACAGGTAGCGAGCGTATCGAATACGTATCAGTCGCTCAACGCACTCATACAGGACTGCAACACGTTGGTGCTCAGGCTGTTCGGCTATCCGGTTAAGCCTTCGGCTCAGAGCCAGGGAACAGGTACGCCGGATCAGGCAAACGCCCTTGCGGAAACCAGAGCGCCTCTTTTCGCAGGCGGAACGACCGAACCGCTCACCCTGCAGTCTATAGCAGGCACATGGGTGGGGGATAAAGGCATCAGTTCGGTGAGGATCGCTGCCGACGGCAGGGCAGTCGCATCCATGCCGAACTGGGCCACGTTCAGGCTGAAAGTGTCCATCGAGGGGGACAAGATCATCATATCGCAGGACGAACCGAACAGGCCGGAGCTCTATTCAAGCCTCGTGCCCTATGCGGTAGCGAAACAGCTTTCCGAGGTGGCGAGACCTATGCGCTGGATCTTTACGCTTTCCTCGGACAAAGCAACGTTGAGCGGAATAAAGGAAACCACATACTACTACACCGAGCGTGGGAAAATCACCTCGTACGACAACACGTATACGAGGGAAGCCGTGTGGACACGGAAGAGATAATATCCTCCCGGTATGAGTTTGCAGCAAAAAGAATCATTTCGAGAGATGGTTTTTGAAAAACACCAATGGGTCGTAAAAATAGCGATGCAGATCATCCAAAGTGAAGCAATTGATGCTGATGCTCTTATAGTTTTCAAGCGTCTTGCGGATTTCCAGGTGAAAGTGGTTTTGATAAAAATCGGCCTCTGCGAATTCCTTTTCGTCGAAAACCCGGCACAAAATCACAGTTTCATCAACGCAGTCGCCTATGTCCGCCGATATGTCGGCAACATGGGTGTAGCCCGAGTAAAAGAGATATCCTTCGGATGCCGAATGTTCTACAATAACAGTCCGGTTGGGAAACTTGCCGTATATCGCAACGACCTTTCCCTTTCCGATGGAATACACTTTTTCGCCGAAATTCATGCGTATATCCAATCCTGCATGCTTATGCCCCGCTTTTCGGTACGCTCCGAATCCGTCCAACGAGCGCTTTGATAATTCAGCATAACTCTTCCTGTTTTCACATGAAGAAAAAGGTAAAAACACCTCATCGCACACACCGCTCTGACAACTTGCAGCATGAGAGCAAAGAACAATGTGCACGACCACAAGGAAACCTATTTTCTGACCCGTAAACGTTTTTCGTTTGTACCTTTGCGTGCACCGATTCATCATGCATTCCTCCTGCGGAAAAAATACACGTTCTTACAGACCTTTCAAAAAAACAGCCGGTACGACACTGAAAGCCCGTATTTCGCATCGGGATCGAGAAGGTACCCGAGGGTCAGGCTGATGACGTTGTTCCAGAAATGGAGCGCGATCATCCTTTCCAGCCTGTATCCTGAGCGCATGACTTGCGAGCCCGCATAAAAGCCGAACCCCGTTGCGAACAATGTCTGGAGTACGGTTTCCTCCACGGATACGCCGGGGAGCGCCATGTTCGGGATATGGGCGATTCCGAAGGAAAGCGCGGAATAGGCGTTCCCCGCTCGTTCGAGCAGCACTCCCCTGAACAGCAACTCTTCCCACACAGCATTTGCAGTGACGAGCGCCATGGCGCTCGCAACGCGCAGCGCGAGGCCCGCCGCAGGAGCGACTTCCATGCCGAGAAACGGAACGGTACTGCGGGAAAAAAAGGTGCATAGGGAGGAAAAATCCTTTCCCACCAGGCTTCCCGCAGTGCAGAGGGTAAGCACAGGAAGAACATCGGTATTAAACACATTGGCCGGAATATACGGAGCT
>CAZWAS010000076.1:3313-6507 GCA_964631915.1 uncultured Spirochaetales bacterium | reverse complement strand
CATCAGGCTTTCTCTTCCCCTGCGCACCGGTTCGATTCCGAGCTCTCCTCCGTATCTGTCCATATAATCCCTGTGCGCAGCGTAATCGCTGTATGCTCCGAGCATGGTTCCGTACAGGGAAAGGCCGATCCCAGCGACAAGCATCCACTGATCTTTGTCGCTGTCCTTGTTGTACCTGGTGAGGTAGGTCTGCCCTTCCTCGCAGCGGTAATTGAATGCGATGCCTGCCTGTGTGTTCAGCACATAGGCGAGCAGGAACACTCCTCCGAGAGTGGAAAGAGGAGAGGAGAGGGCGTATAGAGCTCCTTCCGCGGGTCTTCCGAGTGCAGCCTGGGCCGTTCCGGGGAAAAACCTGTTCAGCAGCATCATGCTTCCATACTCGGGTCTGGGATGCTCCGCTTCCGCTGCGCTTTCCGCGAAGAGCGGAGACAGAAAACCTGCAAAGGCAAAGACCGCTGCCAGGATGGAGCACTTCTTCATGCAAGCATCTCCACAGGGACCGCGCAGGCACCTTGCCTCAGAATGCGGTAGGGTTTGGCTGTGACATCGAGGATCGTGGATGGGGTCGGGTTCGGAATATCTCCACCATCGAGAATGAGATCCACCCTATCTGCGAAACCGGCCACAATTTCCCCTATCGTGTTACAGGGGGGGGATCCGCTGAAATTCACACTCGTGGAATAGAGCCGTTTCCCTAAGCTCTTGATAACGCGCAGCAGAAAGGCGTCATCGGGCATACGCACTGCGACCGTGTCTCCGCTTTTCAGCGGTAGTACCAGGGTGAGCGGCCCCGGAAGGAGACCGAGAACCCGTTCATCCACAGGGATACGGGATAAAGCCCGGATCTCCTTTACAGAAGACAGAAGCTGGAGAAACGGCTTATCTTCTCCCCTGCCTTTTATCTCCCGTATTTTCATTTCCGTATCAGGCACTATGCCGAGAATTCCGTATATCGTGTCGCAGGGAACAACAGCGATTCCGCCCTTTGCAAGCGTCTCGATGAGAGTTGTTTCAGAATTGGGATCTTCCAGTTTTAGTATCACGATTTCCCCGCAGCAGCAACCTCTGGAGTATATATATCAGAATTGCCGTGCTTAGGCCAGCTGCGCGGAAATACGGTTCGGGGTTTGTGCCGGGTTCCGATAGCTTCACGAGCCTACCCACTGGGTAAAAAGTTTTCGGCGCCGAATAACCGGAAATGTGTATAACCTTTTCTCCTTCCCCGTAATAGCCGAGTTCGCGGGCTTTCAGCTTCAAGGTTTCCCTGTCCGAACGGAGAGCTTCGAATTTATCGGAAAGCGACCGGTTTATTGCCTTCAGATCCTCGATATTATCCGAAAGGACCTGTTTCTGTTTTTCGAGATCCTTCATGGCGAACAGCCCTGCAGTGCCGAAAAAAAACAGCAGTACGCAATATGTTACAATCCCGACATATACTGAGATGATTATCCTAAAACCCTTCATCGTTATACAGATTTACGGTATATTCCATCATTACCTTGACGACCTTTTTCCCGTTGTTGACAAGTGAAAAAGGGAGGGGTATGCTCGAATTTGATAAAATGGGTTTATTTTTTTGCCGATATGTAATAAAGTAATAGCAGTATCGAGGAGTAGTAGATGACTACCGAGAAGCAAAAAAAAGCCATGAAGCTCACCACTGACGACGAACTCGAGAAATATGGAGTATGGGTAAAATCCGGCCCTATCGATGTTGTGGAGGAAGAAGAACTGGGCAAGGATTTCAATCTCTCGGACCTGGAAGAGCCCGAACCCATGACGACTCTTACGGAAGAAGAAGAAGAGCTTCTCGGAAAACTGGAAAAAGATTTTGATGATGCAGGCTCCGTCACCGAGGAAGAACTCGGTCCCATATCCTTCGATGAGGAAGAGGAATTGAACATTCCGGAAGAAGAATCCATTGGGCTCGACGAGGAATCCGATCTTGAATTGCCGGAAGAAAAACAGGAATCCGCGGAGGAAGATTTCCTCAACATGGATATCGACATGGATCAAAGCATAGAAGAATCCGATATAGAACAGGAAGCTTCCCCGGAAGATGAGCTTTCCCTCGATTCGTTGCCCGACATCGAAGACATACCCGATGAATCCGAAGAATCGCTTGAAGAATCAGCACTTGAAGGGGCTTCGATATCCGCTACGCTTCCGACTGCCGAAGAAGAAATGGAAGAAATAGATATTGAAGAACTCTCTCAATCGGATTATGGTGAAGAGCTGCCGGAACTCGAGGTGGACGAGAAAGAAGAACCTTCGCTCGGGGAATCCGAATCTCCTGAAGAGGAAATGCTTCAATTGGAGGAACCCGAACTCGAAGAACCCCAAGATCTGGACAGTTTTCTTTCCGAACAAGCTGAAACCGAAGAACCTGAGCTTAATGAAGCAATTATAGAAGAGGAATCCATGGAAGAGTTCGACGATATAAAAGCCTTGGAAGAGGATCTCAGGCAACCGACAGCCGCCCCGAAACGTGAAGAGGTAGGTGAAACGAAAAAAATGGATACATCCACCGAAATATTGCTGAAAATAGAACAAGAGCTGCTCTCAATCAAGAATGAGTTGACTTCTCTGAAACAGGAACTGAGCAACCTCAGGTTCGAACCGAAGGCCGACCAACAGCAAGAGCCGGAAAAGGAAGAAACGCAGGGATTCTTCGAAGAGGACGAGGACGAAACCATAGCCCTTACCGGCGACGAACTGGACAATATTCTGAACACGGCGGATATAACCGAAGAGACCGGCGAAGCAAGCCTGCCCGAAGATCAGGACGTATTCGAACCCGGTGTCCAGGAAGAAAATCTCGTTGAAAAAGAAGACATAATCTCCCTGGAAGAACCTGCCCCGTCGCACGCAGCGGAAGCAAAAACGAAACAGGAAGCGGATGTACGGACCGAGGACAAGCTTGAAGAGCTCGACGTCGACCAGCTTATTTTGGACGAGGAACCGGGCGCGGAAAAAGCTGAAGATATCGAGCAGCAGGAAGAGACGCCTTCGCTCGAATTGGAAGAGAACCTCGAAATAGGAGAACCGGCGGAACAGACCGAAGAACCTGCGATAGAAGAGATCGATATCTCTGATCAAGGATTGAACCTGGAAGACGAAGTGCTCGAAGAACCGAAAGAAGAAGAATTAGTGCTCCCGGAAGAAGAAGAGGAGATTTCCGTACCGAGCGAACT
>CAZWAS010000076.1:0-3288 GCA_964631915.1 uncultured Spirochaetales bacterium | reverse complement strand
TCCAGCGACGGAAGAGGAGATTTCCATAGAGATCGAAGAAGAACCTCAGCAAGAAGAAATCATCGACGAGATCGAAATCGATATTCCCGGCACTGCGGAAACTGAACAAGAAGCAGAAGAAGAGATCGTCATAGAAAAAGAGCCAACGGAAGAACCGGAGATAGCGATCGAAAAAACGCATGAGGAACCGGAAATAAGCATTGAAGAAGAGGAGATCGCAGAGAAACCTGTGGTATCCAAGCCGGAGATATCGGAAAAACCGGAGGTGCCTGTCGTACAGGAGAAAGCGGAGCAGGCGGCAGAACCCTCCGAACCTGAGAAAGGAGAAGGGATACCGGGAACGCTCAAGGAAGAAATAAAGGCCGTGCTCGCGTATATGGATCAACTCCTCGAATCGCTGCCTGAAGAGAAAATACAGGAATTCGCACGATCGGAACATTTCGAAGTATACAAGAAACTATTCGAGGAACTGGGACTGACGTAATCATGGGGCTGCTCAGAAAGGCACTGGAAGAAAAAAATAAGAAAGGGTTGTTAAAAACCGCTATGCGGTTGCAACTCGACAAGGTTGGACGATCGGACGCTTCGGACTCCGAACAGGGACTCTTCCGGAAAGCGTACCGCATACGGCTTCTCTCCCACGGAAACTCGCTTCCCCACTCGTTCGCCCTGCATACCGACGACCAAGAAAAAAAAAAGCCCTCACGGTAAGTGAAGATTTCCTGCACCAGCAAGAAACATGGCAGCTCGACATGCATGCATTCAAAGCGGAGGTGGAACGTCTGCATAAGGGGCTCGAGCTGCCTGCACATCTGTTTTCCGTCATCAAACGGCACTTCGCTATAGAAAAAGGGGCCCTGCTCCTCCTCGAGCCTGCTCACGAAGCATATGTGCCGTGGGCTCTCTGCGGATTCGATGAAACCACGAATCACAGGCTGAGGTTGCCTGTATCAGTCCTGGAAACGTGGCCGGGCATTGCAGAAGGCGACCGGTACGTGTTTCAGGACAAGATCCCAGAAGTAGTATCCCCGTATTTTTCATCGCGCGAGCTGTCGCTCATAGAACGGGTACTCATATATCCTTTCTGCTATAATGGAACCTTGCAGGCTGTTCTCCTCGTCGCAGCTTCTGCCATGCTGGATGCCGACCCTGTGGATATCGAACCTGCCTTGAATGAACTGTCCGCTCTCTCTGGCCCCCTCCTTCACGATTCACGGCAGAGCAAAATCGGCCGTCTGCCGAACCCCGAGCCGAACAGGAACAGCGACATAGCTTCCATGGCTGAGCAAGCAATACGAAAGGCCCGCGAAAACAATACAGGCGTCCTGTTCTTGCTCATCGATATCGCCTCCATCATTAAACCTATAACGGAAAAGACCCCGGATGCGGATCAGTTCAGGGTCAAGCAGGATATCGTTACAGTGCTCACATCCATGGTGCAAAATACAGGAAGCATAGCATGGGCGGGGAAGAATCAGGTAGTACTCGCCACAGGCGGGAAAATCCCCCTCGACTCGGAACTTCTCCTGCATCAGATCGCATTCGCGCTGAAACACCTGTTCCCCGAAACGGGCAACACGGAATCTTTTGTGAAAAGCATACAGAGATATCCCGAAGACGGAAATACCGTCCAGGAAATACTCGAAAAACTTCTGTAGTGCCATGATCGAGGTATACACTTCCGTATCGGGTTTGCCCACAGCGAAAGCAGAGGGTATTCAAATCCATTCCGCCTACGATCCGGAAAAGGAAGCTCTGCGGTTTTTGGATTCGCAAGAATTCCAATGCGAACCCAGTGTGTGCATCATACTCGGGTCCGGCCTCGGATACCTCGAGAAAAATCTTGCGAAACGATTTCCAGGAACCAAAATACTCAGCGTATGCTATTCTTTCCAGCTCTTCCAGAAAAAACACTATCGCTCGGAACCGTCTTGGCATCCCGAACTGGGACTTTCGCTAGAAACTTTCTTCGACAGGTATATCGGAGAATTGGATATCCAAGGAATAAAAATCCTGCTCTGGCAACCGTCCTGCCTCGCTTTTCCCGAAATCGCACGCCGTGCACAAGCGGCCCTCAATCAAAAAGTGCGCGAACTCAACGGGAACATCATGACCACTGCCCAATTTGGGAAAAAATGGATAAAAAACAGCGTTTTCAACTTTCTCACCATACAACGGTATGCTATTCCGCAACCTTTGGATGCGCCGCTCATTATCGCAGCATCGGGGCCGAGCCTTGTGGACGCCCTCCCTCTCCTGGAACACGCGCGGAATCGCATTATTCTCTGGGCCCTCCCTTCTTCGATACGGGCATTGCTCGACCGAGGCATAGTGCCTGATATGGTGGTACAGACGGATCCAGGGTATTACGCCTTCACCCATGTGGAAAAACTGAAAGGGACGGCAGCATCTGTACCAGTCGCCATGCCCCTCTCTGCAGCACAGGGGGTGTGGAAAGTGACGGATCTCGTGATGCTCATGTCCACAGGTACGTTTTTCGAAAAAGATTTCGCAGAGCACACAGGCACTCCTGCTGTACTGGTTCCGGAAAACGGCACTGTAGCAGGTTCCGCAGTGGAACTGGCGCTCCGGCTCGGATACGAGCGGATCATAGTCGCAGGCCTCGATTTTTGTTACAGAGACATAGTGTCGCATGCAAAACCTCATACATTCGACAGTTTCCTGGAAAAAAAAGAAAGCCGCTTCGCTCCCGTGTATTCGAACACATTCAAAGCCGCCTGTGAAACAGCCATAAAGCAGGATCGAACGACCGGTACGAGAACAAGTCCGCCGCTTGAAACATACGCAGGATGGTTCAGCAGAACCTATGGCCGGCACGTACAAAAACTGTTCAGACTGAACCCTTCTCCTATTCCTGTGCCCGGATTCACGGATATAGGGAACACAGCATGCAAGGATCTTTTGGGGATGAAAGTGAATTTGTCCTGGCGCGTTTTCTACGCCCCGAACGCGGGAACAAAGAAAGATGCAGCGAATTCTGTGCTTCGCCGGTGGCTCGAAACAGCAAAAAAGGCAAGGAGCGAGCTCGGCAACGCAGAGGAAAAGATGCTCTTCGATGAAAAAAACCCTGCCTGGACCTTGCTTTACTACATTGACACCAGGGGCTTTATCGATGCGAAAAAAGGCAGCTGCAGGAACAATACCTCCAGCCTGGCTTCGGTGTTCGAGCATGCGGAACTATTCCTTGAAAACCTGATATACTCGGTACAGCATGGACGAACAGATCTTCGCCCGTAATATCGAAGCCCTTTCCGCTTCGAACCCCCT
>CAZWAS010000075.1:11779-20773 GCA_964631915.1 uncultured Spirochaetales bacterium | reverse complement strand
CCTTGCAGGGGTCGACGAAGCGCTTGAATGCATTAAGCAAGGGGCATTCGATTTCATAGAAAAACCGCCCAAGCCGGAGCGGCTTGTGCTTTCGGTGAGGAACGCGTGCAAACTGAAGCGGCTTGTGGCTGAAAAGACGCAAGGAGACAGCCCTGTGTTCGTATCGGAGGCTATGAATGAGGTCGTGTCGCTTGTTCGGCGGATCGGACCTAAGGATTCCACTGTGCTCATCACGGGAGAAAGCGGAGTGGGAAAGGACGTGATCGCTCGGCTCATCCATTCGTTTTCACGGAGGGCGACGCGGGAGTTTGTCAAAATCAACTGCGGCGCGATTCCGGAATCTCTCATGGAGAGCGAGCTGTTCGGGCACAAAAAGGGATCGTTCACAGGAGCGATTTCAGATTACGAAGGAAAACTGGCTGCTGCCGAGGGAGGCACTCTCTTTCTCGACGAAGTCGGCGAGCTTCCGCTTAACGTGCAGGTCAAGCTGCTGAGGTTTCTCGAACACAGGGAGATACAGCGGATAGGGGACACGCGAGATGTACGAGTGGATGTGCGACTTGTGGCTGCTACGAACAGAAACCTAGAGGAACTCGTGAAACAGGGGAAGTTCAGACAGGACCTCTATTACCGGTTGAACATCATTCCTCTCTATATCCCCCCGCTCCGAGAAAGAAAGGAGGATATTCCGGTGTTGGTCGGTTTTTTCCTCAAGACCCTGTCTGGTTCTATGGGCATTTCTGTTCCACTTCTCGGGGAGGATGCGGCGGAATACCTGATGAGCCTACCTTTTCCCGGTAATGTGCGGGAATTGCGTAACCTTGTGGAGCGGATACTCGCGTTTTCGGATGCCCTTATGATCTCCAAAGAGGATATCGTAAGGGCAGTATCCCCTTTCGCAGGAAAAGGCGAAAGCGATATATTCAGGAAAACCATGCCGCTTTCAGAGGCGAAGCGCCTTCTCGAAGAGACGTACATCAAGACTCAACTTTCCCTTCACGGAAACTCCGTGAAGGATACTGCCGAGGCGCTCGGAATTCTGCCTAACAATCTCACTCGCCGCATAAAGCAGCTCGAAGAAGAGTAGGCGTAACTGCCGTTATGTGAGGGCGATGATCGCTGCTTTGGTGAGTATTGCTTCCGCCCGGAGGAGCTCTTCCACGGAAACGTACTCATTGACCGAATGGGCTACAGCCAAGTCTCCGGGGCCGAATATCACACACTGTGGATTTCCCGTCACGATGTGTATGACCCCTGCGTCGGTATAGCCGGGGAACCCTCGAATTACGAGCTTTTCTTCTGTGACGTTTTCGTACGCTTCCCTGAACGCCTCCACGACCGGAGCCTGTTCTGATACCTCTATCGGCGGCCTTTGTATTCCCAGGGGAAAAGCTTTAGCGCTCGTACCGTTTACGACTGTCGATACCGCTTCGCATGAAGCACGGACGAATCCGTCCGCTTCGGCGCAGGTGAGAGGAGGCACCAGCCTGAAGTCCACTTCCGCGGTCGAACTGTTCGGCACTACGTTGGTCTTGAATCCTCCGGACATTTTTCCGATCGTTATGCTCACCTTGCCGAGCAAGGGGTGTTTGAAGTCGAGGCGTTCTGCGCGTTGTTTCAGTTCCATAATGATCCATGCGAGCGCATGATTCGCATCAGCACCGAGGTGTGCATTTCCTGCGTGGGACATCTTTCCCCGCACATCTATCCTGTACCAATTGACCCCGCGGTGCGCTGTGCAGAGTTTATTTTTCGTAGGCTCCACCGCTACTACCATGGCATCGGCGGCGACCCGCCCGCTCTGTGCGAACTTGGTGGCTCCCATCATATCGGGGCCTTCCTCGTCTACAGTGGCGCAGAGGATGAGGTCTCCTCGAAGCTCCCTCTTGTCCTCTGCGATGTGTTTTAAGGCCATCATGGAAGCTGCGAGCCCGCCTTTCATGTCTGCAGCCCCCCTTCCGTACAAGCGGTCGCCGGACAGAATAGCGCCGAAGGGGTCCTCGTCCCACCCTTGCCCTGCGGGTACGGTATCCATGTGGCAGACAAATATGAGCGGAGCTTTCCCACCCCGTCCCTTGAGCGTGGCTATGATGTTGTTTCTGCTCGGCAAGACTTCCTGTTCTTCTGTAACGGCGCCGGCATCGGACAACCAAGCTTTCACGAATCGGGCGCAGGCGGTTTCGGGACCCTTGTCGCGTTCTTCCGCTCTGTTTTCGCTCGGAATGCGGATGAGCTCTCGCGCAAGGGAGACAACATCATTCGGTTTGCAGGAAGGCATATGTTTGTCCGCCTTACGAATGTACAGCCGCTTGCGAAAGCCGCATGCCGATTGCCCGTGCACGTTCGAGATATTCTGGATGTTTTTGAATATCCTTTTTGTCGTTCAAATCAGTTGCTATGATGGTTTCAATGATGGCTGCTTCTCTGTACGCGAGAGAGTCGGTCAGCATGCCTATGGTATGCCGCGCTGTCGCGGTATCCGTATCGCCGAGGGAAACCACAAGAACGACTTTCTTGTTCTTGAATAGCACAGGATCGAGACCGTACCACCTGTCTATGAAGGTTTTCATCTGAGCGCTCGGCCCCCACCAATACACCGGCGTCGCGAGAATCCAGACTTCGGAATCTTTCATTTTTTTCGAGATGGATGTCATTGCATCCTTGATGATGCATACAGGGTTGCTTTCCTTGCAGAGGTCGCAAGCTTTGCAGGGATGTATATTCATTTCGCTAATAATGATTTTCTCGCAGTGTATGTCGGCGGCGGCTTTCAGGATTTCGTCGGTGATAGTTTCCGAGTTTCCCTGCCTCCTGGGGCTTCCGCACACAGCGAGTATCCTTTTTCCCGTACTCATAACCCTCTCCTTTTTCCATTATACGTACGCTATATGATTCATGAGGACCCATTCCACGAGAAAGCGCTTAATGGGTTTATCTTCCAGCGTTCTGTCTTCAGGGTCGACGACCGCACAAAAAATTCCGCAGTTACCACATGCTACAAGCGGCATCCAGGTTCTCGAACAGAACGGCGCTTTCACGATCCATTGCATGAAACCTGCATGCGTTACGGCGAGTATATTCCTTTCACCTTTTTCCGCACACTCTATGAGGGCATTCCAAACGCGCACCGCACGCCGGTATAGGCTCGTTGCGGATTCGGCATCCGGTACGCCTTCCCAGCTTTTCATGTTGAACGTCTGCCAAAGGTCCGGATACCGTTCAGCTGCTTCCGAAAACATCATTCCTGTGAACGCACCCGTATCCAACTCGACGAGATCCGGCATGCTCTCCGGTTCGGGCAATCCCAGAGATGCGCTTATGAGAGATGCGGTTCCGAAGCTTCGTGCAAGCGGGGAGGAGAAGACCCGGTGGATATCTTTGTCCTTAAACCATGCTCCGGTCTGTTTGGCTTGATGCTCCCCGAGAGGAGAGAGCGGAACATCCTTTCTTCCTTGAACGAGTTTTCTCGCATTTCCTTCCGTTACTCCGTGTCTCAGGAAATAGAAATGCGTTCGTTTCGATATTGCGTCGAATCTAATGTCCTGCCGGCTCATGATTCCGGCTCCTCTTTTTCATATCGTATTATGATATTTTCTTTATTATTTCTGTGTTTAAGTTTTACGTACAGTGTCTGTGTTTTCTCGTCGTATACCCATCCCGTGGAATATATCTGAAATTGGGGGTCTGTCTTCCACCGGATATCCCAGAGGCGTATTTCGGCGAACGGTTTCACTCCGCGGATGGTCATGTGGTGAATGTATCCTGCGGGAAACGATACGGTGATGACGGACTGTTTCTCCGTTGTTGTAAAGGATTCCACATCCGCGATTGTATATAGCTGCAATGTTTCTTCCGCCCCGTTTCCGAGGAATACATTCTTGGGGTAGAAACCATGTTCGGTCAGCAAAGGATGGATATCTTCCGGAAGAAGATACCCTTCCTTCCCTTCGATCTTCGACCCTTTCCGCACCAGTATTTCGGGAAGCATCCCGGTTTCGGCATCTGCCCATGCGAGAGCGGAAGAGATCAATACTCTTCCTGCGGTTTTCATCAGCTCGTTGTTCGTAGCGTTCCCGAAGCGCAGTAACCCCGCACCTGCGGAAATGCTGTCCTTTATGCTGATTCTTCCCTGCTCCTTTTCGATGAACAGACCGTCGTTCACGTATACGGAGTTTTCAAGCAGGATTTCTCTCGGAATCGCTGCAAACCGACCGAATGAATCCGCCGAGTCTGGCATGATCTCTTTGCATTCTAAAAACGTATTCAGCATGCCGATGCTTGTCTGCATATCCGATGCAGAAAACGAGGCTTTCTGTGCGAAGTCGGCCATATCGTTCATGAGCGCGAAAAGTGATTTGTCCACTATGAATCGGAGCAGTCCTTCCTTTCTGAATACGGTTTCATCCCGCTTTATGATGAGGTTCCTGACTTTTTCGATTTCCAAAGCTTCTTCTTGCCAGGATGCTACCGTAGTATTGATCAAATTCCCAAGGTACGGATTGGTGAACACCGTGAGAGAGTTTCTCGCTGTTTTTTCCGTTATGCGTTTTGCTTGAGCCAATGCAACATCGTAGGTGTTTCGGGGTATGGATTCCGCCAGGAAGGCTGCGACCGTGTTTTCCTGGAATACGATGTCTTCGCTCGGATAACGCCAAGAGCTGGTTTCGGCCCGATATCGTGCAGTCTTCCAGCCGTTGTACGCCTTGTCGAGAAAGGTTTTCAGCGCTTTCCTGTATGCCGCCTCGTCTGCAGTAGGGAATTCCTTTCCGAACCAATAGGCGTACGGATCCGTTTTTACGTCTAATCCTCCCTCTATGAGTATCTGTCGATTTTGTTTGGTTCCCGGATAAAGGGTCAACACCTGTCTTTCGACGGAAAATTGAGAACCTGCCGGGAGGTTTAGATAAAAGCCGGTCTTCACATTCTGGACGAAATAGCAGGGAAGTCGGCCTACAGGTTTCACTGTGGCGCCAGCAGCCTGCCTCAGCGAAAAAGAAATGGATCGGATTCGATCGTTTTCCGGCACATAGCTCACAGCTATGGAGTCGGTTTCGTTGTCCGAAATCATGAACTTGAGGATAAAGCCCTTTGTGAAACCGAGATCTATGCCGTTTGCATATCTCTTATAGTCTATGAGAGAAAGTTTTTCTGTAGTGTTGTTTTCGTACGTCAGCTCCACACAGTCCTGACCCTGAAAGAGGAATTCGATGCCGTTGCACCGCACCTGCGCATTGAGCAGGGCTCGAGTGTTGTCGGTTTTTCCCGAGCGATGTGCGCTGATCGTGATGGGCCCGATATGATCGGTAAATCCGGCGTCCTGAGAAAAATGCATGAAAAAGAAGAATCCGATTATGCCAGCATACAACACCGGTATAAGCAGGTATGCTTTATGCAGTCGTGAACCCATGTGCGAGCATTGTATCAAGGGCATTGCTTATTTTCAACAAGTTTCCGCAAGCGTTTCAGGTATACAAATTCCGGTATTTTTAGTATATTCTGTACGATCCTTTTTTCATATATACGTCCACTCGGAGGTTGCATGCGATTCTCCCGTTCAGTTTTCGCAGTGTTTCTGTTCGTTTTGTACCTCTCTGGGTGCGCCACATCGTCGAGAATCGAAAAACCGGCAGAGGAGGCGGGAATACCTTCGGAAGTTGCCGGACAGAAAGAAAAAACCGCCGTTGTTGTCGAACCCGAACGGGAGGATGTATACGAAAGCGTCGGATCATATTTGCTCGCAGGAGATCCGGTGAAAGCAATAGAAGCATACGAGACTGCTCTTTCGGCGAATCCCGAGGATCCTACGACTCTGGTCCTTTATGCCAAACTGCTTTTCAGCGCAGGCGAAATACCCAAGGCGAAGGAGACGCTTGCCGACATTCTGGCTGCTCATCCAAGCCATGAGGATGCCTTGTTCAATCTCGCACTTATAGAAGGATTCGAAGGAAACAAAAAGGAACAAAAGCGGCTTCTAGAGAATCTGCTCAAGGTTCATCCCGAACATGCCGAAGCGAATGCGGCCATAGGCGAGCTTTTCTTGGAGAATAAGGATTTGAAAAAGGCGAAAGAATCCTTTCAGAAAAGTCTCGACAAGGATCCGAGCAATATCGTTGCTCTGATAGGGATGGGAAATCTTCACATGCGGCAGAGCGAGCTCGACAAGGCGAAGAGCTTTCTGGACAGGGCAGTGAACGAAGCTCCTGACTATGCGTTTGCGTACACAGACAGAAGTCGCGTAAGAGAATCGCAGAATGATACGAAGGGTGCTTTGGAAGATATATCGAAAGCCATAGAGCTTGCACCCGACTACGTATGGAACTACATAGACCGGGCAAAGTTGAATCTCCGCTACGGTTCGAGGAGCGAAGCGCTTAAGGATCTCAATATCGCTGTTTCTATGGATCCCGGTATTTTTGTTTCGTATGTGTACAGGGCAGGGATTTACGACGAACTCGACAGACTGGAAGAAGCCCTTGCGGATTACAGAACAGTCATACGGCTCAAACCAGAATATTATTTCGCCTACAGCGCAGCAGGAATCATCTTATATAAAAATGGCGAATTCGCTGTTGCACGGGATATGTTCCTGAAAGCTTCAATGTATGAAAAACAGGAGTATTCGTATCCGTTGCTTGTGGCTCTTTGTTATAAGAAAGAAAAGCGAGAGCAGGATGCAAAAAAGTACCTTGCGCAGGCAATCAACAGTCTTCCCAGGCAGAGCCTGTATTACGATATGGCTAGGTTTTATATGGATCCGAGTTATGACGGCTTTATCGTGAGTCAGGTGAACAAGGAAAAATCCCCTGCGCTCAAAGCAAAAATGCTTTTTTATCTGGCGGCGCAGTACAGCCTGAACGAAAGGATGCTCCCAGTCGCTCAGAAGTATTTTCTCGAGACTAAAGACAAGCTCAGCCCCGATACTTTAGAATACAAGCTCGCCGTAAGCGAGCTGGCACGTTTTCAATAAGGATATGGTATGAACGAATCATTGACGAGAGTAACGCTGGGAGATAAAGAAGTTCTCATACTCGGTACAGCTCATGTTTCGAGGGAAAGCGTAGAAGAAGTGAGCAGGATCATTGAAGAAGAGAAACCCGAACGCATATGCGTGGAAATAGATCATTCCCGTCTCAAGTCCATGACCGAGAAACAGGACTGGTCGAGCCTCAACATAGCGAAAGTGCTCAAGGAGAAGAAAGGCTTTCTCCTCCTCGCTAATCTCGTGCTTTCTTCTTTTCAGCGGCGCATCGGAGCGGATCTAGGCATAAAGCCCGGAGAGGAAATGATGAAAGCTATCGAAGCTGCCAGGGTCCACAGCATTCCATTCTCGCTCTGCGATCGGGAAATACAGATTACGCTGCGGAGGGCATGGGCGAAGGCCGGATTCTGGGGCAAAAACAAGATGCTTGCAGCGCTCCTCACATCCATCTTTTCCAAGGAAAAACTCTCCGAAGCCGAAATAGAAGAATTGAAAAAGAAAAGTGCCCTGCAGAGCATGCTCGACGAACTCGCCAAGTATATGCCTTCGGTGAAGACCGTGCTCATAGACGAACGGGACCGGTACCTCGCCACGAATATTTTTACAACTACAGAAAAAAAGGTGCTCGCAGTCGTCGGCGCTGGTCATGCCGAAGGGATCGTTCGCTGGCTCAAGGACCTCCACGAAGGAAGGGCGGATACATCCCTCGCAGACATAGATGTGGTGCCCCCTCCGAACAAAGCGCTGAAGCTCCTGCCCTGGCTCATTCCTGCTGCGATTTTCGGGCTGCTCGTGGCGGGTTTCTTCCGTTCAGGCTGGGAAATGAGCCTTTCCATGTTAGGAATCTGGTTTCTCGTGACCGGCGGACTCTCTGCCGTTGGTTCGCTCATAGCGCTGGCGCACCCTGTTACCATAGCAGTCGCCTTCGTATCAGGGCCCATAGCTGCGATAAATCCGGCTATAGGGGTGGGGCTTATCACTGGTCTGGTGGAAGCGTTCTTGCGCAAACCGCGGGTGCAGGATTTCGAGAACCTTCACGACGATCTGCTGAGCGTGAGGGGGTTTTTCCGCAACCGCCTGACTCACATTCTGCTCGTTTTTTTTCTCTCGTCCGTGGGCTGCGCCATAGGGAATATCATAGGCATTCCCTATCTCACCAGGGTGCTGTTTTAAAACAGATACTGCGAAGCGATGAACGGATCGAAGAACCGCGTGAGAGACTCGTTCGAAGCCATGGATGCCACGATATCCGCACTCAGTGCCACGGATGAAACCATGTGAAGATTAGGCAATTGTTCCATAACGCAGCCGCCGCAGAAAACCGTATCCATTACCACAAGGTTATGTATCACACCCTCTTTCATAAAAGTCGAAAGCCGTTCGAGCGCATGACCGGAGAAGATGCCGTGTACTGTTGCGACATTGATTTCCGCAGGCGAGTGTTTTCTCAGTTCCTCGATCAGGCGGATCACCGAACCTCCGGTATCTATCATGTCGTCGACGATCCAGAGCGTCTTATCCGCGAGGGGCACTGCGGAAAGGATGTTGATGGATTCGACCGAATTGACGGTATTGTAGTTCCGTTGCTTGTGTGCTATGACCAATTGGGTTCCGAACGCTGCTGCGAACCGCTTCGCGATCTTTTCTCCCCCTGCATCCACCGAACAGAACAGCCAATCCTCCCTGACCCGGGTCTCCAGGGAGTTTTTGCTCTTGATAAATGTATCGCAGAGGTACTGCTTCAGGAGGGAAAGTATCGGTACATCGTCTATGGTGCATAACGTAGGATCGAGCATGGATTTGGATTTGTCGGAATGGAGCTGGTACGTGATGATCCTGTTTACGCCTAGCGACTGCAGTATTTTGAAATGTATCCAAAGCCCCACAGAATTCCGCCGCGTGGGGCGATCGGATCTGGAACAGGAAACATAGGGCTCGAACACGGTGATACGTTCCGCCTGGGCTCTCTTGAGCGCATCCACTGCGTGGTAAAGCTCTATCTTGTTTTCGTCCAC
>CAZWAS010000075.1:8734-11769 GCA_964631915.1 uncultured Spirochaetales bacterium | reverse complement strand
GGACAGCCCTGTCGGATTCCTCGCTGCGTTCGCGAACAGGTAGATGTCTTTTCCCCGGATCGATGTCTGCACGGCGACTTCGGTTTCGCCGTCGGCGAAGCGTTCCGTTTTGAGCAGATCTTTTCCATCGACATTCTTGCCCGAGAACATAGGAAGCCTGCCGACTCTCTCGGCTACCCGGGCTGCATAGTCCCGCATGGAACGTGTGGCTGTTATTACGAAATCGTTTTTCATCATCGCTCCGGCCGAATATATTTTGAATTATCGTATCTTTATATAATACGATGCAGTTTTCGTTGTCCAGACCTCGGCCGGAAAGAAGCCAGCGCCTGGCAAGGCGCTGGCAGGTGTGTCATTTCATGATATCGGCGCTTCCCGAAGTCGTTTCGATTGATATGGTGTTCTCCGATGAGCCGACAGTTCCTTCGAAGTTTTTCTTGGACTGGGATAGATCCACGGAATACCTGAAGTTGCTCCGTATGGTTCCAGACACGGATTTGAACCGCAGGGCGAATGCCGCATCCTCCGGCAGCTTGAGTCTGACCGAGCCGGAAATGGACTTCGCTTCTATGTTTCCGTTTAACGTAGAATATTCCGCTTCCAGACTGCCGGAGCCGGATTTGAACGTCATGGCCCCGGAAATATCATCCGCCTTCAGGTTTCCCGATGTGGAATCGAAGCTGATGCTCTTCGCCTTCATACTGCTTCCGTGTACACTGCCGGAGCCTGTGTGAAATGACATAGCATCCGACACGATCGACGATCCGATGAAGCTCCCCGAAACCGATTTGAAATCGAGTGTTTCCGCTTTCGTGTTCCGTATTTCCGCACTGCCCGATGTGGTTTCAATGCGAAGCGCTCCTATGAAGTCCGCGATGTAGATAGAGCCTGATACGCTCTTCACCGTGGTTTTCATACCTTGCGCCTGGTCGATATGTATGCTTCCGGATGTGGATAGCGCTTTGATGCTCTCGTATACGGTTTTTGGAAGGAACACGTCGAGCCTCGTGTTATGATATATAGAACCGAAGCCGAGAGTGAGACGGTACTCATCTTTCACCTGCACTGCCAGTTCGTCTCCATTGGTCTCGACGCTCAGTTCCGGAACCTGTTTCGTGAAACTGGTTCCGTGGAAATGCGCCTTTACCATCGTTCCGTCTGAAGGCAGCAGATGAATATCGGATGTGACGGTCTCGATCCTCACATGCCTGAGCATGGTTCCGTCTATCGTTTTTTCCGCATTTACTTCGTAGTTGCCCGTTCCGCCTATTCCTGTTATGGCCATGATTACCCCCGCTAGTATGAACGATCCTATTGCCACTGCCACCAGTATCAATACAAGCATTTTTTTCTGTTTTTTCTGCAGCATATAATTCTCCTTATCTGTTAATGATCACTTTTGCGTTCCAGCGCACATACCGTGCTGTGAGCTTTCCGAACCATTTCGCGAGGAAAAGGTTTCCCAGAAAGAACAGTGCACCGAGTGCTGCTGTTCCTATGCTGAGAAATACGAGTGCCGGTACATTGCTCAGTTCCAACTGCACGAAACGGGATATGAGCGGAGAAAAAATGAGCATGAGCAGGGAACCCGCTCCTCCGACCGCCATGCCCACCGATGCGGCGAACAGTCCTGCAAGCGCTCCGGCCAGTCCGCAGTACGGTCCCAGCACGAATACAAGGTTGAACAGAACCATGGCGAATCCCACAAGGATGGCTCCGGGCAGGGTTCGGTTTTTTCGAAAGGTTCCTCCGGCGTTTCCGTTCCCTGCGGCAGCATAGAACTGTTCGGCTATGAGTTGCACGTCGCCTAAGTGTTCGGCGATCTCTTCCTCGCTTTTCCCTTCGGACAGCCCTATTCTGAAATGCTCTTCGTAATCCGAAACGATTTCCGCCCTGTCCTTTTTGGGGAGCGGGCGTAGAAGCTTTTTCAGTTTTCTCATAAACTCTTGCCTTGTCATGTCTGTTCTCCTTTCAAAATTCTGTTGACTCCTGTGACGAAGTACGACCATTCCTGTTCCAGTTCCATTTTTGTCTTCATACCGAGTTCCGTGAGCCTGTAGTACTTCCGGGGCGGGCCTTCCTGCGACTCTTCGAGATAGGTTTCGAAATACCCCTCATCCTTCAGCCGTTTTAGGAGCGGATAGATCGTTCCTTCGGATATCTGGATGTTTTTCGATATTTCGTTCACGAGCTCATACCCGTAACAGTCTTTCTTGAAGAGCATGGCCAACACGCAGAGTTCCAGCACTCCTTTCTTGAATTGTATGTTCATGTATTTCCTCCATCTGCCTTGGCAGCATGGATATAATATACTGCCAAGTATTATATAATGCAAGATACCAGGCAATATTTTTTACCCTTTTTTGTGTTATACCTCTCTTATGCCCTGCCGCCTCGGGAAAAGGTCTTCTGTATGCCTTCCTTGAGGGTTCGCATCCGTTCCCAGGAGTCAGCAGTATCCGATTCATCGAGCACTCCGGCCGGCCCTATGAAGACGGAAAACCCCAGTTCCGCTGCTGTACGGATGCGGCGTTTCATGTGCGCTATGGGTCTGAGTTCTCCTGCGAGGCTTATTTCTCCTGCGGACGCGATATTGACCGGTACCGGAATGCCAGTTCGCGCAGAGTACAGAGCGAGTGCCAGAGGGAACTCTATGCCCACTTCGCTCAGCTTTATGCCTCCTGCGACATTTACGTAAATATCCTGATCCGAAAATCTGAGGTCTATGTGTTTTTCGAGCACAGCGGATATCCTCGACACCCTGCCGGAATCAATTCGGTCGGAAAAGATCCTCGAAAAACCGCTTTTTGCAGGAACAGTGAGCGCCTGAATCTCCACCAGAAGGGCTCGTGTGCCTTCGTATACCGGCGCCACAGCGATGCCCGGAGGTATTGAGCCTTCACGCTGAACGAGAAACAGAGAGGAGGGGTTTTTTACCTGTATGAGTCCCTTATCCTTCATGATGAAAAGACCGATCTCGTCGACGGATCCGAAACGGTTTTTCACCGATTTCAGAATTCTGAGGTCGCTCTGAG
>CAZWAS010000075.1:6785-8724 GCA_964631915.1 uncultured Spirochaetales bacterium | reverse complement strand
CGAAGTACAGGACGGTATCGACAAGGTGTTCTATGACCTTGGGGCCCGCTATTGCTCCTTCCTTTGTCACGTGCGCTATGAGAAACACGCTTGCACTGTGCTCCTTCGCCCAGGATATGATTTCATGGCACGAATATTTGATCTGATTCATAGTGCCCGGCACCATACCCGCTTCCCTGGAGATGAGGGTCTGGATCGAATCCACCACGATCACTACTGGCTTGAGGGAATTCAGTATCCTGAGTATGGCATCCACATCCACTTCGCAGAGCACATCGATCCTCGGGTTGTTCACGCCGAGGCGCTCGGCCCTGATGCGGATCTGAGTTGGCGACTCTTCGCCCGATATGTACAGTATGCGTCCCTTTGTCTGAATGGAGGATGCAATCTGAAACAGGAGGGTCGATTTCCCTATGCCCGGTTCCCCCCCTACGAGCACGGATGAGCCCCGCATAAGGCCTCCACCGAGCACCCTATTGGTTTCCTCCATGCCGCAGTCGATCCGTGTTCCTGCCTCGAGTGGTATGGAGGATAAAGGCATGGATACAGGATCCGATGTTCTGCGTTCGGGCAGCTTCCCCGAAGTTTCATGAAAAGAATTCCATTCGCCGCATTCGGGACATCTTCCTGCCCATTTCGGTTCTTCGTGCCCGCAGTTTCCGCAGATAAAAACAGTTTTCTCTTTTTTCGCCATACTGTATTCAGTACCTCCGGGGAAAGACAGAACTTCCCCACTATATCACAGCACTGCGGATCGTTTCATCCGAATTCGCACATCGACATACGCTCGAAAAGAAAGAACTACGGTTTGTGCTCTTTACTTTTTATCGATAATAGGCGTATGGTTACGGAACTGGATACGGCAGCAGTCCCTGAACCCTGCATCGCACCCGGCTGAGGGCTACGATCGTACCGGTGAAGGAGATAGCATGACCGTAATCAAAAACAAAGTCGTGTCCATAGAGTACACGCTCAAGGATGACAGCGGATCCGTACTCGACAGTTCCGGCAAACACGGCCCCCTGAGCTATATTCATGGAACGGATTCCATTATCCCCGGTCTCGAAAAAGAGTTGGAAGGCAAGGCCACGGGAGCGGAACTGTCCGTGACCGTTCCTCCGGAAGAGGCCTACGGCGCTTACGATGAGGAAGCTGTTTTTTCAGTGCCGAAAAGCGAATTCGGAGATACCGAAGAGCTCGCCCCCGGCGTGCAATTCCACGCGGAAACGGACGAAGGTATACAGATGTTCACCGTAAAGGATATACAGGCGGACCATGTGATTGTTGATGCGAACCACCCACTGGCAGGGAAAACGCTCCACTTCGATGTCCGTATCGTGGACATCCGCGATGCTACCGAGGAAGAGCTGAGCCACGGACACGCGCACTGTGGAGGCGATGGATGCGACTGCGGAAGCTGCGATGACTAGACGTTCCTGTCCTTGACTTTTCAATTTCCTACTATTATTGTGAAAAAATCATGGACGAAAAGGAAAAAGAGTATCGGCTTGCAGCCATCATGTTCACAGATATAAAAGGATTCTCGCTCATGCTAGAAAAGGATGAGCAGGGAACCTTGAAGATGATGGAGTATCATAACGCGCTTATTTCTGATCTGGCGAAGCAGCATAACGGAACTGTCATAAAAACAATAGGCGATGCGTTCATGGTCGATTTCAAAAACACGTTGGATGCTGCCAAATGCGCTCTTGCCATTCAGGAAGAGCTTGTTATCTACAACAAAACGAGAAAAGACAATCCTCTGCTATTGAGGATCGGCATACATCTCGGCGATATATATTTCTTCAAATACGATGCGCTCGGAGAGGGCATCAACATAGCTTCAAGACTTCAAGGCCTTGCGAGACCGGGTACTATCTGCATATCCCAAGATGTGTACAATCAGGTGGCACATAAAAAAAAAAAAAAAATTGTGCAC
>CAZWAS010000075.1:0-6775 GCA_964631915.1 uncultured Spirochaetales bacterium | reverse complement strand
ATCTGAAGAACATCACCAAAGAAGTTCAGGCCTACGAGATCATACCCGAGGGAGCAGATATTTCCGCAGAGGATGAGGAACATAAGCTGGAACGAGACATGCAGGGCGGCAGGGGGCGGACCGAAAACAGATGGTATGACGAGAATTCGCATTCGAGTCCATGGACGGACAAGGAATCGGCGTGGAAAGAGTGGCAGGGTTGGCGGGAAGATTCGTCGGGCCGGCCGCGGAGAAGGCATTCGCAGCAGTCCGAGGATTTCGATGAATTGAAAGGCATGGTGATGGATACGCTGAAGCATGTGGGCAGGCGGATCCGTGTGGAAAAACTGAAGAGCATGGTTCCTCCCGACGCTCCCCCTGCCGTGGATTCCATCCTGAACCGGCTCGCGGAGAAGGGATACCTCGGCACATCCGGTCAGCAGCGGAATGGAACATCCAGCGTTTCCGAAGATGAAAGAACCGGAAACCGCGAAGGGAGAATGGCCGGCTCCTCCAGTTCTCCACGTTATGCGGTATATCGGGACAAAATAATTCGCCAGGCAGAAAAAGGAGGGAAGGGATTCGTATCGCATGCCATAACGTTTCTCGCAGTGAATGCGTTTCTTTTTTTCATAAACATGACTACATCCCCAGGGTTCCCTTGGTTCCTGTTTCCCCTGCTCGGATGGGGAATAGGAATCATCAATCACTTCATAACGATGAAAAATCAAACCAAGGACAGAAAAGATGTCGAGAAGTATCAGGACATGAATGAAAAGCAGTTCAGCCTCCTAAAAAAGCTTCACAAGATACGGCAGTCTTTTTATTCGCATTTCGGTTCGACGCTCGGGATATCGCTTCTCCTGTTCACCATCAATATGGTCACATCGCGCGGCTTCCCATGGTTTCTCATCCCCGTGTCGGTCTTGGGTATAAGCCTTGCCGCTCACTGGCCGAAATATATCGCCGATCGTGAGAAAGCGAAAGAAGAACTGGAAACGGCGCTTGCCGAAACGCCGCAGTTCCGCTCTTCCGGAGGAACCGTATCGAAAGAGGAAGATCCGATCGTCGCGAAGGCCATGCAGCTTGAACACATGATCCTCGACCAGGCGAAAAACATAAAATCCGAAATCATCGGGGAAGATTTGAAGCCTGTACTCGATAATTACATCGAGCAGATCCGGGAACTGAATCAGAAGACTAAGGAGCTGGATGCTGTCATTTCCGCAATACCCATAGGGGAGCTTGAAGCGGATCTGAAGAGGCTCGAAGACAGGCATGCGGGCACAGAACAGGAATACCTCAAGCGTGAATATCAGCGCTCGATGGAAGAAATACGCAGACAGAAAAAATCGTATGAAGAGCTCATAAGTCAGAAGGAGATTCTCGAACTGCGGGTGAACTCTGCGGTGAACTCGCTGAAGCAGATGCAGATCGATCTCGCACGCATGAAAGGGCTTTCCGACCCGGGAGAGCGGGCTTCCATAACTATGCTGAAGGAACGTTCGCAGGAGCTCTCCCAGTATCTCGAGGACCTCAAAGAGAGCTACAACGAGCTCGACAAGGGCTGATCAAAAATCCAGCAATTCCACATCGAACACGAGAAATGCATTGGGCGGAATGACGCCGCCTGCTCCTTTCGATCCGTATGCCAATTCGGGAGGAAGTATGATAGTGCGCCGCTCCCCTTTCTTCATGTCCAGAACCGCTTCGTCCCAGCCAGGGATGACGCGACCCACGCCTACCTGAAATTCGAAAGGTTTGCTGCGTTGTCTCGAGCTGTCGAATACGGTACCGTCGAGAAAGGTTCCGGTATAATGTACCTTCACTTTTACGCCTTTTGCGGGCTTCTCTCCGGTTCCTTGTTTTTCTACGATGTACAAAAGTCCGGATTTCGTGGTCTGAGCCTTCGGCCACTGTTTTTTTATCGATTGCAAGGCCAGTTCCCTGGCTTCTTTTTCCTTCTGCTTTTTTCGTTCAGGCAGGGATGAAAGAAGCTTGTTGAACGCCTCCTGATCCGCCTTGAACTGTTTCGCCTTGTCCCCTATGCGAAGTATGGTGACCTTGACGATTGTATCCCCTTGGGCAATGGCATTCACTACATCTTGACCCTGAACCACATGGCCGAATACCGTGTGCTTGCCGTCGAGCCAAGGCGTCTCCTTGTGTGTTATGAAGAACTGGCTTCCGTTCGAATCCGGCCCGGAGTTCGCCATGGACAGAATGCCCGGCCCGGAATGCGTGAGGCTCGGGTCGAACTCGTCCGGGAATTTGTAGCCCGGATCCCCCGTACCGTTACCTCTGGGGCAGCCCCCTTGAATCATGAAATCTTGAATGACGCGGTGGAACGTGAGTCCATCGTAGAAATGGACATTCTTGCCACGGTTCGAGGGTATGTTCCCCTCTGCGAGCCCTACGAAATTAGCCACGGTGAGCGGAGTCTTTTCGTATTCCAGGGCAACAACTATGGTTCCTTTGGATGTTTCGATCTGAGCGTACAGCCCGTCTTTCAGTTGCGGAGCTGCGTACAGCGGCGGTATGGCCACTGTGCCTGCGGATAGGATGAGCAACGCTGCAAGGAAAGGACCGGATACAGTATGCTGTGCCATGGGAGCCTCCGAAAATGCGAATGCGAGAAGCATACAGGGATGCATATTCCGAGTCAATTCCTCGGGGTTGTTTTTCCGATAAAATAGTCATATACTGACCATATGGAGACCATATCTGTTTCCGCACTCAAGACGCATTTGAGCGCGGAGTTGAAAAAAGTCCAAAAGGGGATGCGCATAACCGTTGTGGAGCACAAACGTCCGGTTGCGGTGATCGGACCGATCGAAAAGGTATCGCTTTTCGTCCGTGAGGCTTCCATCCCGTACCGGTACGCCGAGCTCTCACCCCTCACTGCTACAGATCCCCTGCGTTACCTCGCCGAGGATAGGGGAGACCGATGACTGCCTACATCGACTCCTCCGTTGTGCTCCGGCACATACTGAACGGCGAGGATGCGATCCGCCATGCCCTTGCCTGCGACCGTATCGTTTCGAGCGAACTGCTCGAGATAGAATGCCGTCGGGTCATCCACCGCTGCCGGATGGAAGGAGGCCTGGACGATGACGGTCTCGTGGAAGCGATGAGGCGCTTAACCGCGGTATTGGACGGGATGAGTCTTTTGGTTCTTTCCTCGGATGTAAAAAATAAAGCGATGGAAGCTTTTCCCGTGAGCGTTAAGACCCTCGACGCTCTTCACCTCGCGTCCGTCACCGTCCTCGCCCACGCTTCGAAAGGGGACATTATCTCTGTCTTTTCCCACGACACGGCGATGAACCGCTGCGCTGCAGCGCTCGGTTTTCCTACTCCGCTTTCGCCGTAGGAGGGAACCGGCTGCATGCCGTGTTGTGGACAGGAATAAAAAATAGAAGTACCTTATAGAAAATAGCAGGAAAGGAATAAGGAATACGGTATGGCGCCTTTGGACATGAGAGCACGGATTCTCGAATTAAAGAAAGAAAAAGATGCGGTCATTTTTGCGCATTCCTATCAGCCTCAGGAAGTGCAGGAAGTTGCGGATGTCGTTGCGGATTCGCTCGAACTCGCGCGCAAGGCGAAGGAAAGCTCTGCGAAGACGATCGTGCTCTGCGGGGTTCATTTCATGGCTGAAAGCGCATGTATCTTGGCTCCCAATAAAAAAATACTTCTTCCGAGGAAGGATGCGGGGTGCCCCATGGCCAACATGATCAGCGTAGAAGGCCTCCTCGAATACAAGAAACGGCTCCCCAATGCTGCTGTAGTCACCTACGTCAATTCCTCTGCCGACATAAAGGCCATATCCGATGTGTGCTGCACTTCAGCTAATGCCTTGGCTGTGGTGCGGGGTATTCCGGAAAAGGAAATCCTCTTCGTGCCGGACAAATATTTGGGAGGATGGATCAGGGAGCAGATAGGGGACGAGAAGATCATCCACCTCTATCCAGGTTTCTGCCCGGTGCATCAACGGTTCAGGGAAACCGATATTCAGCGGCTGAAGACAGAACACCCTGCGGCAGTGACGCTCTGCCATCCGGAAGCTCCGCCGAACATCCGGCAGTACGCGGATAAGGTCTGCTCCACATCGCAGATGGTGAAATTCGCAACGGAAAACGAGGCGCAGGAGTTCATCATCCTTACGGAGACCGGGATTCGGTATCCTCTCGAAAGAAAAAATCCGGGAAAGAAGTTTTATTTCCCGGATTCGAATATCACATGCGTGAATATGAAGAAGACCGGTCTCGCGGATGTGCTGAGCTCTCTGGAGAACGACGAGCATCAAATCACGGTACCAGAAGAAATACGCCACAAGGCGTTCAAAGCACTCCAGCGGATGCTCGACTACGTCTGATCCGATGGTTCTGTGTGGTTCAAAAGCCGTGCCATGATGACGCCCTCTATGCCGAGGAGGCTTTTCATCACCTCAGGACCGATCGTACCTTCCACATCTATAATGTTGTATGCGTAATCCCCCTTTGCGCGATTGAGCATGTCCGCGATGTTTATTTTCCCTGCAGCCAGAATCGTGGTTATCTGTCCTACCATGTTGGGTATGTTCTTGTTCGCCACAGTGAGCCGCGAACATTTACGGTTCCTCTCCATCTCGCAGGTCGGAAAATTGACTGAGTTGACGACATTGCCGTTTTCGAGAAACGATTTCAGCTGTTCCACAGCCATGATCGCACAGTTCTCCTCTGCTTCGGGAGTAGAGGCTCCGAGGTGCGGTATGGGCAGCACCTGATCGTAGGGGAGGATGTCCTCTTCAGGGAAATCCGTCACGTAACGCTCGACGATTCCGGCTTTGATGGCCTGTATTAAATCTTCGTTGTTTACGAGTCCGCCGCGTGCCAGGTTTATGAGCCTTACTCCCTTTTTCATGATGCCGAATTTTTCTTTGCTGATCATTCCCTTTGTTTTCTGGTCCAGAGGTACGTGGAGGGTTATGTAATCGGAATCCGAAAGCAGGCTGTCCAGACTCCTGGCGCGTTTGACCTGTCTGGAAAGCCCCCACGCCGACTCCACGGATATGAACGGATCGTATCCGGCGACAGTCATGCCTAATGCTACAGCATCGTTCGCAACCATAACCCCTATAGCGCCCAGGCCCACGATGCCGAGCTTTTTTCCCTTGATCTCCGGCCCTTCGAATTTCGATTTTTCTTCCTCCACCAGTTTCGGAATCTCATCTCCCCTGCCCTGGAGCGATTTCGCCCACGTTATGCCTTTGAATATTCTGCGGGACGAAAGAAAAAGGGCGGCGAGCACGAGTTCTTTCACGGAGTTCGCATTCGCGCCCGGTGTGTTGAAAACGACGATTCCTTTTTCCGTGCATCGTTCCACCGGGATGTTGTTCACCCCTGCTCCTGCCCGTGCTATAGCTTTGAGCGATGCTGGAAACTCCATATCGAGCATTTTCTGGCTTCGTACGAGTATGGCATCCGGATTTACGATTTCCGATGCAACTTCGAACGAATCCCGCGGGAACAGATCGAGTCCTTTGGTAGATATCTTATTCAGTGTCTGTATCTTGAACATACACGCTCCTATGCATTTTCCTTTTCGAACCGTTTCATGAACTCCACGAGTTTTTTTACGCCTTCCAGAGGCATGGCATTGTATATGCTCGCACGCATGCCGCCTACGGAGCGATGGCCTTTCAGGTTTATCAATCCCGCCTTTTCCGATTCCTTGACGAAAGCCGCATTGAGCTCTTCGGACGGCAACACAAACGGGATGTTCATGATCGACCGGTCTTTGGGTGTTACCGTGCCTTTGAACAATTTCGAATTGTCGAGAAAATCGTATACGAGGTTCGCTTTCGTATGGTTCAGCTCTCCGATCGCCTTGAGACCTCCGAGTTTTTTGAGCCAGGCGAGCACGAGTCCCATGATATACACTGCATAGCAGGGCGGCGTGTTGTACAGGGATGCATTCTTTTCGTGTATGGAATACTGGAGCATGGTAGGCGTTATGTCCATGTGCTTTCCCAGGAGTTCCCGCTTCGCAACAACGAGGGTGACGCCTGCAGGGCCGAGGTTTTTCTGAGCTCCTGCGTAGATGAGCGAGAACTTGCGGAAATCCACGGGTTCGGACAGGATGTTCGAAGACATATCGGCCACAAGAGGAATCGAGCCGGTATCCGGAATGCTCGTATACCTGGTACCGAAAATGGTGTTGTTCGTGGTTATATGCACGTAATCCGCATCTTTGTCGAATGCCGGGAATTCCGGGATATAGGAATAGTTTTTGTCCTTGGAGGAAGCTGCAACGCGTACCGTACCGTATTTGCGCGCTTCCTCTATGGCCTTGGAACTCCACATACCGGTATCGATGTAATCCGCCTTCCTGTTTTTTCCGAACAGATTCAAAGGCACCATTGAAAACTGCATGGAAGCTCCCCCTTGCAGGAAAAGAACCGCATAACTTTCATCCAGCCCCATGATATCCCTCACGGAAGCCTCTGTTTCCTGCATGATGGTTTCGAACACTTTCGAACGGTGGCTCATCTCCATGACCGACTGGCCCGAACCTTTGTAATCGAGCATTTCATCCGCTGCCTGTTTCAGTACTTCTTCGGGAAGAACCGAGGGGCCTGCTGAAAAATTGTAAACGCGTGCCATGTTTCACTCCTTCATTGTGGCTTTATACATGCTTAACTGTGCCGTGAGAATGCGTAATTCTCCGACCACGTAGGTGTTTCGTATTATCACGCCTGGCGAATCATGCCGGATGATGATCGGTGCGTAATTCACAATGCCTTTCACTCCGCCCC
>CAZWAS010000074.1:10234-20778 GCA_964631915.1 uncultured Spirochaetales bacterium | reverse complement strand
GATGAGGAATAGGATAAAGCTCCATCAACATAAATACAGATATCTGTTTTTCCTGTCCACAGCGACAGCATAGACGAACTCGCTCGAGCCCATATCCAGTACGGATCCGACTTCCATGGCTGCATCGAATGTGAAACGGAACATGCTCATTGCACCGCTTCCATCCACAGCCTGGTTCCCCACATAGACATTTCCCCATGAGTCCATGTCGGTTTTCGTAGGTTTGAAATAATCGCTTGCAGAATAGCCGAACCACCCGTACTGGTATGAATACCAATCAGAATCCGCCCTCGTCATGGAGTTAATCCCTGCGAGCCGATGGTTCTGTAAGTCCGGCATCAGTATCAGGTTCGCATTCCCGCTCCCCCCGTTCCACAGTCTCACCGTGTACTCCTTTGTCGTCCCGTCCTCAGCCTCCACCGTATACACCAGTTTCCCCAAACTCTCGTTCGCAGAATAATCGTTCGCACTGCTCCCAGATACCTGCGCAGTGCTGCCCACCTTCACAGCAACTCCGCTCGTCACGAAACTCGCCTTCAGCCCCGTTATGTCTGTCCCCACAGGCACCAACACCTCTATGCTCCCGTTCGCAGCATCTATCGTTCCGACCAGATCCTCGCTCAGCCCGGGATTGTTCGCCGCTTCGAACGAAAACGTCGCTATGTCCTTCACTCCCGTGAGCAAAAGCTGCATCGCTATCACCACCGTCACCGTCTCCCCCGCTGCAAGGTCCCTCGTTGCCTCTCCCCCGTACACCTTCCTCCCCAGGCTGTTGTACGCCTCAAGTGCGAACTTCCTCCCTGTCCCTGCCTTTACCTCAAGCGTATCCGATGTCCGATCCCGGTCAGCTTCCGTGTAAGTCTTGCTGATCGCATCCATCCCTGTCCCTGTTACCGTCAATGTCGCGCTGTGCACATTCTCAGGCGCTATCAATGACTTGGACTTCTCCACCTGCGAGAACAAATTGCCTACATTGATCTTCACGTATGCGGTTTTCGCTCCGCTCTGATCCGCTCCCCCTCCCATCGGGTTCGAGCATGACAGAAGGCCGAAACATACTGCAGCAAGGATCGCCGGCATCATCTTCCACGCCCGATTCGGTTTCGCGGCTCCCCTTACACTGATATTCTTCAACAATTCAATATTCTCAACGCTTGAACCCACCATGAATGCCCCCTTTTCATCAGTAGAAACTCATTCTTACGTTTCATACAATATACCCTATGTAGTATATATCTTTCTATATCCTGCATGCATGTACAATTTTTCGTTTCGAACCCTTGAATCAGGGGAAAACGGGGGATATAGTTAGTTCCATAATAATACCCGATGAAAAGGAACTCGTTTGCGTGAACGACAACCTGCCGTGGTCCGTCATTTCAGTCTGAACAAGACATTCACGGCGCTCAAATACCCTAATTATCGGTCATGGTTCTTCGGACAGATGTTCTCTCTGTTCGGAACATGGATGCAGTCCACTGCCCAGGGATTTCTCGTGTTCGAGCTCACCCATTCACCCGCGTATCTCGGGTACGTGAGCTTCGCATCCGGAATACCGACCTGGCTGTTCATGCTCTACGGTGGGGTCGTGGCCGACAGGGTACCGCGCAGGAACATGATCATCATAACCCAGTCTCTGCTCATGGCGCTGGCGTTCTTGCTCGCGCTCCTGACATTCCTGCATCTGATCAATGCAGGGTTGATCATTTTGTTCGCATTTTTCCTCGGAGTCGTAAACGCGTTCGACGTACCTGCGCGACAGGCATTCCTGCTCGAAATGGTAGAACGCGAGGATATTTCGAACGCAGTTGCGCTCAACTCTACCATGTTCAATGGAGCCACCGCAGCAGGACCGGCCTTTGCCGGCATCGTGTACGCAGCTCTGGGTCCGGCCTGGTGCTTCACGATCAATGGAATCTCCTTCATCGCAGTCATAGGAGCCCTCGCTTCCATGAAACTGAAGCAGCAAGGAGACACTATCCGGCGCAGCGCATCGTCGTTCAACGACCTGCGTGAAGGGGTTCGTTACGTAGCGGATGTACCGGCAATCCGCGGCATAGTCGTGCTCGTGGCTGTGGTAAGCCTGTTCGGTTTTTCGTTCGTGACACTGTTTCCAGCCTGGGCAGTGAAAGTGCTCGGAGGTGATGCGAAAACGAACGGCCTCCTTCAGTCCGCGCGCGGGATCGGCGCGCTGGCGAGCGCGCTCTTCGTGGCATCGTTGGGCAGAATCGGATTCAAAGGGAAACTCCTCCTCGTCGGAGCCTTTGTTTTTCCCATTGTCCTTTTCATTTTTGCATGCATGAGAAGTATACCTCTGTCTCTCGTCACATTGGTCGTTTCGGGTTTTTTCCTCATCCTTTTCTACAACATGGCCAATTCTCTAATACAGTCGAATGTGTCGGACGAATACAGAGGAAGAGTCATGAGCATCTACAGCCTTGCATTCTTCGGCGTAGTACCTATCGGAGGGTTAGCCACCGGCATACTCGCTCAAAAAGCAGGCGAACCGCTGGCTGTCATAGCTGCTGCAGGGGTAACACTCTGCGCTGCAGCGGTTATTGCATGGAAAGTCCCCGCAATACGCAGGCTGCCGTGAATTCAGGCGAAGGAGTATAGAGTGCTTACCGTGCTGTTCGTAGCGATCGGAGGAGCTGCAGGAGCAATGGCCCGCTACGGATTATCCTATATCGTGTCTCAAAAAATAAAAATGATATTCCCTTGGGGAACCTTCTGGGTTAACATCATCGGATGTTTCTTCATCGGTATTGTATTCGAGCTCTCCGAACGCTCGACCATCTCTTCGCATACCAGAGCATTGATCGCCGTCGGATTTCTCGGATCGTTTACCACGTTCTCAACGTTCACCCTCGAGACTGTCAACCTGATGAGGGGGCATGAACTTCTCCTTGCGCTTGCGAACATCGGCCTCAGCATAATCAGCGGCCTCGGAGCCTGCATCCTCGGTATACTCTGCATGCGCACAATATTCAAACTGATGTAAAGGAGGTCGACATGAAAATACCTGAAGAATCGATGCTCCTGCGCATTCTCATAGGAGAAAGCGATACGTACAAAGGCAGACCACTTTTCGAGCATATCGTCATGAAGGCGCGGGAGCTCGATCTCGCCGGTGCCACGGTGATCCGGGGCATACTGGGGTTCGGTGCGCACAGCCGCATCCATACGGCAAAACTTCTCGCCCTGTCCGATGACCTGCCCATCGTCATAGAAATCGTGGATTCGGAAGAACACATAAACCGTCTTCTGCCTATTCTCGACGAAACAGTGGCGGAAGGGCTCATCACCCTCGAAAAGGTGAAAGTAATAAAATACAGGCACAACCGCGAGTAGAAGGATGGTATGATCCCCTATCGAACGCAAAGGAGGTACAGCGAATGAAAATTCGGAACCGCATATTCTTCATCATGCTCGGGTTCCTTCTTTTTGTGATGGTCGCCTTTTCGCTGTATCTTTTCGAGATGCAACACCGTTCATACGAGAGCGGCATAGACCGACAGCTCATGCTGGCGGCCATCATGGTACGCGACATCCTTCCTCCTGCATACCACGACAGGATCACGGATAAGAACTCGGTTTCCGATGTCGAATATAAGGACATCGTAGACAAGTTCAACACTATCTGTGCACGGACCGGTCTCGAATACCTATGGAGCCTCATGCTCCTGAACGGCAGAATAGTGTTCACCTCTGCCACTTCCCCGGCCAAGGATGTTCGGAACAACGACCACGCGGAGTTTCTCGAAACGCACACGAACCCGGAGCTGTACACGAAGGCTTTCGAAACCATGCAGCCTCAATACCAAACAAGCAACGATACGTGGGGCCATATCAGAGCCGTGGTCGTTCCATTCTATGATTCGAAGGGCCGCAAATACCTCACAGGCGCAAGCGTATCCATGCAGCAGATAGACGAGCATATCCGGCTGAATCTGCTCACCTCATTAGGAGCAGGGGGCGTGGTGCTTTTGCTCGGGCTCGTATTCACCTACTTTCTCGCCCGGTCGATATCCCACCCCATCGAGCTCATAACGCTAGCGGCTAGACGCATAGCAGCAGGGGACCGCTCTGTAGTGGTCAACGTTCGGGGAGGCGGAGAACCGGCAGTGCTCGCGAAGCATATCAACAGCATGAGTCGATCCATAGAAAAACGCATCGAAGAGCTGACGGAAAGCCAAGAGAGGCTCCACGTGACTCTCCACAGTATAGGAGATGCTGTGATAACCGCGGATATACAAGGGAATATCACGCTCATGAACGAGATCGCGGAGCAACTCACAGGCTGGAAAGCGGAGGAGGCGCTCGGCCGACCGCTCCCCGAAGTATTCCACATCATAAACGAACAGACGCGGGAACAGTGCGAAAACCCAGTTGAGAAAGTCTTGAGAACAGGAGGCATCATAACGCTCGCGAACCACACCGCGCTCATACGGAGAGACGGCACGGAGTTCAGCATTGCGGATTCGGGAGCTCCGATCCGGGACAGAAAGGGAGGGATCATAGGGGCTGTACTGGTGTTCAGGGACGTCACGGAGCGCAGGCGTGCAGAGGAAGCACTCCGGAAATCCGAAGAAAAATTCTCGAAAGCGTTTTACACAAGCCCGGATTCTATCAATATCAACCGCCTCAAGGATGGCGTATATGTGGAGATCAACGAGGGATTCACGAGAATAACCGGATATACGCCGGAAGAAGTCGCGGGCCGTTCTTCCCTTCCCGGCGATCTGAACATCTGGGTGAATGCCGAAGATCGCGAGAGGCTCGTGGCCGGCTTGAGGGAGCGGGGAGAAGTCATGAACCTCGAAGCGCTTTTCAGGTGCAAGGATGGAAGAGTAATTAACGGCAGCATGTCCGCGCGAATCATTGAAATCAATAATGAACCCTGTATTCTTTCCATCACCAGGGACATAACGGAACAGAAACGGGCAGAGGAGCAACTCAGAAAATCGGCACTAGAAAAGGAACTGCTCCTCACCGAGTTGCAGCACCGCGTGAAGAACAATCTCAACGTGATATACAGCCTTCTGGCCCTCGAATCCGAAAAATCGCAGGATGCCGGAACAAAACAGGTCTTCCTCAACGCACAGAACCGCATCCGGTCCATGCTGGTTTTATACGACAGACTCTACCATGCCGACGATTTCACCGGCATAGATCTTCATACATATATTGAAGAGTTCGCAACCCAGCTTTTCGAGACGTATGCCATAGATCCTGCCAGAATACGGCTGAAAACCAGCCTCGACGAAATGAAACTCGACTTGAAGCGCGCAGTGCCGTTAGGCCTTATTCTAAACGAGCTTATCACTAACTCGCTGAAATATGCATATCCGCCAGGGACAAAAGGAGAAATCCACATATGCCTCGAAAGAGCGGAAGATCAGATTGTGCTCTGTGTATCGGACGACGGTGCGGGACTTCCGGCAGGACTCGATTCCGGTTCCGGAAAAACGCTTGGTTTGAACCTCGTCGCTATGCTGACAAAGCAGATAAGTGGAGAACTCTCAGTCGATAGCGAGAAAGGAACTTCCATAACCGTTCGTTTCAGGGTATAAAGATACCCATATGTCAGAGCATAGCATCCTCCGCAAGGCATTCCTAACGACCATACCCGTCTTCCTCGGCTATACTGCCATCGGGCTCGCCTTCGGACTGCTCGTGCATGCAAGCGGATATCAGTGGTACATAACGCTCTGCATGAGTATATTCATCTATGCGGGAGCAGCCCAGTACATAGGCATCGGCATGCTCGCCGCAGGCGCAGGATTCGCGGAAATAGCAGTCGTAACCTTCCTCGTGAATGCTCGGCACATGGTATACGGCCTTTCTATCATGGAAAAATTCAGGCATGCCGGCCCGTACAAGTCCTACCTCGTGTTCGCCCTTACGGACGAAACGTACGCGCTCCTCACTTCCGTGCCTCCGCCGGAACACGGTTCCACTCCGAGGTTCTACTTCTTCGTGTCTCTGTTGAACCACCTGTATTGGCTTTCCGCGAGCGTCGTCGGTTTTTTCATAGGAAAGCTCATACCGTTCAGCACAGAAGGGCTCGGATTCGCGCTTACCGCCTTATTCGTCGTGCTCCTCACGGAGCAGTGGAAGCTCTTTCCGAAAAAGCTCCCCTTTCTCATCGCCGCAGCGACCGCGGTTGGTGCTCTGCTGCTCCTGGGCAAGACGAACATGCTCATCGCCTCAACAGCAGCATCGATTCTCATACTGTTACTCGTGAGGAATAAGCTGAACCATGCGTGACATAAGCTATGCTTTCATCTCCATAGCCATCATGGCTGCCATAACGTTCGTGACCAGGATGTTCCCCTTCCTTTTCTTCCGCAAGCAGAGCCCGCCTCCTGCCGTGCTTTTCGTACAGAAATACATCCCTCCCATGGTCATGACTATTCTCGTCATATACTGCCTGAGCGACATCAGGTGGTTCGCCCCACCTTACGGCATCCCCGAGGTCCTCGGCATAGCGACCGCAGGGGTGCTACACCTCGTATGGAGGAACGCGCTCGTAAGCATATTCGGGAGCACCGCCCTTTACATGGTGCTCATGCAGACGCATGCGATCCAGCGGCTTCTGTCGCTTTTTTTCGGAGCATGATATAAGATCCGGCGTACAGGGGAAATGGAGCGCGTGATGCGCCCTTGCATCGCGCCTATCCTACCCTGCCGTCTTCGAATTTCCATACTTCTTTCATGAGAGCGAACGGAGAAGCTTCCTCTGCGTCGAAAGGCGATTCGAGAAGCTCGTTCATCACCATTGCCTTTGACAATGGCACTGAGTTCCATAGCTACAAGGAAATAGAGACCCAGACTGCGGTCACCTGTTTCTTTGCCACCCCGTATCATGCTTGGGAACGAGGCAGCAACGAAAACACCACTGGCCTTATCCGCCAATACCTACCGAAACATTCCTGTATGAAGAACATATCCCAAACCGATTATGATCGAATCGCTTACCGTCTCAACACAAGACCGAGAAAACGGCATTGCTATAAAACGCCTGAAGAACTATATTACGGTAAAGATACATCGTTGCACTTGCTCCTTGAACCTAAGTCTTCTGGTTGCTGGATCATACCTGCGGCCGAGCCTTCCCGCCTTACGGCAGTGGCATCATTTCGGCTTCAGTCCCCGGATACAGCGGCGAGCCTGCTCCCGATTATAATGGGACTCTCTTTATCCTCCGTGCTATGAGGATCAATACAGGCTGTTTAATACTAAAGGCAGAATTATCAATGATGCAGTTGCAAAAAAAATTGTGTCAATAAAAAATTTCAAATTAAAATATTCCATAGAGAAAACATCTATTTTTTTATTTGACAAAATTTTAAGCATTTTGTATAGTAAACATATTCCGGCAAGATCTATCCCCTGTTCCCCCCTTACGGAGCATGAAGACGGCCGTTCAATTCATCTTAGAGGGGGAACCATGATAAAACACTATTTTTTTTATCTGCTGCACTGGCAGCTTGCAACACCCATCATAGCAGTATGCGTCGCATTTTTCGTCCTGTTCGGCAATGTACTTTCAACCGTGATCGCCAACCTGACAGGAGGTCTTATTTTCTTCTGGATAGACAGAATTATATTTTCAAAAAAATACAATAATGCTGTATGGAACGTTAAATCGCGTACGGTTTGTGTCGCCTGCGGGAGAGAAGGACGGGAATACCGCCTTGTTGAAAGCGGGCGCTACAATAAAACCGGCGATGAACCGCAATACCGCTGTGAAGCATGCTCCGTGAAAAAGGCCATAGAATTGTCAAGGCAGGGGGGCGCGATATCGTGAACAGCAGGGGAAAACATTTTCTTGAAATCATTCATAAAGAAATATTGATAGGCGACGGGGCCCTTGGCACGGAAATCCTTAAGACCGCGGGACGTCCGGTCTGCATAGAATGCATGAATCTCGATGCGCCTTTACTTGTAAAGCGCCTGCACGAAGATTATATTTCAGCCGGAAGCCGTGTGATTGAAACCAATTCGTTTGGAGCAAACAGGATAAATCTTTCATACCGCGGGCTTGGCGAAAAGACCGCTGAAATAAACCGCGCTGCCGTGAAGCTGGCACAGGAAGCTGCTAGCGGTATGGATATTTTCATAGCAGGCTCTATCGGCCCGGTAAATGAAAGCCGCAACGAAGAAAAAGCTCTCTCTTCTTCCGACAAACAGGCGGCGCTCCTGGAACAGGCAATGATACTTGCCGAAGCCGGAGCCGATATCCTGATACTTGAGACCTTTACGGACATAGAGGAAATTTCCCTGCTGATACGCGGCATACGCGGTTTTACAGATATGCCTGTTATAGCCCAGATGGCTTTTGAGGAGGGAGGGCTGACACCATACGGGGAAGACGGATCCGCAGCGGCCGCTGCCCTTACTGAAGCCGGGGCTGATGTCATAGGAGCTAACTGCGGGGGCGGTGTGCCTGCGGTAATGAAGGCAGTTGCTGCCATGCGCCCGGCAGAAAAACCGCTTTCTGCTTTTCTTAACGCTGGTTTTGCCGAACAGGCGGAAGGCCGCCGCATTTTTGCAGCAAGCGACCTTTACCTTGCCCAACGCGCCGCAGAGCTTGCTCATCTTGGAGTGCGGCTTATAGGCGGCTGCTGCGGTACAACAGCAGCAACGATCAGGGCAATCGCGAGCATACTTAAAAATAGCGCTCTGCCTGTAAAAAGAATCTCATTGCCAATATCGGAAAGGAAACCCGCTGTACAGCATGAACCAATTCGTATACCAAAAGGAGTTCTTGTGGAGATTGATCCTCCCCGCGACCTTCAGATGGCGTCCATACACTCATGCACAAAGGCTCTCACTGACGCTGGGATAAAACATATCACTATTGCTGACAATCCCCTGGCCTCAGTGCGGGTGGATAACATAACGGTCGCTGGGATGCTTCTTCAGGAGTTCGGGGCGGTCCCTATCCCTCATATCACCAGCCGTGATCGCAACCGCATAGCTCTGCAATCGGCCGTAATGGGAGCGCACTGCGTCGGAATACGCCATCTTCTCTGTGTGACAGGAGACCCTGTCAGGATGTATCATGAGGCGAATACAAGCGGAGTCTTTGACGTGAACTCCGTAAGCCTTGTTAAACTGATATCCGAGTTCAATTTGGGGCAGAGGCTTAATCCAGATAACAGGACATCATTCGCCATAGGCGTAGCCTTCAACCCGAATGTTCGAAGCCTTGACGGCCAGATAAACAAACTCCTTCGAAAGATTGAAGCAGGAGCTCATTTCGCACTCACACAGCCAGTATACTCAGCCGGGCGCCTTGAAGCAACCCTTGAAGCTTTTTCGCGCCACCATATAGACATACCTGTATTCTGCGGAATAATGCCCCTCACATCGGGCAGGAATGCAGAATATCTTCATAATGAAGTCCCGGGCATAGTAATTCCGGATGAATTTCGGGAAAAGCTGGGCCGTTTCAAGGACCTGGCTGACCAGAAAAGAGTGGCTATGGAACTCGCTGTAACGCTGGCAGGGCAATGTCTTGAGTTAAACCGACTCTTTTACATTATAACGCCGCGGAATGACGCTTCATTTGTGCTTCCAATTATTGAATTTTTAAAGGTAAATGGAGTAAAGATGTTCTAACAAATTTTATTTCGCGTGCGAAAAAATAATTCCTTGGCCGGGCTTCTGGTACCTCGTGTACCTTCGGAACCTCCTGTAAAAATCAGGCACAGCCGCGCTACGGTTTGGAGATGTAATCTCCGAGTCCGATCGCCATGGCAGTAAAAACAAATTTTGTCGAACAAAAGGAGAGAAAAATGGTAAACGAATTTGAAAACGCTTTGCAAAGAAATGAAACACCTTTCAGGCATGATATTGTCGGGAGCTTCCTCAGGCCTAAAGCCATCAAAACAGCCCGGGCACGTTTTGAGCAAGGTAAAATATCGGCGCAAGAATTGAAAAAAATTGAAGATGAAGAAATTATGAAATTGATCGAAAAGTTGAAAAAGATTGGCCTAAAAGCAGTAACGGATGGTGAATTCAGGCGTTCCTGGTGGCATCTTGATTTTATGTGGGGAATAGAAGGAGTGGAAAAGAAAAACAGCTCACGGGGCTACCAGTTCCATGACGTAACCACCCGTGCCGAAACCGCTTCTTTGGTTGGAAAAATAAAATTCGGCGATCATCCCTTCCTCGCACATTATGAATTTCTGAAAAAAGCGGCAGGGAGCGGTATATGCGCCAGACAATCGATCCCGGCTCCCGCCCAATTCCTTTCCGAGCTTCAACGGCCAGACAACATCGGATCCACCCAATTGTTTTACGATAATATCGAGGATTTGATCCAGGATATTGCTCTTGCATACCGGAATGCCATCAAGGCTTTTTACAAACTGGGCTGCCGCAGCTTACAATTTGACGACTGCACATGGGGTATGCTTTGCGATGAAAACTACATGAAAATAAAACTGGGCGGAGGGTTTGATCCGCAGGAAATAAAAGACTTGTATTTACGAGTTAATAATTTAGCTCTGGAAGGCCGCCCTGCGGATATG
>CAZWAS010000074.1:1709-10219 GCA_964631915.1 uncultured Spirochaetales bacterium | reverse complement strand
CGCGGGAATTATGCCTCAGACTGGGCCAGCTCCGGAGGCTACGAACCTGTTGCGGAAACGTTATTTGGCAGCGAAAACGTGGATGCCTTCTATCTTGAATTCGACACGGACAGGGCTGGTAGTTTTTCGCCTCTGCGTTTTGTAAGCAAAGATAAACTAGTGGTACTTGGATTGATATCTTCAAAAACCGGAGAGTTAGAAGATAAAAATTTCATTATCGGCAGGATTAAAGAGGCAACGCGATACATACCCATAAACCGGCTATGCTTGAGTCCCCAGTGCGGTTTTGCTTCCACCGAGGAGGGGAATAAGCTCACCGAAGAACAACAGTGGAATAAGCTACGATTGGTAAAGGAAATAGCAGACGAAATATGGAAATAATAAACTTTTCATCATCATACGCTTCTGGAGCGCTATGGCCATGAGTGGAAGCAACGAAGCGATCATGATTGCGCTCATCTGGTCCCGAGCATACTCTTGTCTCGGTGGAAATTGCTTCGACGACAGGCAAGGTGACACTGCATTTGAATCGTGACAACTCCTATCATTTGAGCTTGACATTACCATATGCGTGTGCTACAATTCGACTGACTAATCAGTTAGTATCTGGAGAATAATTTTGCACGCAAATTCCGGCAATACAAGAGAAAAAATATTGGAAGCTGCCATCAAGCTGTTTTCCGAAAAAGGGTTCAACGGCACAAGAGTAAATGAAATTGCAAAAGAAGCAGCTATCAGCCAGGCGCTGATATATTATAATTTTAAAAGTAAGGATGAAATACTGCAGGAGATACTCAACCGTTTTAAAAAGGATTTAATCGATACTTTTAAAAGGATATATTCAAAAGAAGAATATTCTCCGTATTATGGGCATTGGGAGCCGGAAGAAGTCAAGGCGGGAATGGATTTTTTTGTTGAGAACAGGCGTTTATGGATCGTTCTTCTGCTGGAATCCCTGAAATCCTCCACCGGAAAAGATAACCTGATTTTCATATGGGATACATTGAATAAAAATATCAGAGAGGTGCTTTTGGAAAAACGTGGATTCAGTTTAAAAGAAGGAGATTTGAAGAGGGATATGGTAGACTTGTTTTTCATTTTTATACCTGCCATTTTCTTTTCCATATTCAGCGATGAATGGCGCCGTCTCCGTAATTTCAATTATGATGAATCCCAAAAAAGCTTCGCTTCAATATTAAATGTCATTTATACGCAATTTTTGAAAATGGGGAAGGAATGATTTGTATGGCTACTTGACTAAGAGGGTGGTGAGATATTTTTTTCGACCAATACTGACTAACTAGACAGTCAGTATATAGTAACGGTAAACATAAAAAAGAAGGAGGAAAAAATTGCACTAATCCATGAAAACAGCTTGGCTTGACTAAAACCACATTTTTTAAAGGAGGATTGAATGTATGAAAACCAAAGTTGGAAGGTTTGCCAGAAGCGTCTCAATTATAGGGGTAGGTTCTACGCCATTTGGCAATGTTCTGGAAGATCCTGAAATCAAGAACCTGACGGAAAGAGAACTATTTGCATGGGCCGCTATTGATGCAATGAAAGATGCCGGCATAGAAGCGAAGGATATTGACAGCTTTTATGTAGGTTCGGTGTTCAGCGAATCTCATGCATCGCAGATTTCAACATCAGGCATGCTTGGCAGATGGGCAGGGTTGTTGGAGAAACCTGGATTCAAGCATGAAACTGCTTGTACAACTGCAATATCAGGCTTGCGCCATGCAGCATGCGCAGTTGCTTCAGGAATGCAGGATATTGTATTGACCTGTAATGTAGACATCAATCAAAGCGTTGTGAAAAGGGGATACCCGCCGCATTTGCGCGAGTTATACGGGTTTGACGATTTGATATTTGATTGTAACGCTTTGGGATGTGACAATGCCTATTGGTATCCTGGCGGCGAAATCATCATGTTCCTGGAAGGCGCCTATATAGCATATGGAAAGAAATATGGATACAGCCTTAAACAGCTTAAAGAAGCAATGCATAAAATCGCAATAATGAGCAGGCGTAATGCAGTCAGCAACCCACTGGCTCTTGCTTCTAAAGAGACGTATGAAGAAGAAGCCAAGAAACTTGGTTTTGACGACGTCATGGAGTACCTGGATTCCAAATACAATCCGCTTGTAGGTGTTGTTCAGACCTTGAAGCATACCTGTCTGATCAACGATGGTGCATCGGCCGTTATTGTATGTCCTACCGAATTGGCAAAAAAACTCAGCCCGCATCCTGTGGAAATAATTGGATTCGGCATGTCGACTTCACCGGGATATTTACAGGCCGGATCCCCCATGAGCTTTGAAAAAGAAGCGTTTGGACAAGCATTTGAAATGGCCGGTATAAAAGATCCCTACAAGGAAATAGACTGCATATCTATACATGATTGCTGTGCTCAGCATTATATTACGACAACTGAGACCGCAGGTTATTTTAAGCCCGGTGAAGGGTTAAGCGCGGCTTTTGAAGGCAGAATGGCGCCTAATGGCGACAAGCCGGTAAACACCAGCGGCGGCAGATTGAATATGGGGCATCCAATCTCGGGAGCTCAGGGAGAAGAAATACTTGAAGCCGTCTATCAGATGAGAGGAATTTGTGGTGAAAGACAGATGAAGAAGAGACCGGAAACTGCTGTAATACATGGCTATGGTGCCGGTTTTCATTCCGCTGTTCTGGTTTTACGAGCACTTTAACCTGCACAAATAATGAAAGGAGTTTTCAATATGACCAAAATGGAACCGTATGTCAAAAAATGGTACGACTATCTCGAAGAAGGAAAAATCATGGGACTCAAATGCAAAAAATGTGGCGCATATGAGTTCCCGCCTGTTCCAGTTTGTAATAAATGTTCAAGCTATGATTTGGAATGGACTACAATGAAGGGTACTGGAAAGCTTGTTTCGTTTTCAATATACCGCTTTCTTGATCCGGTTTCTGCAAAATACGGGCCAAGGATTGTCGGCCAGGTCGAATTGGATGAGGGGAGCGCATTTACCGCTTCATTAGAGGGTTGGGACATGGAAAAGGGAACCGAGCTATATGATATGCTACCTGTTCCTGTAGACCTAGAAATTATTCAAAGGGATTTGTACAAGTTTGTTGCTTTCAGAATCAGGGAATAATAATTTGAAAGATGCCGGCCCGGAGAACATATTAATAAACAATTTATCCTCCGGGCTCGGCTGTTTTTGTAATGGTTATGCATATAAAACCGGGAGGATCTGGATATATGGATATTATAAGCCAGTTGAAATGCAAAATTGATCAGCCACTTAAAAAAATAGTCTTTCCGGAAGGAGAAGACCCAACGATATTGAATACAGCTGTCAGGGTGATGAAGGGAAATGTTGCAATCCCTGTACTTTTAGGGACAGCTCAGAAAATATCCGATACAGCTTCATCGCTTGGGCTCGATATTTCAGGTATTGAAATGGAAGATCCCGCAGTATCGGAGAAGCTTGATCAATTCGCTGAAGAATATTGTAGAGACGGCGATTTTCCTATAATGGCTGCGAGAAGGATGCTTTCAAAAAAGCTTGCTTATGGCGCCATGCTGGTAAGAACGGGAAATGCCGATGCCATGATTGGCGGTATAGCCCATGCCACGGAGGAGGTAATTACAACAAGCCGGTTGATAATAGGATTGAAGCCGGGAATATCTGTACCATCCAGCTATATGATCATGGATATACCCGGTTACAGAGGTGAAGAAGGCAGCCTGCTTGCTTTTGCAGATGCTTCAGTGAACCCAGACCCAGACCCGCAGGAACTTGCAGATATTGCCGTAAGCACGGCAGAGAGCGTCAAGGCACTACTTGGATGGGAGCCACGTGTTGCAATGCTTTCATTTTCGACATGCGGCAGCGCAGAGCATCCACATGTTGAAAAGGTACAAAAGGCACTGGAGATAGCCCGGGAAAAGGCCCCCGGATTGAAAATCGATGGGGAATTCCAGGTAGATACCGCTATTGTAAAGGATGTGGCGGCTAGAAAGGTTAAAAGACATAGCGAGGTTGCCGGAAGAGCAAATACACTTGTGTTTCCCAACTTGGATTCGGCTAATATGGGATATAAGCTGGTTCAGAGGCTCGCCAATGCAAGCGGGTATGGCATGCTGCTGCAGGGATTTGCCAAGCCGGTTTGTGATTTGTCCAGAGGGGCTACAGTGGAGGATGTTTTCGGCCTCACGGTAATGACGGTTGTACAGCTATATACGCTGTAAGAATATGATTAAATAATAATGGAGGTATTGGTGTGAATGCATTGAATATTGAAGAAAGGGCAAAGAAAATTATAGCGAAGGTATTTAAAAAAAGCTTGGATGATGTGTCTCCTTCAACTTTGTTGCGGGAGGATTTACGAGCAAAATCGATGAATTTCATGGAATTGCAGGCATTGCTTGAAAATGAATTCCAAATTGAGCTTCCAATGGGCAAAGTGTCAAAGGCTAAAAGTGTTCAGGATATAATAGATATTGTTGCCGAATTCATATAATTACCCGAGAATGGCAACTGCTACGGCATACTCATCTTCATAGCTGACACTTATATGAATTCTTGAGCCGCCGCTGGATTTGAAAATTTCTTCAAATTTATTATACAAATAGGGTACGGGTTCCCCGAATTGACCGGTCCTTATTTCTATGTCTGAAAGCTGGGCACCCGAATCCCATCCTATGTCAAACAGCTTGAATATAGCCTCTTTGGCAGAGAATGTTTTTGCAAGATAAGAGATTGGATTGGGATGATTTTGGGAATTTTCCAATTCATATGGTGTGAATACTTTTTTCATAAATATTTCACCGGAAGTTTCCATAGAGTCCTTCAATCTTTGTATTTTCAGTATATCTATGCCTATGCCGCGCACCACAAGAGCTACCTCTGTTTTTATCTATTTACAGGCAGAATGAGAATAAACACATATGTTGAAACAAGTCAATCTGTTAAGAATAAATGATATTTCAGTATCGTTATTGACATACATTTTTCAAAACCGGGGAAAGGAATTTCGTTCCGGTTCACGCTTCCGCGGCATAGGCGATAGCGATTCTCGCAGCGAGATCCGCATTATTTTTAATAAGCGCGATATTCGTTTCCAGGGATCCCCCCTCCGTGAGCTCCTTTATCTTTGCGAGCAGAAAAGGGGTCACCGCTTTTCCGGAAATTCCGAGAGCCTTGCTCTCGCGGAGCGCTGCTTCCGTCGCTTCCCGAACGGATTCGGCGTCACTTTCGAATTCCTGGGGTACCGGATTGCCGACAACGATCCCCCCTGCAAGCCCCATATTCCATTTTGCCTTCATAACACGGGCGATCTCCTCCGGTGTATCGCAGTGATAATCCGTCTTATATCCGGAAATACGGTTGTAAAATGCGGGAAAATCGTCGGTTCCGTATCCGATGGTCGGCACTCCGGCGGTTTCCAATACTTCGAGTGTAAGGCCGATATCGAGTACGGATTTCGCTCCTGCGCATACAACCGCCACATCCGTGCGGGCGAGCTCCGCGAGGTCGGCCGAGATGTCGAAACTCTGCTGTGCTCCGCGATGAACTCCGCCGATACCGCCTGTTGCGAATACGCGGATCCCTGCCATTGAGGCTATGAACATGGTGGCAGCTACGGTAGTTGCTCCGTCCAGTTTTTTCACTGCTGCGAACGGGAGGTCCCTCCGGGACATTTTCAGAACCGAAACATGCGTACCGAGGTACTCGATATCCGAAGCGGACAAACCCACCCTGAATGTTCCCGCAATAACCGCGATAGTGGCAGGACATGCACCAAGCCGCCGTATTGCATCCTCGACGGCCAATGCCGTCTTCACATTGTCGGGATACGGCATTCCGTGCGAGATAATCGTGGATTCAAGCGCTACAACTGGGAGTCTCCGAGTGAGCGCCTTACTAACTTCTTCGCGTATTTCGAGATCGACGGATTGTCCCATGGTTCCTCCCTGCTGCTTTGCACCAACCGGGGATGGTAGCATAAAAATAGGTCGGATTCAACAATCCTTTCGATTCCGGTACCTTATCGCGATTGACAGGTAAAAAACGGATATACTACTATGCAAACGAGGTTCGAAACGCCATGAATACCCAGCAGCGTTTTCCCGACAATCCCAAAGACGACCATATCGAGTTAGGCATGCTCCTCCAGAAAAGCCGTTCCGAACAGAAACGGAATCAGGTGGAGGAAATTCTCCAAGGCTCCCTTTCGGTACAGGAGAAAATCCGGGAGATCAAACGGCTGGATCAGGAAGAAGATGATGAAAATAAAGAGCCGCGGCCCGAGAAAACGCAGGTAAAACCGATAGAGCCCGACGCACATACGGCGGAACTCCTGGAACCACAGAAACCGCCCAATGAGGAAGAAGCCCGCGAAGCGCAGGAGCATGCCCCAGAGGATTCTACGCTGAAACTTGCGAGAAAGAACCAGGAGCGGATCAAACAGAAACTCGCTGAAAACAGGTTTTTGAAATTTGTTTTCAACGATCTCGCGAAGATTAAAAAGTTCGGCAGAGAGACGCACATCCTTATTACGGGATTCTGGTTTTTCAAAATCAAACTGAATTCTGAAATCAAACCACATCTCAGGGATCAGGTGCAGAAAAAACTCGCTGTCGAGCTCAAAAAAGCCACTGACAGCACTCTTGAACACGGGTGGAAGCTTCTGAAAAAAAGCGACTACAATCTCGTTGGCATACTCAACAGGTTATGCAAAGCGATCCTGTCCGCGAACTTCGAATCCCTCAATTTCAAAAACAAATACATCATCGATAGGCTGCAGCAGGTGGAACGGTATTTCCTCATACTCCATTCTAGACCCGAGTATGTGAATACCACGGCTTCTTCTGTGGAGGCTGTGCTGGAAACGTTTGGCGAAAATCCGGAAACGGCGGGAAAGGTACCCTCCTTCGTCAAGCGGCTCCTCGCAAAAGACGTAACGCTTCCTTCGTTCTACAATTTCATACTCGGATTGAATATGTTCAGGTACAACAGATACCTCGAGTTGAACGATCTGATACGGAAGAATATCGAGCCACTCGTAAGCCATACGGATTTCGACTGCACTCCGGAGGTGCGAGGAAAGATACTCGAATTCATCCAGGAACAGGAGGCCCTGTTGCTCCCCCTCGTGCAGCAGCGGGACGAGATTCTGAGGCTCAGGGCATTTCTCCCTGCCACGGAAAAGGGGGAAATCGACCTCGCTCCGCTCGAATCGTTTTACGATCACCTAGGAAAGGATCGGGGGCAGGTTTTCGAAAAAGACAAGGACAATGTACTTCTGTTTTCCAACAAACTCGCGGAATTCTTCATCCGCGCATTCCAGGACATTCTTACAGGAAAGATCGATCTGGAGAAGGGAGGAACGGTGAGCATATTCTCCGCAAGCTTCTTTTCTGTGGAAATGACCCGTTTCCGATACCTCCTCGACAAACTCGAACGCTTCAATTTTCAGCTCCCCGCCTTTCCCAGAAAACGGTTTTTCACGCTCAAAAAAACGAACAAGGGGGCGATCGCCATCGAAGCAGAAGCGATGAAAGTGATGGACGATCTGTGTACCAACTGCCTGAGCATCGGGCAAAAACTCGCCCTCGTGCTCCGGATGAGGACAAAACCGATCTCTGAACACTTCCTGCCGCTCGAATCCACCGTGCTCCAAGGCAAACAGTTCAGCCTGCCCTACGAGAATTCGACCATCGGTTCGCCAGGGTATCTGGGCACAAAAACAGTGGCGGAAGCCCTCGCTGCCATATGCAGCATCTGCCATCTCATTCCACTTTTCTTCGGCGATACCAGAATACATGCGCAACTCGCGCGCGAAAAACGGGTACAAGAGGAAATTTCAGCAAAGCTCGCTGTGCTCGAACGGGTGACACAGCCGAAGACATTCATGACGATCAAGACAAAATATAACATCCACTGAACGGTCGGCACCATGAGAAAAAAAGCAGGGAAGCGGGTTTTGTACAGATGCCATATCAGCGGATTCCACCTCTCATGAGAGAATACGTTTCTAAATACGATGCCATATCCTGTTCCCCTATATCGATGAGATCGTGCTGCTTCGAGTTGAACACACTCCGTTCTTGTATTCCAGAGACCTGAAAGCCGATATCCGCTCGGTCGAGACTCTTCCTGAGCTGTTGTATGCCGAGGATACCGATCATGCCCGCTATCGCAGTCGGAGCGTTATGTATCCTCGCAGGCATATAAGCGAGGGAAAGGCTCACCCCGATGGTGAAATCCGCTCCCATGGCCCTCACCACATCGACAGGCACCTGATCCATAACTCCGCCGTCATGTAGTTTCATGCCTCGTATTTCGACGGGCATAAACAGGCCGGGAACGGCGGAACTCGCGCGCACCGCAGCCCCGATATCCGGAAAATCCGATACAACCAGCGTTTTGCAGCCAGGCTTCGAGCCGTCCGGTGGAGGAAGAAAAGCGGTAAGCTCCCCTTTGTTCATGCGTTCGGCGACCCGTCGCGATGTGAAG
>CAZWAS010000074.1:0-1681 GCA_964631915.1 uncultured Spirochaetales bacterium | reverse complement strand
CCGCTCCATGTCGCAGGCAGTAATGGCGAGATCGATCTCAAGGTCGTCGAATGTCTTGCCGCCTATGATTGTATTTATGGATTTTCCCAGCGTCGCATTGGACACGAGCCCACCGCGTTTTCGTCTGAACATATTCCGCACGGTATCCTGAAAGCTTATGACGGACCGAAACCAGTCGAAACGCCTCGCTGTTTCTTCCATGGTTTCCTGATCGATGCCGGCCGCGTACATAGCTGCAGCTATGGAACCTGCCGATGTGCCTGCAACGACAACAGGCAAGAAATCGCCCGATTTCCTCAACGCCCGTATGGCTCCGATATGCGCGAGTCCCCTCGCTCCTCCGCCTCCGAACGCGGCTCCGACCTTACGCCGTTCGATTCCTGCATCCATACAGATCCCTATTTCGCGGTCAGATTGAATACGCCATCCCAGTTCGCAGGCGGCGGTTTGGTAGCATATTCCGCACATCGTTTCGCATAGGTCGCGGCAGGACCATCTCCAGGCAGTATGGCGAGCACCTTGTTGAAGTACGTTTCGGCTTCCTTCCAATCCTTCACCTCGAAATACTCCAACCCCTTGTGAAAGATATCCACAGCTTCGAGCACGGCGGCCCCGGTTGTGTGCTTTTCGTCTATCAGTTCAAACAGTCTCACCGGCGTGTTGATTCCCACCACCCTGACTCTGTCCAGCTTCCTGACCGTAAAATCTTTGCCACCCGCATCGTAGGTGGACTCGCTTATGAGAAGCCATGTGCCATACTGTTTGTTCACCCCTTCGAGCCTCGCAGCGAGGTTTACGGAGTTGCCCATGATCGTGTAATCCATCTTCTGAGCAGTACCCATATTCCCTACTACCATGTCCCCCGTGTTGATGCCGATACGAGTCAACAGCGGCACGGGACTCAATTTTTCGTTGAGGAATTTCTCGTTCAAAGCCATTTCCGCTTTCTTCATCCTCACCGCAGCCAGACATGCCCTATGCGCATGGTCTTCGAATTCCACGGGAGCCCCGAAAAAGGAAATGATCGCATCTCCTTCGTATTTGTCTATTGTTCCCCGAAGCTCAAGGATAATATTGCTCATGTCGGTGAGATACATATTGAGAAGTTTGACCAGCTCCGTGGGATCCATGGATTCGGATATGGTGGAGAACCCCTTCACGTCGGTGAAAATCGCAGTGAGGTATTTTTTCTCTCCCCCGAGCCTCAATTTATCGGGGTTGGCGAGCAATTCGTTTATGACGTCTGCGGAAAGATAATGGCCGAACGCGTTCCTGATGTAGCTCTTCTCCTTCGCCGTCATAAGGAATTTGATCATCGTGAGGCTTATAAACGTGAGAATGACCGCGATCAGCATCGCAAATACTGCCGCGTACCAGCCTGTAAGGAGGAAGAACCCGAGGCCAAGACCCGTGAACAGGAATATGAATCCGAGCCCTATGAGGATCGAAGGAAGGGGATCGAGCTTGCGGATAGCGACGTACACGATGAACACACCTACCAAGGTCAGGATAGCGCCGACCCACCAGGGAAGCTCGTCGAGGAATTTTTGGGCGAGTATGGTATTCACGAGCGATGCGTGCGTACCGACATTGTCGTACGCTCCTAGAAAGGGGTTAACACCACGGGCCGTCGTGGATGTACCTGTATGGCCTATGAAGCAGAATGCACCTTCGAGGTTTT
>CAZWAS010000073.1:0-20870 GCA_964631915.1 uncultured Spirochaetales bacterium | reverse complement strand
AGCATCTGCTGAGCTCTATCCCCATTCTATGCGCACTGGCGTTGGTCATAGCGGCGATGCTGCTGTACGGCAATTCTGCAGATAGTGCGAAGAGAACCTCAAGCCTCAGCAGCGACTCCCCACACGCATCGGATATATCGGGCGGAGGCTCGAGCGTACCGAAAGATTCTGCCTCAAAAGTGGTGCATACTGTTTCGCGTCGAAGCGTCGACGCCGTTGTCGGCGCATATCCATTACCGTCGAAAAACGTGAGCCAGAGAGAACAGGACTGGTACCGGACCCAGTACGGTACGGGCATCGGCAACTGCGGACCTGCGCTTGTTTCCATGGCTGTTCTCTGGGCCAAAGGGGTCGATGTTTCCGTAGAGGAAATCAGGAATGAGATCGGCTACCCGTATTGCGACGGTTCCACTACCTTCGAACATCTGAAGGCGGCCCTCGAACGCCACGATATCGATTATTGCGAAACGACGGTACGATCCCCCGAGGATATAATGAACAGTATCGACATAAACCGTATTCTGTTTCTTCTTCCAGACAGCAAATTCATTGAACCGACCGAAGGCGATCCACGCGAAAAGCGTTTCGGCAGGTACTACGATGATGCCGGCGGGCATTATATCATTGTAAAAGGCTACAGCCTCGACAGAAACTATCTTGTTGTGTACGATCCCATGCCGAGCGACTGGACGGGCAATGTGCTCCGCTACCCGGATAACAGCATGCTCGGAAAAGACAGATATTACCGTGCCGCCACGCTGTTCTCGGCGCTGAAAACCCGTCAGGTCTTGGAAATTTCCGCCGATTGATCAAATACCGCGGTTTCCGTTTTTCACGCTTCGTTCAGTTCATCGAACAATTCTCGTGTGGTTTTTTTCGCCTTTTCCAGAGCCGCTTCTCCAGCAGGGGTTGTGGAGTAGTATTTCCTCTTTTTCCCGCGAGTCACGGCCTCCTTCGATACGAGATATCCCTGCTTCTCGAGCTTGTGAAAAATAGGGTACAGCGTACCGAAGGAAATATCGTATCCATGACGCAAAAGTTCCTCTCTGAATTCCTTTCCATATATTCTCCCGCGTTGTGCGTGATGGAGAATGTGAATCTTGATGAATCCGAGAAAGAAATCCCGAATCAGAGGATCATCCATACCGCCCCGTCATGCGTGTTTTTTCACTTCACTCCGTATTATGAAGAAAAACGGCACACTCACCGCTTCCAACGCGACGATGACGATGATCGCGCCGAGGAGCGATGCATCGTAAAGCAGCCCTACGAGTGCGCTTCCTGCGAACATTGCAAGGCCGTTCGCTGTATTGAAAATGCCGTATCCCGTCCCTCGTTTTTTGAGCGGCGTGATGTCGGCGATCGCCGCCTTTACAATGGTCTCGTGGATTCCCATGACTGCTCCCCAGAGCACTATCCCGACTACCGCTGCGGCATACGAATTGGAGAATACGAGGAAAGGAATGGGCAGGGTGAGTATAGGAATGGATATGAGAGCATTCAATTTAATCTTATCATATATCTTCCCTATGAAGAGGGCGACAAAGGCATCGACACCCATAGCAATGGCGTAGAATAGCGGTATCTGCGCATCTGGTAAAATCTCTTTGGCTTTGAAGTGGTACGCCATGAGGCTGAAATTCGCAAACCCTGCGACGATGAAAAACGTGAATACCGTGTACAACCAGAACACCCGGGGAAGCGTGTCGCTTTGCAGGTGCTTCGGCGGTTCCGCTTCCAGGGACTCAGGAGACGGCACTCTTATCCGCGCTAGCACGAGGATGATCATCGTTATGATGACGGGTATGAAAAGCAGCGCATAGCTGAATTGATAATCCCGAAGGCTGTTCGCCCCGTTCTTCGCGGTTGAGGCGAAGAAGACAGCGGAAAACACAAGGGGACCAGCTATAGCACCGATCTGATCCATTGCCTCGTGAAGGCCGAAGCCAAATCCAGTGCCGACGCGCTTTGCCGCACTCGACAGGAGGGTATCCTTTGCAGGGCTCCGTACGGCTTTTCCGAGACGTTCGAGCACAATAAGCACGGCAGCCACTTCCCACATCCCGGTCAGAGAGAGGAGGGGAACGCTCAAAAGCATACCGTATCCTATAAAAGTGAACAGCCAATACGCCCTCTTTTTATCAGCGAGGAGCCCGGACAGAAGTCGTACAGCATAGCCTGCGAATTCGCCGAGGCCTGCCACGAGCCCGACCACTGCGGCGTTGGCGCCCAGCGTTTTGAGGTATGGACCGTTCACGCTCCTGGCTCCTTCGTATGCCATATCGGCGAACAGGCTCACTAAACCGAAAAGCACGATAAGGTACATAGCTTTTTTCTTGGAATCTTCCAATGTACACCTCCGATGCGGTAGTTATAGCGAATTACGATATCGAAAAACGATATCAAATATACCCCCTGGGACCGGAGCTCGTCAAGCGGATGTTCCTGTATGTAACAAGAGGTGTTGACGCGTTCTGTTCGCTGCAGGGTGCACGGGTATCCCGGAGCAGCATATTCATCATGTGCTATGATCGTCCCTTTTCTGCGGCGAAAACCCGAACCGCTGAAAAATGATCGGAGCACAGGGTTTCTGCAATAATGTTCTTGACTCTTCGCGCGTGCATTATTACTTTACATATTAAATATTTTAGTATGTAAAGTAAATTGAAAGAAGGGGATTCGACAAAGGATGTTTACCCAGCTCAATCCAAAGGCGCGCGAACTCATGAAAACCATCAGGCGGTTCAATCGGCTGCACTGGGCGAAAAGCCCCCTGATAGCGGATCTGGATCTTCGACCGAACGAGGTGTTTCTGCTCTTGAGTCTGGCCAGGGCCGCGGAATCGGGCGGAGAGGGCATCCGCGCTTCCGACCTTTCCTCCAACATCGGGGTAAGCGCCGCTCATGTTGCGCAGATTATCACCTCGCTTGAGAGCAGAGGACTGGTAGTCCGCGAGCTGGATAAGGCGGACCGCCGGGTGGTCAGGGTAAAAATGACGGAAGAGGGGACTTCTATGGTGCGTCGCGCCGGGGAGGCATTTGAATCCGCCTTCAATGGGCTGGTGAACCGCCTCGGAGAACAGGAGTGCGATCGGCTAATAGAGCTTCTGAACAAGGCGAACGAATACTTCATCGAGTTCTTAGGCGGAGACCAGGAAGATGCAAAGGACAGAGGAGGTTCATGTTAGATGCTGAAATTATTCCGTTTTTTGAAACCGTATGCCTGGTTCATCGTGGGTGTTTTGATTCTGATTTTCTTTCAGACCATAGCGGATTTGTACATGCCCACCCTGATGTCCGACATAATCGATCAGGGCGTTATGCACGGAGATACCGCCTACATCCTCCGCACAGGAGGAACCATGCTTCTTATAGCTGCAGGCGGAGTGCTCTGCGCCGTGGCAGCGAGTTTTCTTTCTTCGAGGGCTGCAGTCGGATTCGGCACTATCCTGAGAAAAAAAGTATTTGCGAAGGTGGAAAGTTTTACCCTTCACGAGTTCGATAAGATAGGCACAGCCACGCTCATTACCCGTACGACGAACGACATCACACAGGTGCAGAACGTGACCATGATGATTTTGCGTATGATGGTCATGGCCCCCATGATGGCGATCGGGGGGGTCATTATGGCATATTCGGAAGACAAATCCCTCACTGTGGTCCTGGCCGTTGCCATACCAGTGCTTGTGGCTGTCATCGTTTTCCTTGCGAAGAAGGGAATGCCGCTGTTCAAGCTCATGCAGGTCAAAATCGACAAGATGAACCTGGTGCTGCGCGAAAATCTGACAGGCATCCGCGTGGTAAGGGCATTCAACCGTGTTGCGCACGAACGCACGCGGTTCGAAGCTGCGAATGCGGATCTGACGCAGAATTATATCAAGGTAAACCGCATCATGGCATTCCTCATGCCTTCTATGATGCTCATCATGAACCTCACGAGCCTGTCGATCCTGTGGTTCGGCATAATCCGTATAGACAACGGAGGTATGCAGATGGGAGCGCTGATCGCGTTTATCCAATACGCTATGCAGATCATGTTCTCGATGTTGATGCTTTCCATGATGTTCATCATGGTCCCGAGAGCCCAGGCCGCAGCCGAACGCATAAACGAAGTGCTCGAAACGGAACCGGAAATCATCGATCCCGAGAAACCGAAGGCCGTGACTGACGCACGAGGAGACGTCGAGTTTAGAAACGTCACCTTCAGCTACCACGGGGCCGAACAACCGGCGCTGAAGAACATATCATTCCATGTTCGCAGGGGGGAGGTGACTGCGATTATAGGCAGTACCGGCGCTGGAAAATCCACGCTCATGAAACTCATTCCTCGTTTCTACGATGTGGAGGAAGGGAGCGTGCTTGTGGACGGAGTCGATGTGAGGGAGTTGAGCCAAGAAGATCTGCGGTCGCGGATCGGATACGTGCCTCAGAAAGCGATCCTTTTTTCCGGCAGCATAGCCGACAATATACGTTTCGGAAAAGAAGACGCTTCCCGGGAAGAGCTGGAACGAGCCGCGGACATAGCCCAGGCTACGGAGTTCATTTCCGGCATGGACGGAACTTACGACCATGCCATAGCACAGGGGGGAATGAACGTCTCAGGCGGCCAGAAGCAACGGCTCGCCATAGCGCGGGCTCTGGCGAGAAGGCCCGAGATATATCTGTTCGACGACAGTTTCTCGGCTCTCGATTTCAAGACCGACGCGAATCTGCGTGCCGCTCTCAAAAACGAAATACAGGATGCTACGGTTCTGATCGTTGCGCAAAGAGTCGGAACGGTGATGGATGCCGACCGGATCATCGTGCTCGACGAGGGTCGCATCGTAGGCATGGGGACCCATAGGGAATTGCTTTCATCGTGCCCCATTTATCGGGAGATCGCAATTTCGCAACTTTCAGAGGAGAATATTGCATGAGCAACGAAAGAACACAAGCGAAGCCCCTAGGAATGGCAGGCGGACCGGGCGCTATGAGAAAAGGTCCTGGCGGATTCGGCGGAGGGCCGGCACACATGGGGGCCCCGGTCGAGAAACCCAAGGATTTCAAAGGAACGTTCAAGAGGTTGGTGAAATACCTGAAACCTCACCGCCTGAGCCTCGTTGTCATATTCGTATTCGCAATCGCGAGTACGATATTCACAATAGCCGCACCCAAAATTACGGGCCAGGCCATGAACAAGCTTAAGGACGCTTTCGTGGCGCGCATGGTTCTAAACCAGGTTTCGAAAGCGCAAGCCAAGGCGCGGGAGGACATCGCAGCCATGGTCGAGCGGTTCAAACAGGCCCAGGCATCGGAAGGGCAAGCAGGGCAGAATCAGGCTGCGACTTTGAAAGCCATACAGGAGTTTATGGCTCTTCCGCTTCTCGACAGCGTGGAAGACAACGCGAAGAAGGCGGAGATCTGCACGACAGTCATGGACATGGCTCGGAAGATGCCGCAGGGTGTTGCCGGAGAGGCAGGCGGCGGACCGATCAAGATGACGAAAGAACAGATAGACGATGCGATCCGTGCCGTGCGGGATACCGGCGGGAAGATAGATTACAAAGCGATAGGCGGCATACTGCTTCTTCTTCTCTGCATGTATGTCGTAAGCGCTGGCTTCACCTTCCTCACTCAATGGATCATGTCGAGCGTAGCCCAGAAAACAGTGTACGATCTTCGCATGGAAGTGAACGATAAGCTGGGTCGCCTTCCGCTCAAATATTTCGATTCCCGTACGCACGGAGAAGTGCTGAGCAGAGTAACGAACGACATAGATACGATTTCCAACACGCTGCAGCAGAGCATAACGCAGGTCATATCTTCGATAGTGCAGATAATCGGTTTCGTCATCATGATGCTCACTATCAGTCCCATTCTGACGCTCATCGTGATCGCCACACTTCCGTTGTATTTCACGGTAACTGTCGTGGTGGCGAAGAAATCGCAAAAGTATTTCGCAGCCCAGCAAAAGGAAATCGGTGCACTCTCGGGACATGTCGAAGAGATGTTTTCGGGACACGCCATAGTAAAGGCATTCGGACGCGAAAAACAGTCCGTCGATACGTTCAATAGCATCAATGAGAGGCTGAATCAGGCGGGCTGGAAAGCGCAATTCGTTTCGGGCATCATGTTCCCGCTTATGAATTTCGTGAGTAATCTCGGCTATGTCATCATCAGCGTGGTCGGAGGCTTGTGGATGACCAAGAACCGGCTTGCTCTAGGCGATATAACGGCGTTCATTCAGTATTCCCGGTCATTCACTCATCCTATAGTGCTCACTTCTAATATAGCTAATATTCTTCAATCCACGATAGCCTGTGCCGAGCGGGTGTTCGAAGTGCTCGATGAAAAGGAAGAAGAGCCGGACAGCCCCGGAGCGAAGGCTCTGGAGAATCCTCAGGGAGAAGTGTCCTTGAAGAACGTTTCGTTCCGTTATAAGGAAGACATTCCGCTCATAGACGGACTCGACCTGGAAGTACGGAAGGGGCACACCATAGCAATCGTCGGTCCCACGGGAGCAGGAAAAACGACTCTGGTGAACCTGCTCATGCGCTTCTACGAAGTGAACGGAGGGAGCGTGAATGTGGACGGCGTGAACATCCGCGATATTCCGAGGAACGATCTCCGTTCCATGTTTGGCATGGTGCTTCAGGACACATGGCTGTTCAACGGCACGATCAGGGAGAACATCGCCTACGGAAAGCCCGGAGCAATGGAAGAGGAGGTCGTCAGGGCGGCGAAAGCTGCCCATGCGGATCACTTTATACGCACGCTTCCGGAAGGGTACAACACGGTGTTGAACGAAGAAGCGAGCAATATTTCGCAGGGTCAGAAACAGCTCATCACCATTGCGCGTGCGGTTCTCGCAGATCCTGCGATACTTATACTCGACGAGGCTACAAGCAGCGTGGACACGCGTACGGAATTCCTCATCCAGAAGGCGATGGCTGACCTTATGGAAGGCCGCACGAGCTTTGTGATAGCGCACCGCCTTTCCACTATACGGGATGCCGAGCTCATCCTGGTCATGAATCACGGCAGCATCATAGAGCAGGGCACCCATAGGGAACTTCTCGCCAAGGGAGGGTTCTACGCGGAACTGTACAACGCCCAGTTCGTGGGACCAGCGGTAGAGGAAGCGGCTTCTTGAAAGGTATCGGCGCAGGCTGCAGATGTCGAAAGCCGCGAGGCAACCTGCGCCGAAAAGTTTTTCGAACCGCACGGCAGCATCAATTCACTGCAAATATGTAGGGCCGTTTGGGTTCTTCGATGGGAACGACCTTTGTGCGCATCCGGATGGTCGTATAATTCATTGTAGATGTCCCAATAGTATTTATCCGCGATCCGGATAAATCCTTCTTTGGGTATGCCGGCCGTTGCACGCTCCGTGAATTCCCTCCAGAGATACTCGCCGCTCTGATTTTCATCTGTTGTTTTCTCCTCCGAAACGGCGGTTCCGACCACCAATGACCGATTACGCCCCTTACAAACCTGAGTACGACCATGAGTGGCATGCCGGGGAATGCATAGGAGGTGGAAGGCACTACCAAAGTATTGACGATCGGGGCGGCTGCCATGAACATTACAGCCAGAGACAACGGAAGGCCTTCCCTGGCAAGGCTCTTGATCAACGGGATAAGGCGCATTGCAAACCGGAAAGAGTATACCGAGCAGCGAAGCTAGTACGAGACCCAGTGCGCGATTTTTCGGCAGAAACCTTGACAGGAAAAGGCTCACCGTTGATGAAAGTAACGAACCGATGAGAAGGAAGGGAGCTGTCTCGAGAAAAAGCGAGAGAAAGACGTGTGTAAAATCCAGCCGTACAGGTTTCCCGACGAAACCGGAAAAGAGATGCATGAAGCGTCTCCTTGAATTATAGAAACAACGGGAAGCGTTATGGGATATCCTAGACGCTTCTGAGGTGTTGTATTATGTCCGTCGGAAAGTTACAACATGGTTCGATCGCATCATGCGCGATAAGAGAAGGCGTTTTGTCCGACAAGCAAATCGATCAGTTCCTTTTGATCTTCTACATTGTATGAAGCTCCCGATTCTTCCAATTCTTCCCGCGACCCATATCCGTACCCGACCCCTATAGAGACTATTTGGTTATTGTTCGCTCCCCTGATGTCATGTTCCCTATCCCCGATCATAATTGCTTGTTCTTTTATGATGCCATACGTGTTCACGATGTAGTGCAGCAATTCGGTTTTATCGGTGCGGGTTCCGTTCAATTCGCTCCCTTCTATCTGCGTAAAATATTCTGACATACCGTAATAATCGCATATCCGCCTCGCATATGTTGTCGGTTTCGATGTCGCTACGAACGTTTTTACCTTGTGCCTTTGCAATTCTTCCAATAATTCCCTGATTCCTTCATACACGGTATTCTCGAATATCCCTCTTTCAGAATAATATTCTCGATAATATTGCACAGCGGCTTCCAACCGATTGGCTTCGAATCCGCAATACAATCGGAACGATTCCTGCAGAGGAGGTCCGATGAACTTGAGCAGTGTTTCTTCTTTCATCGCGCCGATGTTCATTTTATTCAGCGAATATCGAATGGAATTAGTGATTCCGATTCTGGAATCGATCAATGTTCCGTCCAGATCGAAAAGTATAGTTTTGTATGTTTGCGTCAAAGCGGCTTTCATGGTGTTCCTTTGTTCGTGGTTCGGCAAAATTCGTCGAGAGAGATCGGCATGATTTTTTTTCGGCGATTGTATGGCACTCCTGCTCAGCTCATGTACCATCCGCCGTTGACATTAATTGTCTGCCCTGTTATATAGCTGTTTCGCACAATCATTACGACTACGTCGGCAACTTCTTCGGCGGTTCCGAAACGTCCGATCGGGATCAAGTCCGCACGCGCATTTTTATTAGTGGCCATCATATCCGTCGCAATCAATGCGGGAGCGATCGCATTCACCGTGATTCCTTCTTTTGCCAGGATATTCGCATATGAATGCGTCAGGCCGATCATGCCGGCCTTTGATGCCGCATAATGCGGACCTATGACTCCTCCGAGCTGTGCTGCTACTGACGATATGTTTATAATGCGCCCCCACTTTCGAGCACGCATGCCGGGGAGCACTCCCTGAGTGGCGAGGAACGCAGACTTCAGATTCGTGTCGACAAGTTCATCCCAATCGCTTTCCGATATGTCTTGTATCTGTTGCGGCCGCGAGATGCCTGCATTGTTTACCAGGATGTCTATGGTCCCCAGTTCGTCGTTTGCCGTCGTTATCATACGTTTGATGTCGCTGCTTATTGACACATCAGCGGCAATGGCGATGCAGCGTGTTCCATGCTGTTCGATTTCTGCTGCCAATTTTTCCGCTTCCCCTTTGCTTTTTTTATACGTGAATGCGATATTTACCCCTTCGTTTGCAAGAGCAACGACTATGTGTCGCCCTATCCCGCGGCTTCCACCTGTTATCAAAGCGACCTTTCCCTGCAGATGACCCGTCTCTTTCAATTCGCACCTCCTTCGGTAAGCCTATTTCTGCTACAATAATATACCGAATTACCGGGAAAAAGATATTCCATTTCCCCGGATTTCAATTATAATTATGTTCATGAGCGATCATTCATCTTCCGAAGGCAGACGTCTGCTGAGGCGACACCTTTTGTATTATCTTCCCGTGATGGATGCAAAACGGAATGAACCGCTTGGAAGGCTCGGCAATATCAATGGGGAAGGGATCCTTCTGCTCACGAACTGCGAATTGCCGCTGGACAGGACATATTCGGTATCCATCCGGATTCCTGAACACCTCGGGTTCGGCCGACCTACGCTCGAGATGGAGATACAGCCGCGATGGAGCCAGCAGGAAAAGGCCAGGGGATTGCATGCAATCGGTTGCGCCATTGCCTCTTTGGAACCCCAGGGCAAGGATCTGATCGGTCTGCTCATCGCGAGAATCGGGTTTTCCGACGGGAGCAAGAAGATATTTCTTAAAAACGATGCCAATGTTTTTTTGGATACGGGAGAGAGTGACGTACAGTAAGAATTCGTAGTACAGCATGCGCTGCTGATCGAGAAACAGGAGAAAACTATGTCAGGCGCCGTGTTTATGCGGAAATTTTTTCAGACTGAAATATTGGGTTTGGTGTTTGGAGTTCCTGTCGCTTCGGCGTATGTGCTGCTCCTTATTTCTATGGAACCACAGAAGGTACAGCAGATACTCGTCTGCGTAGGCATTGTCGCTGCAATCGTCGTACTGGGCATCGCCATGCCCGTGAATTATGCTCTTTCCCGCAAACTTAAAAAAGGGATAGACGATATCGCCGCAGGTACCATCGACAGGAACGATGCGGAGACCCTATTCCTGCGCTGCATCAGGCTGCCTTTCATTCACGGCGTTCTCCTCTTCGTTCGGATCGCCGGTGGTGCATTAGTGGTAGTGGCCTATATGTACTTTTTCCTCCACGTGGAACTAGTCAAATGCCTCATGGCGGTTGTTCTCTCGGCATACGGTTCCTACCTGGCTGCGTTGGTCGTGTATATGCTTGCTTCTTCATTGGTTCGGCCCATCGGCAGGGCGATCGTGGAGGCCGATGTATTGCACGTCGATTTTATCGAGTCCAAGCGTATTTTCGGCCTGAATGTCATGAAGCGAACGATTCTGTTTCTTGTCGTACCGATCATTTTCACTAACCTGACTGTTTTTTTGTCCGTATACGAAGGGGTTCTCTCGGGGATAACCGTATCGGCCCTTCTTCCTAAAGCCGGCGGCGTAGCAGCGGTTAATATTTTCACGCTTCTTGTTGCTGTTTTTCTCACCCTGACTATGACGCGAAAACCGTTGAACGGTCTGATGAAGACGCTTGCAGGCTTCGCGGGATCAGGGAAGAAAGGGCTGGGTGCCGTGGTTCCCACGGATTTGTCCGACGATTTTGCGTATGTCGGCTATCTCATAAACAGGACATTGGAGAGCTTCAAAGAAATTCTCGGAGAAATAAAAAATGCAGCTGCGCTGCTCATCGCATCCGTCCAAGATCTTTCCGTTTCCGCCCAAGAAATATCGACTACCTCGAACCAGCAGGCTGCCGCGGTGAAAGAAATCGTGAGCACAATGGAAGATTCCGACCAACTTTCCAAGAGTATTGCAGGACGGCTCCATGAAGTTTCCAGAATAGCGGCACAGACCAGGGAAACGGTCGAAAAGGGAATGCTACTGGTAAAAGCGAGTCTTGCGAAAATGGCGGAAATACGGGAATCAAACGGTCAGACGATAAACGGCATACGTTCCCTCAGCGAGAAGATAGAAAGCATTTGGGAAATAGTGACCATCATCAACAGTATCGCGGATCAGACGAAAATCATAGCGTTCAACGCGGAGCTCGAGGCATCGGCTGCAGGAGAAGCGGGCAAGAACTTTCAAATAGTGGCTGCGGAAATCCGCAGGCTTGCCGACAGCACTGTGGCATCGACTGGCGAAATCAAAACCAAAATAAACGAGATGCAGCACTCATCGGATAACTTGATTATCGCCTCAGAAGAAGGAACTGAAAAAATAAAGGAAGGGAGCGAACTGTCCAACCGCCTGAACGATATTTTCGGCGACATCATGAGTTCCGCGGATATTTCGGCTGCATCGGCAGGCCAGATCGAAGGCTCAGTGAATCAGCAGGTCGCTGCATTCGAACAGATCCTTCTTACCCTGAAGCAGATTTCCGAAGGCATAGACAACTTCGTTACTTCCACAAAGGCGACCAGTGCTGCATCGGAAAAACTGCGGGACATGTCGGAAACGCTCAACGGTGTAGTAAAACGATATCTTGCATGACAGGAGGAAGACAATGAGAGGAAAACGGATCGGTTTTTTCCAAAGCATGAAAGGGAAAACGCTGCTTTTCTTCTGCGGCGTCTTCGTCGTAGTGATAGTCGGCCTGGGATTGGGCGTTTTCATTAGCCTTTCCAAAGGTTTCAAGGACCGATATGACGCCGAATTGCAGCAGACTACAACGCTCATTATGGAAGTGACTAAAACATATGTGGACACCTCAGTGAGGAATTATCTGATCGGTCTTGCTCAGGGAGTGAGACGGGAGATCGAATACGAATACAACAGGTACAAGGCTGGGGAAGTGAGCGAAAAAGACGCCTACGCTAGAGTGATGGCGATGATGCTCGATCCCCGTTTCGGCAAAATCGGGGAAACCGGCTATCTCGCGGGGGTAAATAGCAAAGGTATTCTGGCCATACACCCGAAGTCTCCAGGAGCGGACGCATCCGGATATGAGTTCATGAAAAAAGCTACTGCGATGAAAGAAGGTTACATCGAGTACCTGTGGAAGAATCCGGGAGAAAAGGAAGAGAGGGCCAAAGCCGGAGGTATGGCGTACTTCGCGCCCTGGGATATCATAGTCTGGGCATCTTCCTACAAGAGCGAGTTTCATACCCTCGTCAATCTGAACGATCTGGAAGAAAGAATTCTTTCCATAAAGATAGGGACAACGGGGTATGCGTTTGTCATGGACACGAAGGGCACCATGCTCATCCATCCGACGCTGAAGGGAAAGAATCTCTACGATGCCCAAGATACGAAGGGCTTTTATTACATACGCCGGATGATCGAAGAGAAGAACGGTACCATTACCTATCGGATGCAGGAAGATGAACGGGGCGAGGATGCAATGGTACGGTTTGCGTATTTCCCGGAAATGGATCTGATTGTAGCCGCAAAAGTCTATATTGCGGAGATATATCAGCTCTTGAACCTGATACGGAATATCAGCCTGGCTGTTATCATCGGTGCGCTTATCTGTACAATTTTTTTGGTGCTTTGGTTTGTCTCGCAGCTTTTAAAACCCATAACGCGTATGCGGGAAATCACCGCTGAAGTGTCCGCGGGGGATGTATCAAGGCGCATCACTGTGACGACGAGGGATGAAATCGGCCAAATGTCGGAGCAGTTCAATGCGCTCATCGATGCTATGGAAGGGATGCTGAAACGGATGAAGGACGCATCCAGGGATCTCTTTGCAGCCGTCCAGGACTTGTCCGTATCTTCCCAGGAGATCACCACTACTTCGAATCAGCAGGCTGCTGCAGTCAAAGAGATCGTGAGTACCATGGAAGATTCGGACCAGCTTTCGAAAAGCATCGCAACCCGAATCCGGGAAGTAGCAGGAATTTCCCATGCAACAAAGGATGTCGTCGGAAAAGGGTTCGGCAAGGTGCAGGATATTCTGGGAAAAATGGAAGAGATAAAAGGGAGCAACGACGAAACCCTGCGAGGGATTAAATCGTTGGGAGAAAAGATAGAGAGCATCTGGGATATTGTCAATATCATCAACGGTATTGCCGATCAGACGAAGATTATCGCATTCAATGCGGAGCTCGAAGCCTCTGCTGCTGGCGAGGCTGGAAAAAATTTCCAGATCGTCGCTGCTGAAATACGGCGACTGGCGGACAGCACGGTTTCTTCCACGGGAGAAATTAAAGTCAAGATCAATGAGATTCAGCATTCATCTGACAATCTGATCATAGCTTCGGAAGAGGGTACGGCCCGCATTCGGGAAGGTGGAACCATTTCAAGCGAACTGCGTCGGATTTTCGAAGACATACTCAGCTCCTCGGAAATTTCCGCGAATTCTGCCGAACAAATCGCCTCCTCTATAAATCAACAGGTTTCCGCCTTCGAGCAGATACTGCTGACGCTGAAACAGATATCGGAAGGAATCGACAACTTCGTCACATCGACGAAAGCAATGGCACATGCCTCGATGACGCTGAAACAAATGGCGGAGGGGCTCAGAAGCATGGTCGATGTATACAAGGTGAGCGAACATGGCTGATAAGGAGCTGATTGAGCGGATTCAATCCCTTCATGAAAAAGGGAAGAAGGAAGCGGTTGCGAAAGACGAACGGAATGTAAAATTTTTGGTGTTCGGCATCAAAGACAAGCGATACGCACTGTATGCGGAAGAGGTCCGGGAAATAGTGCTGGATGTTCCGCTTTTCTATGTCCCCTTCGTTCCGCCCTATGTGCGCGGATTCATAAACCGCCACGGAGAACCGTATACGGCCATCGATCCAAATGTCCTGTTCGAAAAAGAAAAAATCGACTCCTCTACGTTCTTGATTCTGAATATTAAAGATGATCGACTCGCCTGCATGATTTCGGACATCCACGAAATAGCGAAGGTTCCGGAAAAGAATATCCACCTTATCGCTTCGGGAGAAGAAGCGGAAGGGTTCTTCGCCGGTTCGATAGCCTTGGAGGGTAAGGAAATATTCATCCTGAACCTGCAAAACATACGGAAAAAGTTGGAAAACGATTTTGATGCGACCTGATCTGGAAGACGCCAAGGATTTTCTCGTTCTCGAACACGGCGATCTCCGTTTTTTGATCGACCGGGAAACGTTTTTCGCCAGCAGTTATCTGGAAAAAAGCGATGCTGCAGTTGTATCCGATTCGCAGAGCATTCTTCCCGAGTATCTGGGCCGGACAATGCGCTACAGCACTGAAACGCTTCTGATCTTCGAACTCGATTCCTATCTGGAGCGGCTTTTCGGCCGCCGGGATCCGAGCGCCCTGAAGATTGCGTTGATAGCAGCTGCGGATTCGTTCAGCGCTGAAAACCGCGAGCTGTTCCACGCAGTGGCCGGAACAATCGCCGGAGACGTTTGTATCGACTATATCGCTTTCAGAGTAGGCAGTCTCGCGGAGATAAAGCGGATACCCTTACGGGAACTCAACCTCGTTCCGCCGCCGACACGTCCTCTGCTTTTTCGGGAAGGAGTGCTCGGCTGCCGCTTCGGTGAAGGAGTATCAGCGGATTTTCTGATCGATGTGGAATCGCTCGCATGCAACTATCTTGCACGAACCTGGAAGAAAGGTGGGGGGGTATGAAGCTGCTTATTGTTGACGATTCGGCGTTGATGCGCGGCATAGTGAAAGAAGTCCTGTCGCAGAGGAGCACAATTGAGGTTGCAGGCGAGGCTGCGAACGGCCTGGCAGGATATGAAATGAGCCTATCGCTCAAGCCGGATGTCATTGTCATGGACATCAACATGCCCGTTATGAACGGCCTGGAAGCCACCAGGCGGATCATGGCGGAACAGCCGGTGCCTATCATCATTTTCTCCAGTGCGGTCGACGCTGCGGTGAGCTTTGAAGCGATCACCGCCGGAGCATTCGAAGTATTGAAAAAGCCGGATATCGATCGATTCAACGATCCTTCCTTTGCCAATGCATTTCTCGATATGATCGAATCGGCAGGGAAGACGAAGAGGAAGTGGGATTACGGTGCTGCGGATATCGAGCGAAGGACAGAAATCCTTTCGATCCGCACGGATGTTCCGCAGCCTGCCTTGCGAAGGGGTTTCAGCGCCGTGGTTCTCGGAGCGTCGACCGGCGGGCCTATCGCCGTCCGAAACGTTCTGGCAGCCCTTCCTGGAGATTTCCCCCTGGGTATAGCGGTTGTTCAACATCTGGAAGAGGGGTTCGACGAAGGATATGCTCAGTGGCTCGACGAAGCGTGTGCCCTGGAAGTGAGGCTTTCATCAGAAGCGCCGGAAGCGTTCAAACCGGGTACGGTAGCAATAGCACGAGTGAACAAACATCTCGTAGTGGCGGACGGAAAACTGGCCTTAGGCGACGGACCGCGAGTTCTGAATCAGAAACCTGCCGTTGATGTCTTGTTCGAGAGTGCAGCCGAATGGTTCGGGAACCGGGTTATCGGAATTCTCCTGACGGGCATGGGGAGAGATGGAGCAGCGGGGTGCAAAAAGATACGGGACAAGGGAGGGTATACCCTGGTACAGGATCAGGCCACCAGCGCAATTTTCAGCATGCCCAAGACCGCCATCGAATTGGGCGGAGCTTCGGAAGTACTCCCGCTTGCGGAAATACCCAAACGGCTTCTCGCCCTCGTCGGCAGGGCGGAAGGGGGAAAACAGTAAGGTGCCAGTTCGCCCAGTGAACGGAAAATTCGAAACTGTCTTGGATTTTATAGAACGTGAAATCGGCATAAAACTGCCGGATACCGCATTCAATACCGTTGGCTCATATGTTGAATCGTGCCTTCCGCGGTTCGACGGGTCTCTTGAAAGCTTTCTGCAAGCCGTACAGCGGGACGGACAGGAGCGGGCCGCATTTCTCGATGCCGTCACCATCAACGAAACGTATTTCTTCAGGGAAGCTCGGCATTTTAGAGCGCTGGAAGCGTCCGTGTTTCCGGCTCTTGCCGAGGAAAAAACGCAAAGGGTGAGGATATGGAGTGCGTCCTGTTCGACCGGAGAAGAGGCTATTGCTCTTGCCGCTCTTGCGAGCAAATTCTGGGATATCCGCGCTATTACCGTGTATGCGAGCGATATAAACCCCCTAGTTCTCGAGCGGGCCCGACAGGCGAGATACGGCAGCAATTCGTTCCGGGAAGACGGCAAAGAATTCCATTACCTTCTCGAGCCGTTCTTCGATAAGGACGGCGTCGGTTATGCGATCCGCCCAGACATACTGCGGAGCATACAAGTTCGGCAAATCAACCTTGTGTCCGAAACATATGAAGGGATACCGGAAGAGCTCGATCTGATATTCCTGCGGAATACGCTCATCTATATGAAGCCCGAAACGAGAAACCGAATCGTCAGTCGGCTTACAGAAATTCTCGCGCCGCGCGGCTACCTTTTTTTCTCTTCGTCCGAAATTCCCCATCATTCTCATCCGGATCTCCTGCTCGTCGAACAGGAGGGCTCTTTCTTCTTCAGAAAGAAAACGCGGGAAGAAAAGGCGAACGGCATAATTCCCACACAAGCCGTCATCCGGGAACCGGATGGAGGAATGGAACGGAGCGACCGGACAGACCGCATAGTGCGTGACTCGTTTCCTCGGGAAAGGCCTCAGGCGGAAAAAATCATGGAGTATGCGTCGATGCGACTGAATAATCCGATGTTCGAAGAAAACGATCCTGCTTTCGCCGCCGCTATTGTTTTCCTGAAGGCCGTGTATATGTTGAACGCCGGAAAATCCGGAAAAGCCCTCCAGATTGCAGGAGAGGCGGGACGACTCTGGGGTGAAAACGAGCTGACCGCATATCTGCGGGGAATGGTATGCACGGAGGGGAATCGTACTGAGGAAGCTTTGAACGAATTCGACAAGGCGCTTTTCGCGAATTCTGGGTTCTGGCCAGCACGATTCCGGAAAGCGCTGCTCCTCAAAGATGCATCTCCCGGAGCGGCCCGCAGAGAATTCGTGCGGTGTGCTTCAGATATTCGCGGTTATATCGGTGCAGGCAGATTCTCGTATCAATTCATTCTGGAAGGATTCAACGCGAAGTATTTTCTCAGAATCTGTGAAGGCTGGATACAGAAGCTCGAAAAAGAAGGAGGGGCGCATGGCGCTGAATAAGGATGCCTTTATCAACAATTATCTCGACGAACTCGAGGAAAACCTCTCTGCGGTGGACAGGGATATTCTGACGCTGAAAAAGGATCCGAACAAAGAAGAAGCGCTTACCTCACTTCTTAGGTCCCTCCATACTATCAAAGGGTCCTCGCGGATGCTGAAATTCAATGTGATAGAGGCCGTGTCCCACGGGTTGGAGAATGTGTTCAAGGGAGTCAAAGAAGGTCGATACGGCATTTCGAAGAATCTCATCCAGCTGGTACTTATTACGACCGATTACATGCGCCGCGGCGCCAAGGAAATCCGAATGCGTAAGAGCGACGCCATTGAAGTGAAGAAACTTCTCGCAGTCTTTGAACGTGCCTATGCGAACGAACCGTATGAGGTTGAATCGGTACGCCTGCAGGAATGGGAACCGCCGAGGAAAGAGACGGAGGAACATCCCGATGCACTGCAGATGGCTGCTTCGAAAAATGGCGGACAGTCCTACACACCGCCTTCGGCTGCACCGACGGAAACGGATGCCCAAAAGGCGTTAGCCGGTACTAAGGAGAAGGAGAAACTATCTGCTGACAGGATAAGGGAAAAAAGCCATGAGACCATACGGATCAATGTGGGGAGAATCGAGAACATAGTCAAGCTGTTGAATAATCTTATCATCAAGCAGTTCCAATTCCGTAAGGAAAAAAGGATTGTGGAAGAACTTGAAGAGAAGATGAGGGATTTGTTGCAGGGAGAATCCACAGGGGGGGGCAGAAACGGCCACAGCTGCAATGAAACTTGTCCAACAGCTGAAAAAAGGGTTCGGCGAAGAGTTAGCCTTGCTCGAACGGGATACATTCGAACTGCAGGAGGAAATTCTATCCCTGCGTATGCTTCCCCTCGAGCTTATTCTCGGCAATATTGGTACCATGGTGGAAGAGACCGCGTTGTTACTAGGAAAGGAGATCGAGTTTTCCACATATGGCACCGATATTCTCCTCGATAAGTTTATCCTTGAGCGACTGCACGATCCCATCATTCATATCGTGCGTAACGCGGTCGATCACGGTCTGGAAACGCCGGAAGAACGGATTCGGGCGGGGAAGCCTCCGACTGGAAAGATCGAAATCCGCTGTTCGGCGGAAAGTGGGAATATCGTCATAAGGATTGTGGACGACGGACGGGGATTCGATTATGAGAAAATACGCAGCCGCGCTGCGGAGATGAATCCGGCACAGGCCGAGGAAATACGGCAGATGGAAGAGTCCGCCTTGAATTCTTTTCTGTTCGTTTCGGGTTTTTCGACCAAGGATGAAATAACGGATCTTTCGGGGCGAGGAGTTGGGCTCGATATCGTCAAACACAATATCGAGAAACTAAAAGGAAAAATATCCCTGACAAGCAAAAAAGGTGAAGGAACCGAATTCAAACTTTCCCTCCCCCTTTCGCTCGCCACGGTGGACGGATTCTTCGTTACTGCAGGAGGGGAAAAATTTCTTATTCCAGCGGCTTTCGTGAAGGAGATCACCATCGTCAAGGAGGATGAGCAACTCGATCTGCTGAACAAAAAGGGGTACAGGTTGAGGGATACGATCATACCCTTATATCCATTGTCCGCCATATTGGATAAGGATGTTGAGGAAGGCGATCGAAAGAACTTGTTCGTCGTAGTAGTGGAATCGTTCGGAGAGGTTGTCGGCATCATCGTCGATTCGGTGATTCAATATACCTCTCTCATTTACAAACCGGTGCCGAAGAATCTATCGAAGCTCAAGCTTATCCAAGTAATCGTATTTGATGAAAGTTTTAATATTATAAATATTCTATTTATTCCCGAAATAATGAATCGGTTCAAGCGGATACGGAATATCGATACCCGCCGCAAGTTTTCCACTTCCCGTCGGGAATTCAAGAAAATCCTCGTTGTGGACGATTCGTATTCCACTCGGGAAATCGAGAAGTCCATCCTTGAACTCGAAAACTACAATGTGACCACTGCTGTGGATGGAATAGACGGCCTTCAGAAACTGAAGGAGCAGCAGTATCACCTCATCATCACCGATATCCATATGCCTCGTATGGACGGATTGACCTTTGTCGAAAATCTGCGAAAGGACGAAAAATGCCGGAACATACCGATCATCGTAGTCTCCTCGGACGAAGACCCGGAGAAACGGAACAAATTCGAAGCCGTCGGGGCGAATGCCTTCATAGTCAAATCTGAATTCGACCGGGGGAATTTGGTGAAAGAAGTACGGGACCTCATCGGTTAGGGTGGAAACATGAGCGGAAAAAAAATATTGATTGTCGATGATTCGGATCTTGTCGCTGGCATACTCGCCGGTTCTCTAGAAGAGGAAGGTTATCGGATTTCCCGTGCAAGAAACGGAGTAGAGGGCGTGGAAGCGGCGTACAAGGAAGTACCCGATCTCATAATCATGGATGTTGAAATGCCGTTGATGCAGGGCTATCAGGCGAGCAGACTTTTAAAGCACCGCCGCGGAGTGAAAGATATACCCATCATCATGCACACCAGTCTTTCCGAGGACCGCGACAAATACTGGGCCATGTCTTCGGGAGCGGATGCATTCGTTACGAAGGATTTCGACAACATCGAAAATTTGAAGGCGATCGTCGGGAAGCTGTCCGATCACCCTCCTTACGATACCGCTTCCATACAGGACGACGGGGAGTCGATGAACCACGACCGGGTGTTCGAGATGATAGGGGCGATGAACGACGCTCAGCTTTTCAGGTCTACGATACTGAATCTGCTCGGAGAAGTCGGAAGATCCCTCGGTTCTCTCGACGAAACCACAAAGGGCATTCTGGAACTCCTTCCGAAAGTGTGCGATGTGCATATCGGTGTTCTGATGTTCAAGTACCACAAAGAAGCATGCGTTTATATCAGACCTTCTCACCTTACCTATAAAACCGATGTCGAAGAACTGCTCAAAGTCTGCTACAGCGATTTTTATGCCCAGTTCCCGGAACTGTCTCTCGATGCCATAGAGCCGATTCTTATCGGCGCACGGGAGGATTATGAAAAAATCCGGCTCGATGGTAAGCACATAAGCTCCTACTTCCATTGGCCGCTCATAGGAAAGGGAGGCAATGTAATTGGGACCTTGCACATCGGCAATTTTTCGAACAATTATTTTTCCGATTTCATCAGCGAGAACATTATGACATTCGCTGAAGGCGCGGGAATCATCCTTGAAAATTCTCTCCTGTTCACGCAAGTCAGCGAGATGCAGGAGAAGATACGCCACGTATTTTCAAAATTCGTTCCTCAGGAAATCATCGATAAACAAAAAGAAAAAGGGAGCGATGAGGCACTGATGGTCGGAGAAAAGCGTACGATTGTGGTACTCTTTTCGGACATCCGCTCTTTCACCACAATTTCCGAAAACAATACTGCCGAAGGAGTGGTTTCGTTTCTGAACAACCATTTCAGCGTTATGGTAGATATAATAAAGAAGCACGGCGGATCTATCGATAAGTTCATCGGGGATGCCATCTTCGCGATATTCGGCGCACCCGTGAG